>JBEGTQ010000195.1:0-6662 GCA_041179305.1 Pseudomonadota bacterium | reverse complement strand
TTGGGAAAGCAGCAAGGGTTTGGCGAAAGAAAAGCAGCTTGAGAGTTTATTTATCGCATCGGACACTCAAACTCAACTGACAACGTTTAGCTTGAAAAATGAGTGAGTGTCAGATTAAATTCAAGCTACTACAAAATACCGCAAGGTAACCTCATGTTATCACTACCCAATATAATGATAAATACTATCGCCCTTAATGCGAATGATGGTTTTATCTATCATCGGACGTCAGTATAGAGGGCGCTATATCCAGTTGTGTAAAGATATTTTTTTGAGTTACATTATGACCTATTGCTTTTACGTAGCAGTGGGTGTATTGCTATTTCTACAGGATGTGCCCATAATCGATTTCCGTTTCCATGTAGCAATGGTTACTGGAACACCGCCTCAATTGTTCACACAATCGGGGCGTTTTAATATCATTCTGACATCGCACGGTAAGCAGTATCGACTTTCCACAGGTAACGCGGAGCCTGCGCAGCGGGGTGCTTCTTTTGTATATGCTGATAAAATTCGTTAGGGCTAAGACTGTTAATTTTATTCACAGCCAAACGTTTATCTGATGAAAACGTTCGCAGCATGGCACCCGCGCCATTGGCATAAGAAACGATGGTAGCATAATGTAATGTTTGTGGATCACTTATCCCCGCTAACTGTTGGTTTTGCAAAATATTGATATAGGCAGCACCAATATCGATATTCTTCACCGGATCTTTTAACTCGCCAGAACTCGGCTGACCATTCCGCCCTTTCATCCGGTATGCATCACGACCGGCGGTTGAGGCTTTAATCTGCATCAAACCGATTGCATTTGAAGCGCTTACCACATCAGGATTGTAACCGGACTCCACCTGGATAATCGCTTTAATCAAGGTTTCATCAACACCGTAATGCGTAGCAGCTTGTTTAATTACGTCGCTATAAGCAACAGCATTTGAACCTGTGCTGCTTTTCGGTACATTAACACTCCCACCGGGAGGCGTTTTCTTCAGCCACCCCTTGTTCGTTTGTGATGAAGGCGGCTGTTTAGCACACCCCGCCAGCAATAAAACTGCCATAAAGCAACCGACTTTTAGATTCACAGTATTCCCCACGCTAATAAGATGTTTTGTAGCATATACAAATTGTCACACCGTCCAAATAGATTTTTTAGCCTGGTTTGATCATTATCAGCATAATAGTCAGAGCGATATATACAAATTACGCCAAGATGCAGCCAGGCGGCAACGGAGCAAAGCCCCGGTAGCTTACTCAAGTCAGTGGCTGAGGTGAGTAAAGGCAACCCCCTGCACTTTGAAGATGACACGAGTATATTCGGTACCTATTGATAAGTTTTAGTTTATTGTATGGCGAAACTTGACTTAATCGCCAATGATATTGATAATTATTTTCATTTAAAGAGGCTGGACATCGCCATGTTTACTAAGCAAAAAATACCCCACCTGCAAATTATACAGCCTGTGGCGGCAGGTTTTTCGCGGGCAATCGCCTTCTTTACACTCCTGGTACTTTCCTCACTGCTCAGCACCTCTGCACTGGCGGAAAATAGCGATAAGGTGGCTGATAAAAAATTCAAAATTGTGACAACTTTCACAATTATTCAAGACATTGCGCAAAATGTCGCTGGCGACGCTGCCACTGTTGAATCGATCACCAAACCTGGCGCCGAAATCCACGACTATCAACCAACACCACGGGATATCGTGAAGGCACAATCCGCAGACCTGATTTTGTGGAATGGCATGAATCTGGAGCGCTGGTTTGAACGTTTCTTCGAAAATATTAAAGATGTCCCTTCCGCAGTGGTAACCGATGGCATTACACCGTTGCCCATTCGTGAAGGGCCTTATCAAGGAATCCCTAATCCGCACGCGTGGATGTCACCGTCAAACGCCCTGATTTATATTGAAAATATCCGTAAGGCATTGGTAGAGCACGATCCTGCCCATGCTGATACCTATAATCGCAACGCCAAAATGTATGCCGCAAAAATTGCCGCGCTGGACGCCCCACTGCGTGAACGGTTATCCCGTATCCCTGCAAAACAACGTTGGCTGGTGACCAGTGAAGGTGCATTCAGCTACCTGGCGAAAGATTATGGCTTCAAAGAAGTTTATTTATGGCCAATTAATGCGGAAGAGCAAGGCTCACCGCAACAGGTTCGTCATGTTATAGATACTATGCGTGCCAATAAAATTCCGGTGATATTCAGCGAAAGTACCATTTCAGATAAACCCGCCAAACAAGTCAGTAAAGAAACGGGCGCCCGCTATGGCGGCGTGCTATATGTTGATTCTTTATCGAATGAAAAGGGACCGGTTCCTACTTATATCGACCTGATAAACACGACGGTACAAACTATTGCAAAAGGATTTGGTCAATGAGTCAAACTGTTTTTATCCGCCCGGAACTGATAGTGGATAATGTCACTGTCACTTATAATAATGGGCATACTGCCATTCATGACGCCAGTTTTTCACTAACCGGTGGGACTATCTGCGCCTTGGTTGGCGTTAATGGCAGTGGAAAATCAACCCTGTTTAAAAGCATTATGGGCCAGGTAAAACCCAGCGTAGGGAAAGTAGAACTGAGCAATAAGTCGGTGAGCTACGCACTGAAACAAAATACCATTGCCTACGTACCGCAGACTGAAGATGTGGACTGGAACTTTCCGGTGTTGGTAGAAAATGTGGTGATGATGGGCCGCTATGGCAAAATGAATTTTCTGCGCATCCCGAACAATAACGACAAAGCTATTGTGGATAACGCGATTGAAAGGGTCGGTTTAAGCGCATTGCGTTCTCGTCAGATTGGTGAGCTTTCCGGTGGGCAAAAAAAACGGGTGTTTCTGGCACGCGCATTGGCGCAACAAGGCACAGTTTTGTTGCTCGACGAGCCATTCACCGGCGTTGATGTCAAAACAGAAAATGCCATTATTAACCTGCTGGGCGCACTGCGCGATGAAGGTCACTTGATTCTGGTTTCAACCCATAATCTGGGGAGTGTTCCAGAGTTTTGTGATCGCGTTATCCTGATTAATCAAACCGTACTGGCCGCCGGCCCGACCGAAACTACTTTTACTCAAAAGAACCTGGAAATGACCTTTGGCGGTGTATTGCGTCATATCAACCTGTCGGGTAACACATTGCATGACGATAACGACCCGCGTACGGTCACTGTTATCACTGATGATGAGCGTCCTGCTGTATTCTATGGCCACACCAAGAATGATCCACCAGCACAAAGCCAGTCAAAGGAGAACAATTCCTGATGTTGGAACTTTTATTGCAGCCATTTAATTACAATTACATGGTCAAAGCGATCTGGGTCAGTGCCATTGTCGGCGCCGTATGCGCATTTTTGTCCGCCTATCTGATGCTAAAAGGTTGGTCACTGATGGGCGATGCATTATCACACTCGGTAGTGCCCGGGGTTGCTGGTGCTTATGCGTTGGGACTGCCCTATGCGGCTGGGGCATTCTTTACCGGTATGCTTGCCGCGCTGGCCATGACATTAGTTCGTCACATCACGCGCCTGCGTGAAGATGCCATCATCGGCTTCATTTTCTCCACCTTCTTTGCTGTAGGGCTATTAATAGTTTCACTTAATCCCACATCAGTAAATGTGCAATCGATTATTTTCGGCAATATTCTGGGCATTGCTGATGAAGATGTGTTGCAGGTAGAAATCATTATTCTGGTTTCATTCGTGATCCTCTGCCTCATTTGGAAAGACTTGCTGGCGGTGTTTTTCGATGAAAGCCACGCCATGTCAATTGGCTTATCGCCATTACGTCTGAAAATATTGTTCTTTACCCTGCTCAGTGCTTGTACCGTAGCAGCCTTACAAACCGTCGGCGCGATCCTGGTGATTGCGATGGTGGTCACGCCAGGGGCAACGGCCTACCTGCTCACTGACCATTTCAGCCGCTTGCTGGTCATTGCTATCGCAATCGGCGCGTTTACCAGTGCCGTTGGTGCTTACCTCAGCTTCTATCTGGATGGCGCCACCGGCGGCGTAATTGTGACCCTGCAAACCTTAGTGTTCCTGTTAGCCTTTTTTTTGGCGCCAAAACATGGGTTATTGGCAACCCGTTATCGCCGCCGTCAGAAGCGCCGCCATCCACCGGCCTCTCTTCCGAAGGATAGCCTATGAATACGTTGTTGAGTCTGGTCAGCGAACCTTTTTCCTACCCCTTTATGCAACGGGCAATTGTCGCGGCGATAATTACCGGCGTCGTGTGTGCCGTCTTGTCCTGCTATCTGGTATTAAAAGGTTGGTCATTGATGGGGGATGCTATCTCTCATGCCGTACTGCCCGGCATTGTTCTTGCCTTTTGGCTTGGCATTCCATTGGTTATTGGTGCTTTTGTTTCGGGGATATTTTGCGCCGTCGCCACCGGCTATTTAAAAGAAAACAGTCGGGTCAAAGAAGATACGGTGATGGGGATCGTGTTCTCCGGTATGTTTGCTTTTGGCCTGGTGCTGTTTTCTCGCATGGATACCGACCAACATCTTAGCCACATTTTATTCGGTAATATGCTGGGTATCTCGTTGACAGAACTAAAACAAACGTTATGGATTGCCGGATTTACACTGTTGGTCGTGCTACTAAAACGTAAAGATTTCATGCTCTATTGTTTTGACCCGGACCATGCGCGCGTCATCGGGCTGCCAGTCAAATTATTGCACTATGGCTTACTCTGCCTGTTGGCCTTGACGATAGTGGCCTCATTACAGGCCGTCGGGGTGATTTTGGTTATCGCGATGCTGATAGCACCCGGTATCATCGCTTTTATGGTGTGCCGTAATTTTGATCAAATGTTGGTGGTGGCCACGCTGGTTTCAGTCGTCGCCTGTGTATTAGGTACCTTGATAAGCTTCCACATAGATGGTGCCACCGGTCCATGTATTGTGATTATTCAGGCAATGTTCTTTATTGTTACGCTCATCTATAGCCATTTTAGACCCGTAAAAGGCAGCCCAATAGCGGCACTGGCTCGTGCAGATAGCAGAACAAACGCAGCTAAAGGTAACCTGCTATAATTAATTAAGTATCAATAAATATGCCTGAGGATAATTACATTTGACGGCATATTTATTCTGGTGCCCTGTGCTTCAACTCTTGTTTTTCGCACAATAAAGACGCTAACCTGATGATCTCGTACCCGAAGAAATTAGAGTTACGGGTGAGCAGCAGCCGAATGGCAAATGGGTTGTAAACCGTTTGAACATTGCCAGCGCTGACTCATAAGTGAGTGACCCAGGCTAACGACCCTGCATTTTCAAAACGAAAAATATGACTGGCAGCAAATAGGGGGAATCATGTGGCAAGCAGTTAATCGTCTGTTAGGTGAATGCCTGGGCCCAGCAGAAATCCGGGAAAGAACCAGATTAGCGGGTGGTGATATTCATGAAGCCTGGCGTCTCGGCTATGGTGAAGCCGACGTGTTCGTTAAATGCAATACCCGAGAGATGCTACCGATATTCACCGCCGAAGCAGACCAACTCGCTTTATTAGCCCGCAGTAAAACAGTTCATGTTCCACAAGTGTACGGTGTTGGCAGCGATCGCGATTACAGTTTTCTACTGCTGGAATGTATCCCGCTAAAGCCACTGGACGCTCATAGCGCCTATTGTCTTGGCCAGCAATTAGCTCATCTGCATCAATGGAGCGAACAACTTCAGTTTGGGTTGGATTTTGACAATGATCTGGCGACCACCCCCCAACCCAACAGTTGGCAACGCCGTTGGGGACATTTTTTTGCGGAACAACGCATCGGGTGGCAATTACAGCTAGCCGCAGAAAAAGGCATGTCGTTCGGTGATATTGATAAAATAACTTCTCTTGTTCAGGCGCGGCTGCAACACCATCAACCATCACCCTCCTTGCTACATGGCGACTTATGGCCAGCTAACTGTGCAACGAGCAGCGAAGGGCCGGTTATCTTCGATCCCGCCTGCTATTGGGGGGACAGGGAGTGTGACCTTGCTATGTTACCTCTCTACCCTGCCTTACCAACACAGATTTATGATGGTTATCAAAGTGTTTTGCCATTACCTGCCGACTTTATTGAGCGCCAACCTATTTATCAGTTCTATTATTTATTGAATCGCAGTAACTTGTTTGGAGGCCAACAATGGATTAACGCACAGAGAGCTGCCGAACAGTTGCTGCACCCAGAACGATTTAGTCACTGAATGCTAAATTGAATATTGTGCACCAGAAAAGAACACGACCTGAACGGCATCTTAAACGTTGGACATCCAACACGTCAGCGTGTGCTTCGACCGTGTTGAAGAGACCGAGTCAAGGCGTCCCGGATAAAGTTCTGGCATACCCTACGGGCAGGCATAGCATTACTCTTCCTGAATGGATCGCACAATCAGTAGATCGCCTTTTCTCCATACCTGCTTTTTTCTTCGGACTCACCTGCGGCAAAGTGGCTTTTTGATTAAAACCGTCACGATAGTTATTTCAAGTACTGACCAGAACGCAGCGCATCAATACGTTTGTCCAATGGCGGATGCGACATGAACAGCTCGCTGAAGCTCTTGGATTTACCATTAATGCAAAAAGCCATCATACTGCTTTCTTCCTGCGGTTCATTGCTGGTTTTCAACCGTTGCAGAGCAGCAATCATCTTCTCGCGCCCAACCAAT
>JBEGTQ010000194.1:0-2936 GCA_041179305.1 Pseudomonadota bacterium | reverse complement strand
AAGGTGTCATTTCTGTCTGAGGGTGATCAGCGGCGCACGCACGCCCCATAGCCGCCAACAACTGCTGTTTGGTTTCTGGCAAAATAGCCTGTGGCCTGCCATAAGCATTGATGTAATTGGCCGCTATCCCTGCCAGTGTTGCTGCTTGATCGAGCAATTTACGATCCATGCAATCTTCTCCTTAACGTTTGGCTTGCCAGATTCGCTGTCAGTAATCGCGAATTAGAACTGAACATCCTTACCCGGGCAGTGTTAAGATATGGTACAGCGGGCTCATTCATCCTTATCACGGTACAAAGCATCAATTCTTTTATGTGCCTGACAATATGAAGCAAAATCAGCCAATACCAGATAAAGGTCGCCCCCTGCCAACAGGTTATGTGACATCATATCAAATGCATGTTTATCACCATGACTGGATGCACTACTGGCCAAATAATAGCCAGGCGCAGCCGGTATTAACGTTCATTGTCCCCGTTGCCAGTCTGCTCAGGTTTACCGTCATGGTCAGAATCCTAAAGGTTATGACAGATTTCGTTGCTGCGATGACCACCGTGTATTTCAGCTTACGAAGCCCGTAAGCCGGGCGTTAAACAGCAAATCATCGAAGATAAGCAAATTAAAGGCCTTACCGCTTTTTGATAGCAACCACCTACAAACCACTTTAATATTATATTTTAATATTGAAATAAGAGTGGAATAAATGAGACTTATATATAATACAGGAAATCAGCCTACGATCTCGCCAGACATTACCTGTAAAGAAGCAAAAAAAACCGCTGGCACATCTATAAATATAGATTCAATAACAAACACCGCCGCTAAAATAAACAGATACGGGGGTACATTCGAAGGAATAAATCCCGGCAGTTCGTCTACTCGAGCTGGAAACATTAACCGTATATCCCAAGACGCAAGTAACAATAAAGCTAAACCAAACACATATAACCCGTTAAATAAACACGGAAATACATTTCAAGGGATTTTTGTAAATAGTACATCTGCCAAGCCAGGGAACGTTAACCGCATATCTCAAAATTCAAATAACAACGATAATAAAACCAAATCAAACACATATAACTCGTTAAATAAACACGGGAATACATTCCAGGGGATTTTTGCAAACATTACACTTACCAAGCCAGGGAACGTTAACCGAATATCTCAAAATGCAAATAATAACGACAATGAAACCAAATCAAACACATATAATCCGTTAAATAAACACAGAAATACATTCGAGGGGTTCATCTCCAAAAATTCGTTTACCTCTGATAATACGGATGGATTTCAAGAAGATAACGATATTTATGTTGTGGGAGATGATAGTAGTAAAATTGAAAAGTGGGCATTCAGCGATTCAAAAATAGAAATTGAATCAAAAGATATAAAACAGGACGCGTCAGTTAATATAGAACAACGCGTTGAAGCATTGGAAAAAATTGAACCGAAGGAATTAAAGCTAAATCCATCCAATTATCAAATAGCATTTATAACTCTCGAAGAAAATGAATTCGAATACAAAGACGAATATAGCTACGACTAAAAAAAGCCACTCCAGACTAAGCTCTGTGACTCATATACCTCATTTACGGGATGATTACACGGTTAATGCAACACAACCGCGCCATGAACGTTTAGTGGCATTTTGTGGGCTGAAACGGTGATTCAGCCCATTCGCCAATAGATCCAATGCCAGACATAAAACAAAATAAACCAATGCCACAAACAAGAACACTTCCATAGCATAAACCATGCTGCGGTTATTGACCTGAGTTGCCAAAAAAGTCAGTTCATTTACTCCAACTATATAAGCCAGAGACGTATCCTTAATCAATGAAATCCATTGATTGATAAATGACGGTACCATCATGCGTAATGCCTGCGGCAAAACCACAAACCACAACACCTGCCAGCGGTTAAAACCTAACGATAATCCTGCCTGCCATTGACCGGCACCAATAGCAACAATGCCCGCTTTCACCGCATGAGCCAGATAAGCTGACGCAATCAGCGCCAGCGCACATACTACCGTGGTGATCTCCGGTATATCCACACCAAACGCAATGGGCAGCAGGAAGTAAGTCCAGAAAATCAGCATAATCACTGGGATGGCGCGGAAGAAACCTAAAACGGTAGCTAATATACCCGCCCAAACCCCACGTGACATCGCCAGTAATATGCCCAGAATGGTACCTAAAATAGCAGAAGAGATTCCTGCCATCAGGCTGATCAGTAAAGTTAATGCCGCCCCACCAGGAAGGCCATCAGGGAAAGTACCCCACAACAAATAACGCCAGTTATCGGCGATAATGGTAAAATCCATTTTAATGCCTCCTGATTGCAGTTCGTTGTTGATGCCACATACCCCAAGCTTCAATCAACGCGATAATGGCGATATACAATACCGTGGCTACACCAAATGCCTGAAATGTTCTTAGTGTTTCTGTTTCAACCTGACGGGAAGCATAGGAAAGTTCAGCAACACCGATTGCCATTGCTAATGAAGAATTTTTAATAATATTCATGTACTGGCCCAGCAATGGCGGCATGGCTATTTTCAGTGCCTGTGGTAACACCACATGGCGCATTGATTGCCAGCCAGTTAGACCCAACGCATGAGCGGCGTATTTTTGCCCCTTAGCCACCCCACTGATCCCCGCACGCAGCTCTTCAGCAATAAACGAGGTGGAATAGAAAGTTAGCCCAATAAAACCGGCTAAAAATTCAAAAGAAGGCCAGCTCAGAGTTAACCCGACAAGTGTCACTTCATGGGGAGTATTAAGCCACGGAACCCAGGATGCAGGCAAAAACTGGCTGGCAGCAAAGTACCAAAAAAACAGTTGGATCAGCAGCGGAGTATTACGCAATAGTGCGCTGTAACCAATGGCAAGCCACCGCAGCCCTTTTAGCTCACTGTCTCTGGCCGCCGCCAG
>JBEGTQ010000193.1:0-3539 GCA_041179305.1 Pseudomonadota bacterium | reverse complement strand
TCTTTCTGAGTCAGATGTTTTCCCTGCATGCAAAGGGATCTCCAGTAGGGCCAGAACGGTGATTTTATCCGGGTCTAGCCAGTGGGTCACTTTGTTGCATTTCAACTGGGAATGGGGCGCTGGGTTATCGGCCTGGTACCTTTGCTGGATAAAGCTTTCCGTCGGCATAAGCGTAGCGTGGGATCTCGGTGGCGAATGGATGAGACCTAAATCAAAATCAAAGGCCAGTGTAAATATCTGTACCGCCCGGTGGATACTTCAGGCCAGACCATCGACTTCCTGCTGACCGCCAAACAGGAATTTTATCAGCTTATCGATTATACAGATGATGTCGACCTTCATGAAAAATTGGCAGAGTGGGAGGCATTTTATATTTATAACTGTCATCGCCCCCATTCAGCACATGGTGGAAAAACACCTTATGAAGTGTTAAAAACTAAACTAGGCATTTAAGATCAAATGTCAGAGGTCCTGAGTGACACAATTGTCGCCGGATGCTATTTTGTCGGGCATTTCCTGATTGTCAGATCACTGTATTTATAATTCAATGAGTTGATGTAATTTACTGCGATTCCAGGGAGCATCATGCATTCATATTCTGAACATACGCATTCATCCGATAAACACAGTGATTGCTGCTGCGGCCATATTCACACGAAACATCAAACCGGTTGCAGCAGCAAACAAGCCATGGCTACCAGTAATGACGGCGCCAATTCAGTAAGTAAGCACTCACATAAAGAGGAGGGATGTTGTAGTCAGGACCATCCAGATGAAGGTGATGAAGAAAGCGACTTACTTGCAGCAACTATACCTTCAATTAGCCAGCGCTTTAGCTGGCAAGTAAAAGGGATGGACTGCCCCAGTTGCGCCCGTAAGATTGAAAATGCCGTCAATAACCTGGCGGGTATTGAAAATATAAAAGTCCTGTTTACTACCAAAAAATTGGTGGTCGATGCATGTACGGATATTCGCCCTCAAGTCCAGCAGGCGGTAACACAGGCCGGATTCAGCCTAATCGACACACAAGCCGTATCAGAGCAAAAAACGGGCACCCCAGAATCACATCTTAACGAATATTTGCCGTTAGGTTTATTAATTACACTAATGCTTATTAGTTGGGGTAGCTCGTTATTCAACACTGAACTCAGCGAGTTTGCGTTCATCGCAACCACCATTATCGGGCTGATTCCTATTGCAACCAAAGCGTTGAAGCTGGTCCGTTCCGGTACGCCATTTGCTATTGAAACCCTGATGAGTGTTGCCGCAATCGGGGCTATGTTTATTGGTGCAACTGCTGAAGCGGCGATGGTACTGCTGCTATTTATGGTGGGCGAACGACTTGAGTCCTATGCAGCAAACCGCGCTCGTCGTGGCGTAACGGCGCTGATGGCATTGGTGCCAGAAGAGGCATTGCTATTAAAGAATGGCGAGCGAATCTCAGTACCGGCCGCCAGTTTACGTCCTGGCGATATCATTGAAATCTCACCGGGCGGCCGCCTGCCTGCCGACGCTGAACTGGTAACACCTTTTGCCAGCTTTGATGAAAGCGCGCTGACCGGCGAATCCATTCCAGTTGAGCGCCGGCAGGGTGAGAAAGTCGCGGCGGGGAGCTTGTCTGTCGATCGCGCCACCGAAATGCGCGTGATTTCTGAGCCGGGTAATAATGCCATTGATCGCATTTTGCAACTGATTGAATTGGCAGAAGAACGGCGTGCACCCATCGAACGTTTTATTGACCGTTTCAGCCGAATTTATACACCGGCGATTATGTTGTTTTCCTTGCTGGTAATGCTGGTGCCGCCATTGGCTTTTGCCGAACCGTGGGAAACCTGGATTTATCGTGGTTTGACGCTATTACTTATCGGCTGCCCATGTGCGTTGGTTATTTCCACACCGGCGGCGATCACCTCTGCACTGGCGGCGGCAACGCGCCGTGGGGCGCTTATAAAAGGTGGTGCAGCACTGGAACAACTGGGCGCGATTCAAACTGTTGCCTTCGATAAAACCGGTACGTTAACTGAGGGCAAACCGAAAGTAACCGATATTCTGCCGGTTTCCGGCATAAGTGAAGCTGACCTGTTAGCGCTAGCGGCAGCGGTTGAAACCGGATCACACCACCCACTGGCTATTGCTATCATCCAACAGGCGCAACAAAATACTCCTATGCTACCATTGGCCACAGAGCGGCGTGCGCTGGCGGGTGTCGGTGTTGAAGGCATCGTTAATGGGCTAGTTGTTCGTGTTAGCGCGCCCGGTAAGCTACAACCGGCGTTACTCACAGCAGAGTGGCAAGGGCAGCTTGACCAGCTAGAAAGCAGCGGTAAAACCGCCGTTGCAGTGCTGGAAAATGAGAAGTTTATCGGTTTACTGGCACTGCAGGATACCCTGCGCAGTGATGCCAAACAAGCCATCTATTCTCTGAAAAAGTTAGGTATTCAAGGTGTAATGTTAACCGGTGATAACCCGCGCGCTGCTGCGGCGATTGCCAGTGAGTTAGGGATTGATTACCACGCCGGATTACTGCCAGCGGATAAAGTGCAGGTGGTGATGGCATTGAATGCGTTACAACCAACAGTGATGGTAGGAGATGGCATTAACGATGCACCCGCCATGAAGGCCGCCAGCATTGGTATTGCTATGGGTAGTGGCACTGATGTCGCGTTGGAAACAGCCGATGCCGCATTGACACATAACCGTCTGACTGGGCTGGCAGAAATCATTCTGTTATCACGGGCTGCCAACGCCAATATTTATCAAAACATCGCTATTGCACTAGGCCTAAAAGGGATTTTCCTGATTACCACACTATTGGGGCTAACCGGCTTATGGCTCGCGGTTTTAGCGGATTCCGGTGCAACTGCATTGGTGACCGCCAATGCGCTGAGGTTGTTACGTAAACGGAATATTTGAATAAATAATATTTAAATAAAATGGTGGGGAATTTACCCAAGTAAGTGACTGGGGTGGGTAAAGGCAGCCGACACCCTGCATCTTGAAGAGCAACAGCTATAAACGCACGTTATTCCGCTTTTACCCCTTTTTTCACTAAATATCGATACGGCGTCTGTTCGATATCTTGCGCCAGTAACTGGTGGTCCATAAAACGACAGAAACCGGAGATATCGCGGGTAGTAGCAGGGTCATCAGCAATAATTAGCAAGGTTTGACCGTTTTCCATATGTCGAACCGCTTTACGCACCATCATCACCGGCTCTGGGCAGCGCAGACCCAGTGCATTAAGTGTTTTGTTCGGATTGGCAAAAATATCGGTCATGATAATTCTCTGGTTCGTTGTTATATAGTTTGGCAACGGTATAAAATATAAGGCTCTGTCGCGTTAACCGTGGCAGGTCAACAAAATTAGCCCAGTGTCAGAAAGTTGACCCGCTAACAGTACGTTTTCATACTGTTGGCCATTGAACCATGAATACTTTCATCACGCCAGACGTACGTTAACGTTTTGGCGTATTGCGGCCTATTTCCCGGGTTTCTTCTGATCCTAATGCTTGCCAGAGGTCGGCTTCCAGTTCGTGAGC
>JBEGTQ010000192.1:0-3501 GCA_041179305.1 Pseudomonadota bacterium | reverse complement strand
CAGAACTATACCCAAGTTGCCGCCTCGGTACATGCCATATTCATGACGGCTATCACAATCAGCACACGACGATTTCCCAAGCTGCGCAGCAACGTCTAAATTTGAGTGAAAATCTCATCCGACCACTTACTGAAATCCGTTGTGGCGGCGGAGAAATAACAATAACGATTTGGCCGCATTACGCTGATTTATCGGGTGTAATGTCGCCAGAAGTACACTCAATGGAGACTGCAATGTCAGCTTACCCTCACCTGTTCATGCCCTTGGATCTTGGTTTTACCACCCTGAAAAATCGGGTTTTAATGGGTTCGATGCATACCGGACTGGAAGAATTACCCGAAGGCTCGCAACGTTTGGCGGCCTTCTACGCGGAACGGGCAACAGGGGGGGTCGGCCTTATTGTTACCGGTGGGATTGCCCCTAACAGTAAAGGCGTGGTGTATCAAGGAGCTTCAGTATTAAATGAAGTAGCACAACTTCCCCATCATCAAATCGTGACCGATGCCGTTCACCAGGCGGGCGGTAAAATCGCATTGCAAATTCTCCATGCAGGCCGTTACAGCTATCAGAAACACCCCGTGGCCCCTTCGGCATTACAAGCGCCGATTAACCCGTTTACCCCGCAAGCACTGAGCGGTGATGAAGTGCTACAAACCATTGCCGACTTTGCTCACTGCGCACAACTCGCGAAACAAGCCGGTTATGATGGCGTTGAGGTGATGGGTTCTGAGGGTTATCTGATAAATCAGTTCCTGACAGCACGAACTAATCAGCGTGATGATGAATGGGGTGGCGATTTTACCCGCCGGATGCGTTTTGCGGTAGAAATCGTGCGGGCAGTGCGGCAAGCCACCGGCTCTGATTTTATCCTGATTTACCGCTTATCGATGCTTGATCTGGTGGAGGCAGGCTCTAGCTGGGAAGAGGTTGTTCAGTTAGCGCAGGCCATTGAACAGGCCGGTGCTACGTTGATCAATACCGGTATAGGCTGGCATGAGGCGCGTATTCCAACCATTGCCACGATGGTGCCACGCGCTGGATTCATCTGGGTCACCCGTAAGTTGATGGGCAAAGTGACTATTCCCCTGATCACCACGAACCGCATTAATGATCCCGCCGTGGCTGAACAAGCATTAGTCGACGGCTGTGCGGATATGGTGTCGATGGCTCGCCCATTCCTCGCCGATGCGGCTTTTATGCAAAAAGCGGCGCAGGATCGCGCCGATGAAATTAATACCTGCATCGGTTGCAATCAGGCTTGTCTTGACCAGATTTTTGATGGCAAACTGACCTCATGTTTGGTCAATCCACGTGCCTGCCATGAAACCGAAATGCCAATAGTACCCACTGACATTCCGAAACGGCTGGCGGTGGTAGGCTCCGGCCCTGCGGGATTAGCTTTTGCGGTAACTGCCGCCAGCCGTGGGCATCAGGTCACACTCTTTGATGCCGCCGCCGATATTGGCGGCCAGTTTAATATCGCTAAGCAGATCCCGGGCAAAGAAGAGTTCTACGAGACACTGCGCTATTTCCGCCGCCAGTTAGTGTTGCACGGCGTGGAACAACAACTGAATACGTGGGTACAAACAGCACACCTGGCTGCTTTTGATGAGGTGATCCTCGCCTGTGGCATTCAACCACGCTTACCGAACATCAGTGGTATTGACCATCCGAAAGTCCTGACTTATCTGGAAGTGTTGCGTGATAAAAAACCGGTCGGCGAGCGTGTAGCCATTATCGGGGCTGGCGGAATTGGTTTCGATACCGCGGAATACCTCAGTCAATCGGGTGAATCCAGCAGCCTGAGCAGCGAAGCCTTCAGCAACGAATGGGGTATCGATCGAGCACTGGCACACCGTGGTGGGCTGGCACCGGCAGGCGCTAAAGTGCACTCCTCTCCACGGCAGATCTTTTTGCTACAGCGGAAATCCAGCAAAGTCGGCGAAGGCCTGGGCAAAACGACGGGCTGGATCCACCGCACCAGTCTTGCCATGCGTGGGGTGAAAATGCTTAATAGTGTTAGCTATGACGCCATTGATGATGAGGGTTTACATATCACCCGTGCCGGGCAACGCAGTTGCCTGCCAGTCGATACCATTATTATTTGCGCCGGTCAGGAGCCACGTAGAGAATTGCATCAGCCGTTGTTGGATCTGGGCAAGACTGTCTATTTGATCGGTGGAGCCGATGTGGCAGCAGAGCTGGACGCGCGCCGGGCGATTGATCAAGGGACGCGTCTGGCGCTGGCAATATAAGTAGGAATAAGAAAACAGGGTGTGGCAGAAACCACACCCGCACTTCAACAGTATGACGAGGATTTAAAAATCACTGTATGACATATCCAGGCTACCGCTACCACCGCCCTCAGCACGGGATGAGGCGGTCTTCACCGCTTTCAACACCATAAACTTCTGATTTGAATCGAGCGTCTCACAGTTACCGAACAAACGTTTAAGTTTGTGGAAGTAATCCAGATGGCGGTTACCGACGATCATCAGCACGCCACCGGTCTTCAGGCAACGTTTGGCATCACAGAACATCTGCCATGCAACGTGGTCACTGACGGCGTGCTGTTGGTGAAACGGAGGATTACATAGCACCAGTTGCAGGCTCTCACGTTCGACACCGGCCAGGCCATGACTCACCATGAATTCGCAGCGCGACAAGTCTTGTGGGCGGTTATAAGTAATATTCAGTTCGCTGGATGCCACTGCCATGTAAGACTCATCGACAAACAACATTTCTGCCAGTGGGTTTTGCTCCAGCGCAATTAACCCGACAACCCCATTACCACAGCCCAAATCCGCTATTTTGCCGGTTACATCATACGGCAGGATCTCCATAAAGAAGCGCGCGCCGATATCCAGATTATTGCGGGAGAAGACGTTAGCATGGTTATGAATAACATACTCCGTGTTAGCCAGTGGCCAATCGGTGGTTTTTGGCGCGTCTGTCAGTGGAATATTGGCTATTTCACAGTGGATCAAGCGGGCTTTCTTCCACGCCAGCGTCGTTTTGGTTGGCCCCAGAACTTTTTCGAACAACTGCAACGTGGAATTATGCACATCACGCGACTTCGCACCGGCGATAATCACCGTATCTGGCGCCACCACGCGGCGCAAGGCATGCAATTGATGCTCTAGCAGGGCTAACGCCTTAGGGATCTTAATCACCACCAGCTTAGGTGCTTGCGGCAAGGCATCCATGCTGCTCAATAACGTTACCGTATTTTCAGCCAGATGGTTTAAACGCAAATTATGCGCCGTCGCCAGTTGGCTCATATAAGAGTCACTGACACTGAACGGCCGATGAGCGTGTAATGCGCAGGCCAGCGCCCCAAACTGATCGTTAAACACCAGCACCGGGCGGCCAGCAATCTGGTTTAACTCAATGTTCTGTAACAGATATTCATCTGCTGCCTCCCATGCTTGTAGGGTATTGGAATTTTCCTGTGGGGGAAAACGCTCAAGTTCAAGGCTCTGCGTTCCCAGTAAGAGTTGG
>JBEGTQ010000191.1:0-3941 GCA_041179305.1 Pseudomonadota bacterium | reverse complement strand
ACAGCTTCATCATCCAGCCGGTGACGGATTGTCACTGGCGGAACAATTTTATCTGTTGGCCACCTAAATAACCGACAACGCAACTTTTGCCAACTTCATATCACTAATGCGACAGAGCCCTTTTTATTGCCTACAAACTATTTAGGGCTGCTAAATGCCGTTTTTTTTTGAATTATTTCGAATTAAAAATTTATTTTTGCAGAGTAACCAGATTTTTATGCTAAAAACAGCAATTTTATATAAAAAAAACTTACAAATCAAATAGTAATCATAACCCACTGAATGTAAGAGTAATATGTCAGTTACCTCTGTACATCCTATTATTAAATAAGAATGAATATTAAACCTTTGGGATGGGCATAATGATAAGTAACCTGTTCGGACTCAAAAGCCGCTACCCTTTGCATATCCAGATTGCGGCTTTATTTGCCTTGCTGATCGTCTCAATCGGCACCGTGATTGTTATTTTCGGCCACAGTCAACTGACAAAATTAACTGAAATCAGCACTAATCGCCAGTATCAAAAAACTGGAACCGCGATTGCAGCCGAATTAGATGCCGTCACCCGCCCGATGATAATGTCAGTAAACATTCTCGCAAGTATGCGGATAACAGAGTTAACCACGCTAGAGCAACGAATGGCTTTTATTAGTAAATTCGTTGAAATTCTAAATAATAATAGCTATGCCAGTGCCGTCTATAGCGCCTACCCCAACGGTGATATGTTTATGTTACGTCGCCTGACCGAGGCTAATCGTTCATTATTCAATGTCCCCGATAATGCCGCATGGTTGGTTCAAAGCAATCGATTTTTAGACAGTATGCCGGAAAAACGTTTTATTTATCTCAATAGCCAATTACAGGTTATCGCGGTCATACCACAAGATAACGATAACTATGACCCGCGCCTTCGTGATTGGTTTATTTTAGCATCGGCAAGCCCCACCCTTATTACTTCTCCTCTTTATATATTTAAAGCTACGGGTGAAGCTGGCTTTACGTATAGCCGGCAGGCTGAGAATAAACAGGCAATTATTGGTTTGGATGTTTCTCTAGCCTCACTATCGCAATTTTTAGTCAGGCAAAATCTGCCACCCGGTAGTCAGGCTATTATTATCAATTCACATGGTGAAGTCATTGCCAGCCTGCCGAAAGCTAAAAATTCCGCAAATTTAGCAACAAATAAGCTAACTCTGGACAAAGAAAGCCCTGTATTACAGGTATTGTTAGACTCTCAAAGCAATTTATCCGCACAAAACAGTGCGCCTACACCAAGCAATACGTCCAGGCAACGCAATGCAGCCGGTAGTAACAGCATGATGTTTGAGGCGCAAAACCAGCAATGGTTTGGTTCAGTCGTCGATATCAACAACAGCGGAAATAAATACCAGTTGGTGATCGCAACCCCTGCAGCTTATCTCACCGCAGATGCCAATTCTATCCGCAATCATTCCACGTTGATCGCATCTATCCTATTGATGTTAACTTTACCAATAGTCTGGTATTTCTCATTAAAAATATCAAAACCGCTTATCCGGTTACGTCAGGATGCTGATTCCATCAGTAATCTCCACTTTGAGGAACGGGAATTAGAACATTCAGTGATTGAAGAAGTTGATGAACTGCACAAATCCATGTCAAAAATGAAGTCAACACTGAAGCAGTTTATTTCAATGGGTAACATGCTGGCTGCAGAAAGTAATTTCTTCCGCCAGATGCAAGGGTTGCTAAGTGAAACAACCGATATCGCCGCTATGACTGGTGGGATTATTTTCCTGGTAGATAAAAACGGGGAAACATTTACACCCACAGCATTTCGCTGGAATAGTGAAAATATTCCGGTTTCAAACATGTCCTCATTGCTGATTGAAGGAGAAAACCTCACTATACTTGAACCAATTTTCAACGGCAAAACTGCTACTGGCACCCTTAATAAAGATAATATATTCAGCCAATTGCGTGATTTTTTACAGCCCTATTTACCCCTGCATTTTTTGGCTGTTCCAATGAAGACACACGACGAGCAACTTCTGGGCTTCTTACTATTATTCAATAATTCCGAACTCGATGCCAATCGAGAACGCTCAAAAATTCAATTAGTTAATGCTTTGGTGGGCAGTTTATCCGTATCAGTCGAAACCCAACGACTGTTGCAAGAACAAAAAAATCTGCTCAATGCCTTTATCGAGCTTATTGCTGGCGCAATTGATGCCAAGAGTGCTTATACCGGCGGGCACTGTCAGCGCGTTCCAGAAATAACAAAAATGCTGGCGCGTGCGGCGGTAAATACTAAAGAAGGGCCTTTCGCCAATTTTGATTTATCCGACAATGAGTGGGAGGAACTGCATATTGCCTGCTGGTTGCATGATTGTGGCAAGATAACCACGCCAGAATTCGTAGTGGATAAATCGACAAAGTTGGAGTTAATTTATGACAGAATTCATGAAATCCGCATGCGATTTGAAGTATTAAAACGCGAAAAAGAAATTGCTTTTTTACGTCGTTATATTGCTGTCGATATTCCTGATGCGGAGCAAAAGAAACTCATAGATGAATTAAGCCAGTTAGATGAAGACTTTAATTTTATCGCTCACTGCAATTTGGGTGGTGAATTTATGTCTGATGAGGCTATCGCTCGGATTCAGCAAATTGCCGGTTATCATTGGACCAGAACATTAGATGATACTGCCGGCGTGGCTACTGAAGAACGTATGCGTAAAACCCGACAACCTGCCCCGACTCTGCCGGTACAAGAACCGATGTTAGCGGATAAAGAAGAACATATTATTTACCGCGACAATAAAGACAAACGTCCTGAATATCTTGATTTTAAAGTTACGGAACCTACCTTGTTGTATAACCGGGGCGAAATTTATAATCTTAGTATTCGACGCGGAACCCTTACTGAAGAAGAACGCTACAAAATTAACGAGCATATTATGCAAACTATCGTGATGCTGAAAAAATTACCTTTCCCACGTACCATGTCTAATGTGCCAGTTATTGCCGGCGGGCACCATGAACGTGTGGATGGTAAAGGTTATCCATATCAACTCAACTATAAACAAATGAGTATTCCAGTGCGGATGATGGCCATCGCAGATGTATTTGAAGCACTCACCGCAGCGGACCGCCCTTATAAACCAGCTAAATTATTATCTGAAGCATTAAATATTATGGTTAATATGGTTAATGATAATCATCTGGATCGTGAACTGTTTATTTTATTCCTGCAATCCGGTGTCTGGCATGAATATGCTCTCGCCCATCTGCAAGCTGATAAAGTGGATACAATTGATATTTCTGTCTTATTACAGAAGATCCGCCATCAGGATATCTCTTTGACGGATCATGATTCCTAACGATCGGACAACCAAGTTACTTCAAGATGCAGCCAGACGGGCAAGCAAGATAACCCCGAATTACTTACATACGTAAGTGATTCGGGTGCAGCGAGTGCCACTAACATACTTACAACTTGAAAGATGACAGGTATATCACTGCCAGGGGCACATTAGTCTGTGATTGGCTGATCTTCTTGCGAGCGGTATTTATCTGCTGTTTCTTTCAAGAGTGCTTGCAGTTCGCCACGCTGATACATTTCCATAAGAATATCACATCCACCGACCAATTCGCCGTCAACCCACAGTTGTGGGAAGGTTGGCCAGTTGGCATATTTTGGCAGTTCAGCACGGATATCCGGGTTTTGCAGAATATCAACGTAAGCAAAACGCTCACCACACGCTGACAATACTTGTACAGTCTGAGCAGAGAAACCGCAGTTTGGCAGTTTAGGTGAACCTTTCATATAAAGCAGAATTGGGTTTTCTGCTATCTGGCGTTGAATTTTATCAATCGTCGTCATTTCTTGCTTCCTCAAGCCACATAGATGGCTACAACGTGTATTACCTACAGTAATAGCATTTAATCATCGCATCCGG
>JBEGTQ010000190.1:0-3542 GCA_041179305.1 Pseudomonadota bacterium | reverse complement strand
TGGCGTCCTTGTACCCTATTTATGTCCGCGATGGAATGGCTTTTACTGAATTTTCTCCAGTTTACCATTCGCAAGGGTTTACGGGAGGTTTTTACCGATTGTCAGGCAGCACTGAAATAGGTATTACGCAGTTTGGCGTCAGTTCCTTTACTGGCCAGTAGCTCGCAGTGGTAGCAATTTCAGATTAAGCATTCAATTTATTGATTTTATTGTATAATATTCGTTTTTTGATGCTGGGATAGACGGCTAAAGTTGACGTAAAATGTCCTCTTTACGCGTTTTTTACTCAACTTTATCAGAAATATATGACAGGATAATCGGCACATTCATTGAATACATAATCTTTATACTGGGGTTATGGGCATTGTAGCGACAGTTAAGCCAGAAAATGCGATGGCAATGTTGGAATAAAGGTAATGAAATCGATCATAACAGTCATCATATTTTCCGCAAAACGGGTTCATCTACCAAATCAACCCGTTCGAGTGATGCTCGAGAACTGAAGGTGTTATTCGCCGGATTGCACTTGTACGTATATCAGGCCAGCTTCTGGTGAATGGCATGCAGCGGTAGTCCAATATTCAGGTCAATATCTGTATTTTGTCTGAAGTCATATGGGGTTATGTCGTAGTGTTTTCTGAACATATAGGTAAAATGTGACTGTGAGCCGAAGCCAAAATCCAAAGCAATATCAAAAATAGTGCTATTACTGCTCCTGAGTTGATAAACAGCTCCCGCCAAACGCCTTTCTCGAATATATTTACCCAGTGATACGCCGGTAACTTCTTTAAATATTTTTTGCATATGCCAAAGTGAATAACCTGAATATACAGCTAACTCTTCAAGGTAGACGACCCGCCCCAAGTGGTTTTCGACCCACTTACTGAGGGCGCAGACTAACGCGAGATGGCTTTCTTGTGGCATTTTTCAGTCTGTTTTTTCTGGTTATAGGAGTATTGCAGTATACACAAGTTGAATTGAACAACACAAAACACTGAACTGGCTACTATGTATGACAAAAGCGTTTTCTGGTGCCATCTGTGTAGTAGATCACAAAATCAGGACAGCTTCTGTAGTCATCCCGCAAATTAGACCCATTCACATTTAGAGATCTACCGGCATGCTGACTCTGTCAAGGCGTTATGAAAAAATCGCGTTTCACTCGCAGCTGGCTCATTTGCACCTTGAAATATGACGGGTATACAGTATATGGTAGATATTGACACTGCAAATCTATACCAGCAGCATTTTTTACTACTAATAAGTATGCCTAACCAGAAGGTAGTAGGGTCAGGTAGGTAATTGTCATTAATATTCTGAATAATTTTATATAATCACTCAAGGTAATTAATTTTTCTTGCCTGTTAAAAGATTTTTTCAACAGTTTTGTTTATACTGATGTAGTATTTAACACTGAAAATCCTAAATCATATTTATTCGTGATTTTTAGAGTTAACTGATGGAAGAGAAATTTATTTTTGATATATTCGATACGAGTAATTACATCTTGGCTATAAATGGTTGAGGCTTAATATAGTATGATTAAAAAAATGTTGAGAAAGGTGCCCGATCTGAACATAAATAAACTTGTTGCAACGGTAGTTATCATTGCTGTTTGTTGCTTGTTTTACCTGTTAGCTCTTGATAGTTATTGCGATCAGGGGGAGATTTTCTGTACCGGCATATGTACTATTACGACCATTATTCCGTGGTAATAGCAGATTGTTTTTCGTATATTTAATTTCAATAAAAAACTATTCGTGCGCGTTATTATTCATGTTTTTTTCTGATTCACTTTTGCGACGGGTAGACTGATATGGTAGTACTTTCGTTATGCATATAATAAGATAGTTAATATTGGATGCAAATATGGATGTTTTCGGTGTGGCCTCTATATCTCCCGACGCAAGTGGTATCCTTACGGAGATATTAATAGCAATAATCCTACCGATGCATGAACCATCATTTATGCTAATGAAATTTGTTTTTATTCCTCTGATATTAATAATAATTGTCAGTGAAACGCTCGAATTAGCAATCTACAAGACGAATAACAGGCTTGTAGTCAAAACCCGTTGTGTGTTGCCATGATTTGTCATTTGCCCAGTCAGGAAATCTGATCTGCTTCGATTGCACAGAATTTTCTGTTGCATTATCCATTATCTCGATAAATTGAACGAAATTATTAGTTAACTTAAATTTATGGGTATCTATCCAACAGACATCAAACAACCTTTATCCTTGATGCTGATCGATTTAAATGTTAAAAAACCGCCGCAGATTCATTTATGAAACGCGTTGTGTAATAAGCGCGGCAGAGGATAGGATGGAACAGCAGTTGCAAGATTCAACGCTAAAACGCGGTTTAAAAAATAGACACATTCAGCTTATTGCCTTGGGTGGAGCGATTGGTACAGGATTATTTTTGGGAATAGCGCAGACTATCAAAATGGCTGGCCCTTCGGTGATCCTGGGTTATGCCATTGGTGGTTTTATCGCATTTCTGATAATGCGCCAGCTTGGTGAAATGGTTGTTGAAGAGCCTGTCGCTGGCTCATTTAGCCATTTTGCCTATAAATATTGGGGTGATTTTGCAGGTTTCTTATCTGGTTGGAATTACTGGGCCATGTTTATTTTGGTTGGTATGGCTGAATTGACTGCGGTGGGTATTTATATTCAGTACTGGTGGCCGGAGATACCAACATGGGTATCAGCCGCGGTGTTCTTTATTCTGATTAATGCCATCAATTTAATAAATGTCCGCATCTATGGTGAGACTGAATTTTGGTTCGCTATCATAAAGATAGCTGCCATCATTGGTATGATTATGTTTGGTGCTTATTTGTTAGCGTCAGGCTCCGGTGGACCGAGTGCTTCTGTTACTAATCTCTGGGCGCAAGGCGGTTTTATGCCTCATGGCGTTAGCGGATTAGTGATGGCGATGGCGGTTATTATGTTTTCTTTCGGCGGGCTGGAAATGGTGGGTATCACTGCCGCTGAGGCAGAAGATCCGCATCGCAGTATTCCCAAAGCAACCAATCAGGTCGTTTACCGCATTTTGATTTTTTATATTGGCTCACTGACAGTGCTACTTTCTCTTTATCCGTGGGGCAACGTCGTGGAAGGTGGAAGTCCGTTCGTGATGATCTTCCATGCGCTGGACAGTAACCTGGTCGCTACCGTTCTGAACGTGGTCGTTCTAACGGCTGCGCTGTCGGTATACAACAGTGGTGTGTATTGCAACAGTCGCATGCTGTTTGGTTTGGCATCGCAGGGAAATGCACCCAAGTTGCTGACCAAAGTTAATAAACATGGCGTACCTATCTTGTCTGTTGCGCTCTCGGCATTTGCAACTTCAGCCGGTGTGGTGATTAACTATGTTATGCCTGGTAAAGCATTCGAATTATTGATGGCTTTGGTGGTATCAACGTTAGTTATCAACTGGATAATGATTTGCCTGGCTCACCTTAAATTTCGTGCAGCTAAGGTGAAAGAGGGAGTCGAACCACGCTTCAAAGCGCTATGGTACCCTTACGGTAATT
>JBEGTQ010000189.1:0-4296 GCA_041179305.1 Pseudomonadota bacterium | reverse complement strand
TTCTCTTCCTGACAAAGTGCAGTCAGTGCCTGTTGCTGGTGGGTATGCCAATACTGTTCAAAGGCGGTCAAAACGTTGTCTTGCGGCTTGATGTTCGGCAGGTTGTCATCAATAAAGGCTTGAATAAGCGCGCGCTTGCTGCGTAGCTGCACTTCCCCCGCCAGCAGGTCAAGGATGCCTTTCTTGCGCTGTTTGGCGTCTTCCGGGTCGCGTATCTTCTGTAACCCCAGTAACAGATTAAGGATATAGGAAACGTTAATTTCATCACGGTGGAGCAGGCTTAACTCAAAATCCACATCGTCCAGGATCGACACCTTTTCTTTTGCATCACGCTTTTTCACCACGTCGTACAGGTCAAAATACTTACCTTTAAAATCCTCGAACTGTTGCGGCAACAGTGCCAGATCGTCATCGTCAAAATCGGCAAAGCTGCTTAACACGTTTTTTAACCGCAACAGATCACGGAAAGCGATGATAAAAGCTTGCTGTGCCCGTTCATCCGGCAGCGCATCAACGGCTTGCACCGTAGGCGTCAGGGTTAACAGGCGGTCGGTGGCTTCGTTAAACTGGTTGATATAGGTATCATAAGACTCCAGCAACACGGTTTCTTTGGCGTCTTTGTTGGAAAACAGCGCGATGGCGTCATCGGTTGCCGCTTTCAGGTTGCGGAAACAAACAATATTACCCTGGGATTTTTTATCGTTCAGAATGCGGTTGGTGCGGGAAAATGCCTGGATCAGCCCGTGAAATTTCAGGTTTTTATCCACATACAGGGTATTGAGGCGCGGGCTGTCAAAACCGGTCAGGAACATATTCACCACCAGCAGAATATCAATTTCTCCCTGGCGTACCCGTTTGGCAATCTCCTGATAATAGTTGTAGAAAGATTGGCTATCGCGGGTGCTGTGAGCGGTGCCAAACATGCTGTTATAGTCGGCGATACAGTTATCAAGGTGATCGCGGCTGTTCTGGTTGATGGCGGCATCACTGGGGATATCAGCGGACTCTTCAGCGGTTAACCCACTAGCTGTCAGCCCGTTCGCCTGGGGGTTTTCTTCATTGGCGGCATAGCTGAAAATGGTAGCGATTTTTAACGGGCGCACCGTATCCGTCTGTTTTTCTTTAAACAGGCGGTAATACTGGGTTAATACCTCAATGCTGCTGACGCAAAACATGGCGGTAAAGTCAGGCTGTTTGGTCTTTTGCCGGTGGTGCTCCAGAATATAATCGGCGATCTTGCTCAACCGTTGCGGGTTCTCTAGCGCTTCGCGGGTGTCGATATCTTCCACGGCAATATCCAGATTATTGGCACCGGGTTTGGTCTGATATTTGCCCACGTACTCCACTGAGAAACGCAGCACATTTTCATCTTTGATGGCGTCCACAATCACGTATTTATGCAGGCATTCGCCAAACAGATCTTTGGTAGTTTTATTCAACACGTTGCCACTGTTGGCGTTATCAGCCAGGATCGGCGTGCCGGTAAAGCCAAACATTTGCGCCTGAGTGAAGAAGTTTTTGATATTCTGGTGAGTGTCGCCAAACTGGCTACGGTGGCATTCATCAAAGATAAAGACGATTTTTTTATCGCGCAGATGGCTGATGTTGTTCAGGTGTTTGGGTTTAACAATGGCATTATTCAGCTTTTGCAGTGTGGTGACAATTAACGAGGTGCCTTCATCATTTAACTGCTTGATCAGGTTGTGGGTGCTGGTGGTGCTGTCTACGCTGCCTTTGGCAAAGGTGTTGAATTCGCGGGCGGTCTGGTAATCCAGATCTTTTCTGTCCACCACAAACAGCACCTTATGCACTTTCGGCAGGTCACGGATGATCTGGCTGGCCTTAAAGGAAGTGAGCGTTTTACCTGAACCGGTGGTATGCCAGATATAGCCGTTATCGTTGCTGTTTTTTACCCGCTCCACCAGCGCTTCACAGGCATAGAACTGATAAGGGCGCAACACGCGGATCACCTCATCGGCCCCGATCACCGTGTAATGGGTGATCATCTTGGCAATATGGCACGGCTTGAGGAATTCGGCGGCAAAGTCGTTCAGATCAGACAGGCGTTCATTATGAATATCCGTCCAGAAAAAAGCTTGCTGGAATGCCTGATGGCGGTTGTTGGAAAAGTATTTGGTGTTAACGCCGTTACTGATGATAAACACCTGCACATACTGGAACAGGCCGTAACCGGCGTCATAAGATTCATGCTGATAGCGGTTGATCTGGTGAAAGGCCACTTTCAGCTCCGCACCTCGGCGTTTCAATTCAATCTGTACCAGTGGCAGGCCGTTAATTAGCAGGGTGACGTCATAACGGTTTTTGCGCTTGCCCTCCATGCTGATCTGGTTGGTGACCTGGAATTCATTCACGCACCACTCTTCACAGTTAATAAAACGGATATAGCGGGTTTCTGCCCGGCGTTCGTCTACCTCGTCACGCTTTAGCTCAAAGTGATCGCGCAGCTTTTTGGCACGGTCGGGCACGCTGCCACTGTTGAGGTGGTGCAGAATGCGCTGGAACTCACTGGCGGAAAAGGTGGTTTTATTGTGAATTTCAAGCTGCTGCTTGAGGTTTGCCAGCATGGCGGCTTCATTGTCGATGCGAACCCGGTCGTAGTGCATACGCTCCAGTTGGTCGATTAGCGCATTTTCCAGGGCGTACTCTGACTGGGTATTCATGACGGTTTCCTTGCCTTTAGGGTGGTTTCTAACTCTTTGAATTGCTCCGAGCGAGCGGAGTAATTTTTGCCATCATTGGCAGTTATTAAGTAATCCTTAATAACTGAATTTCTTTCCAGTTCATTCTCTTGCAAGATATTAGAGATATGCATACTGATGTTTGGCACTGAGGTAGAAAACAGCTCCGCAAGTTGGCTCTGGTTCATCCATACCGAGCCATCACGGCTAAACAGTTGCACACTAGCATTACCGTCTTCGGTGTGGTAAATAATAATCTGTGGCTCGGTCATGGCGTTAGCTCCTTAAATAAACATCTGTTGCAATAAACCGCGCTTATAGTTCTGCAAGGCGCTTAACTGGCTTTGTGCCTGATTAATTTTATCGTCAATCGCTGAGAGGAAATTGGCGATTTTGATTTGTTCGGGGAGGGTAGGTAATAAAATTGACTGTTTTGAGTACTCGGAAATCCAATAGCGTTTATGCTCATCACCCAAAGGAAAATCAAGGGTAGACATGATTTCAAAGATGAATTTTAAATTATAATCATCATTTTTACACTTTAGCATTTTCATAGCAGATGATTTTGCCTTAAACGGAAAGTCAACATATTTAAATGCAGTGGTAAAGTCATCAAAAATAATTGTTGGCAAGCCCTTTTTATAAATTCCATTCAACTCATTAGTATAGCCTAAAATGAAAGTTTTCCCTGCGGTTAATACTGGTGTTTGATAGTCATTAGAATAGTCTACTGATGAAACTAAATATTTTGTCGGTTGTTCATAATCCAAAATATCTTCCAGGGTTATGCTTTCCCACTCCCCAAACGCCTTCCCATTCTCATCCTTAAACCGCAGTTCCTGGCTAAAAATCTTCTGCATTACGCCTTTTTTGTACTGGGTGAGTAGCGCATGGGTTTGGCTAACCTGTTGAATACGCTCATCGACCGCCAAAAGGAAGTTGGCGATTTTGGTTTGTTCGGGGAGGGTGGGTAGATAAATTACGAGTTTAATTAATTTAGCTACAGATAAACCAGGTTGGGCTGAAGATTCAGATAAACGGTTTAGTTGCATTCTCCGCAAATTATGCGCTAGAAACATAGTGCAGTTTTTAGGATTTGCTTGAACCGCTATTGCATGTTCAGAAATATAACTTTTCCCATTTGATAAGTTAATGTTTCCACATAGTGCACCTTGTCGCCCTATTAGTACAAACAAACCATCGTGTGTGTAGGTATTTGTATATCCTCTTAGCCCATTACCACCAAAAACAGGGTATTTATCAACGTTACTTATCCTCTCGGATGTGATTGATGTGCCACTTTTAAATACTGAACAGGCTTTGCCAAGCAGTGTTTTCCCCCACTCCCCAAACACCTCCCCATTCTCATCCCTAAACCTCAACTTAGGCGCAACCATCTTATTTACCCCCCACAGTAAAGGGCGTGGCAATACCTAACTCTTGGCAGAAACCGGTGATCACCGCGTCGGTAGTTTTACCTTGCTGCTCAAGTT
Organism: Pseudomonadota bacterium; assembly: GCA_041179305.1. Lineage (GTDB taxonomy): Bacteria > Pseudomonadota > Gammaproteobacteria > Enterobacterales > Enterobacteriaceae > Yersinia. Next base: position 104 of record JBEGTQ010000189.1, on the reverse strand, counting down.
CGCGGATTTGCTGCACAATGGCGTTTAGATCTATCTCTTCTTCAGCCTCGAAGGTGTCCACATAGCGCGGAATATTCAGGTTGTAGTCGTTGCCTTTCACTTCT
>JBEGTQ010000188.1:0-4699 GCA_041179305.1 Pseudomonadota bacterium | reverse complement strand
TATCTTTATAAAATTCTGAGCAACAAAAAAGCCCTCGGAAGGTGATCTTCCGAGGGCTTTCTCTAATTGCGTTCTACCGCCACCTGGAAGATTCGTTAATCGTCTTCCAGCACACATCGGCCTGCAAGACTAATCAGGATGAAGGTGATGATGGTGATTACATTGAACGCGATTCATAGTAGCTTCTCTGTTTGGGCTTTTTGACACAGCAAAAATGGCGATAACGTGAACAACATTACCGGAATGTGCCACAATCTACGTCAATCAACCTAAACTATCCGGCGGGTAGCACGCAACCTTTTTTCACCGGATAAGTTTATTTCATTGTGACTAACCTTGATTTATCTACCAGTAATTGTTTTCTTTTCAGCGGTTATCTCTCCATTTTTTGTCTGTTTAAGCTCGGGTATAACTGCCGTCCTTCAAGATGCCGACCTGCAATTCCAGTGACTAATTGTTAGACAACATGACTTGGCGTAGATTATTAGTGGTATGCATTATCGATATGAATTGGTGGAGAACAATTTAAATGAAGAAAGTAGCCATTATAGGCTTGGGCTGGCTGGGTATGCCACTGGCGCACTCATTGATTCGTCAGGGGATAGCGGTGGTTGGCAGTAAAACCACGCCGGATGGCGTTGATGCCGCCAGAATGAGTGGGGTTAATTGTTTTCAATTGCAACTCACACCGGAGTTGATTTGTGATCCTGATGATTTGACGCAATTAATGGCAGTGGATGTATTGGTGATTACCTTACCCGCCAGCCGTAACGCCGACAACGGAGATCAATATTTTCAGGCAGTACAGATGGTGGTTGATAGCGCTTTGGCGGCAGGTATCCCGCGCATTATCTTTACCAGTTCCACCTCGGTGTATGGCGAAACCTGTGGCAGCATCAAAGAAAGTTCACCGTTACAACCGGTGACCTTCGCCGGTAAGGCGCTGATGGCGTTGGAGCTTTGGCTACACAAATTACCCAATACCTCAGTGGATATTCTGCGTTTGGCCGGATTGGTCGGTAATGATCGCAATCCTGGACGTTTTCTGGCAGGTAAAACGGGTGTGAAGGGGGGAGCTATGGGGGTCAATCTGGTACATCAGGAAGATGTGATATCAGCCATCGAACTGCTGCTGAATTTGCCGAGAGGGGGGCATATTTACAATTTATGTGCACCACTTCATCCGGCTAAGCGTGACTTCTATCCTGCGTGCGCTCGCGTGTTACAACTGACACCGCCAGCGTTTTCAGCAGAAGAAATTGAAGAAGCGCCACGCGAGATTGATGGCAGCAAGATTTGTAATGAGTTAGGGTTTCAATACAGGTACCCAGATCCGGAAAGGATGCCTTTAAACTAGTCAGCTAGTTACGCAAAGAAGCATAAAATTCATTGAAATTAATGTACAAAATTGGCAAGAAAAGAGCATATAAATACAGTGAAAAACAATCCGATACAAAAGACATTTTATGTTCACGATTACGAAACTTTCGGCCAGCGGCCTGCGTTGGACAGGCCGGCACAGTTTGCTGGCATACGCACAGATTTGGATTTCAATATCATAGAAGAGCCATTGGTGGTTTACTGCACGCCAGCAGATGATTACCTGCCGCAACCGGAAGCCGTGATAATAACCGGTATTACACCGCAGTATGCCTTAGCTAATGGCGTGACTGAAGCTGAGTTCGCCCGCCAGATCCACCAAGCGTTCAATGTACCCGGCACCTGTATTCTCGGTTACAACAATATTCGTTTCGATGACGAAGTTAGCCGTAACATTTTCTACCGCAATTTTTATGATCCTTACGCCTATAGCTGGCAAGGGGGAAATTCTCGCTGGGACTTACTGGATGTAATGCGCGCCTGTTACGCACTGCGCCCGGAAGGGATTATCTGGCCGGAAAATGAAGATGGCCTGCCGAGCTTTAAACTGGAACATCTGGCCAAAGCCAATAATATCGAACATTTGCACGCCCATGATGCAATGTCAGATGTGCATGCCACCATCGCAATGGCAAAGCGGGTCAAACAGGCTCAGCCCCGTCTGTTCGATTATCTCTATCAACACCGCACTAAGCACAAAATCAACGCCCTGATTGACATTGCAGAGATGACTCCGTTGGTACATGTTTCTGGCATGTTTGGTGCGGCACGCGGCAATACCAGTTGGGTCGCACCGCTGGCATGGCACCCTGAGAATAAAAATGCCGTGATTATGTGTGATCTGGCGGGTGATATGTCACCATTGCTGGAACTGGACAGCGATACACTGCGCGAACGCCTGTATACCCGCCGTGACAAACTCAATGCTCAAGACGTGCCAGTGCCGCTGAAACTAGTACATATCAATAAATGCCCGATACTGGCTCCGGCTAAAACTCTGTTGCCAGAAAATGCCGATCGTTTGGGTATTGATCGGCAACGTTGCCTACAAAATTTGCAATTATTGCGGCAAAATCCACAAGTACGTGAAAAAGTGGTGGCACTGTTTGCCGAAGCTGAACCTTTTGCTGTATCCGAAGATGTTGATACACAATTGTATAACGGATTTTTCAGTGATGCAGACCGTGCCACCATGAAAATCATTTTGCAAACTAAGCCGCAAAACCTGCCTGCGCTGGATTTGACCTTTCAAGATCCACGGCTGGAAACCTTGTTTTTCCGTTTTCGCGCTCGTAACTACCCAAATATCTTGACTGACAGTGAACAACAACGCTGGTTAGAACATCGTCGCGAAGCGCTTAATCCAGAAAGAGTGCGAGAATATGTGCTGCAACTGGAGCAATTTTATAACCAGTATGAGAATGACAAAAAGAAACTGGCGCTGTTGAAAGCTCTGTTTGACTACGCCAGAGACCTGGTGAGTTAATCTCGCGGGTGTATATTATCCAATAAAAAACGGAGCCATTAGGCTCCATTTTTAGTCAGCTACAGCACAATAAGACAGTTATTGTGCCAGTTCGCCATTAAACTGTGGCAGCGCGTGACGGAATGCGCGGGTTTTCCAGACAATATAAAGCAGGCCAATAACACCCCACACCAAGCCCAGCTTCATCGAACTGCTTTCCAGATTCATCCACAGCACACCGACCGTCCCTGCACCAATCATTGGCAGGATCAGGTAGTTGAAATGGTCCTTAAACGTTTTGTTACAGCGTTCACGAATATAGAACTGCGCAATAACTGACAAGTTCACGAAAGTAAAAGCCACCAGCGCACCGAAATTAATCAATGCAGTTGCCGTCACCAGGTCAAACGAGATAGCGGATAACGCCACGCCACCAACCAACAGCACATTGATGGCTGGAGTTCGCCATTTCGGATGCACGTAACCAAATATTTTATCTGGTAATACCCCATCGCGCCCCATTACGTACAGCAAACGTGAAACACCAGCGTGTGCCGCCATACCGGACGCCAGCACTGTGACACAAGAGAAGCACAAGATCACTGACTGAAAGAACTTACCCGCAACAAACAGCATGATCTCCGGCTGTGATGCATCCGGATCAGTGAAGCGTGAAATATCCGGGAAATAGAGCTGTAAGAAGTAAGAAACCACGATAAAGATCACACCGCCAATCAACGCCGTCAGGAAGATCGCTTTCGGGATCACTTTGCCTGCATTCGGCGTTTCTTCGGACAAAGAACTAATGCCGTCGAAACCCAAAAACGAGAAACACAGTATTGTGGCCCCGGTTATCATCGGTACCAAATGGGCGTTCTCAGAATAGAAAGGTTTAGGACTCACCAAAGTACCCGCTCCCTCACCCTGATAAACACCGTGGATCAGCAGCCCCATGAAGACCACCATGATAGCCACCTGCACCACCACAATAACGGTATTCAGGTTAGCCACCACGTTGATGCCACGCAGGTTAAACAGCGTCATCAGGGTGACCAGTACACCAACAAAAATCCACGATGGCACACCAGGGAAAATCGCTTCGAGATAAATTTTTGCCAACAGAATATTAATCATCGGCATGAACAGGTAGTCCAGTAGTGATGACCAACCCACCATAAAGCCAACGTTCGGGTTAATAGATTTCTGGGCGTAAGTATAAGCAGAACCCGCAGATGGGAAACGCTTAACCAATTTACCATAGCTGACTGCAGTGAATAGCACCGCAATCAACGCAATGGCATAAGATGTCGCAACATGGCCATCGGTCAGACCAGAAACAATACCAAAAGTATCAAAAATAGTCATTGGCTGGAGATAGGCAAGACCCATCATCACTACTTGCACTAATGTCAATGTTTTTCTGAGTTGGACGCGATTGTTGGTGCCAGTTTGATTGGTGCCGACTGCAACAGTAGCATTATGCGCCATGATTCAGCCTCCCCATACCTTCAACCCAATTTGCAAGTATAGTGCAATGGACAGAGGTGACGGGGAAACTTCGTATCTGCCGGGGATACGTGAGTGGGGAAACGGAAGCGATGTAACGGGTACTTACCATACCTGTTGCTCCATAATCGCTGCATGTGCAGCGCATAGCGGTGGACACCGCTGCCAGAGTGAATAATTGCCCCATCTTTCTTTCCTCATAACGGCGATTTCAGTTGTGAATAATCGCTGGCGAACCTGTTTATCTATCCGAAACGTTGTCCGGCCTCTTGGGTTTGTGAAAACACGAATGCAAAAAAATAACCGGCGTATTTAAACGTCGGCTATTGCATGAGGTGTATTTTGCCT
>JBEGTQ010000187.1:0-3775 GCA_041179305.1 Pseudomonadota bacterium | reverse complement strand
AAATCTACCTTGCTAAATGAGTTGCTGGGGCAAAAAATCTCCATCACCTCGCGTAAACCGCAAACCACACGTCACCGTATTATGGGGATCCATACTGAAGGACTATATCAGGCTATTTATGTTGATACCCCAGGGCTGCATATTGAAGAAAAGCGCGCGATTAACCGGTTGATGAATCGCGCGGCAAGCAGCTCTATCGGTGATGTGGAATTAGTGATTTTTGTGGTCGAAGGCACCAATTGGACAGCCGACGACGAAATGGTGGTTAATAAGCTACGCAGTTTGCAATGTCCGGTCTTATTGGCTATTAATAAAGTGGATAACGTAACAGACAAAACTAAGCTATTGCCGCATATCCAATTTCTCAGCCAGCAGATGAATTTCCTCGATGTCGTTCCAATCTCTGCCGAGAAAGGAATGAATGTGGATACTATCGCCAGCATTGTGCGTAAGCATATGCCCGAAGCCGATCACCATTTTCCTGAAGACTACATCACGGATCGTTCCCAGCGTTTTATGGCGTCTGAAATCATTCGTGAAAAGCTGATGCGTTTTCTGGGTGAGGAACTGCCTTACTCCGTAACGGTTGAAATTGAACAGTTTGTTCCGAATGAGCGCGGTGGCTATAACATCCACGGCCTGATTTTGGTGGAACGCGAAGGCCAGAAGAAAATGGTCATCGGCAATAAAGGTTCAAAAATCAAAACCATTGGTATCGAAGCTCGTCAGGACATGGAACAAATGTTCGAAGCGAAAGTGCATCTTGAGCTATGGGTTAAAGTGAAATCCGGCTGGGCAGATGACGAACGTGCATTGCGCAGCTTAGGCTATACCGACGATCTGAAATAAGGCTCGGTGATGGAAGGTTGGCAACGCGCATTTGTCCTGCATGGGCGACCTTACAGTGAAACCAGTCTGATGCTGGATTTATTCACTGAGGGGGAAGGCCGTATGCGGGTGTTGGCGAAGGGTGCGCGGGGTCGCCGTTCCAATCTAAAAGGCTGCTTACAGCCTTTTACACCATTGTTAGTTCGTTGGACTGGGCGTGGTGAAGTTAAAACGTTACGCAGTGCTGAGCCGGTATCGTTGGCTCTTCCATTGACTGGCTCTATGTTGTATAGCGGCTTATATGTTAATGAATTGCTCTTCCGCGTGTTAGAACAGCAAACCAATTACTCTGCTCTATTCTTTGACTATCTGCATTGTCTGCAAACGCTGGCTGGCAGCGACGGAAAGCCCGAGCATGCTTTACGCCAATTTGAGCTGGCGATGCTGGCAAACTTGGGGTACGGGGTAGATTTTCTGCGTTGCGCTGGCAGTGGTGAACCGGTAGCAGAGACCATGACTTACCGTTATCGCGAAGAGAAAGGGTTTATCGCCAGTCTGGTGGTTGATCACTACAGTTTTACGGGCCGTCAACTACAGGCTTTAGCTAACCGGGATTTTCCTGACACCGACACGCTGCATGCGGCTAAACGATTCACTCGTATTGCCCTTAAGCCTTATCTGGGTGGCAAGCCACTTAACAGTCGTGAGTTGTTCCGCCAATTCGTGATTAAGCCACCAGTAGATCCTGTGGCATAACGTTCAGCTTTTCGCTTTTTTAAACGGCCTGATGTCAACTTTCCCACGCTGTAATCTATCCGCCGCCAGCCCACTCGGTGTAAACTGCGAAACACTGACGCATTTGCTGGCATATCTATTTACATGCTTATTAACCTATTAAAGATGTATTCATATCTGGAGGGCTGTTATGGCTGATTTGTTGCTGGGCGTTAATATTGATCACATTGCGACACTAAGAAATGCACGCGGGACCATTTACCCTGATCCTGTTCAGGCAGCGTTTATTGCGGAACAAGCCGGTGCTGATGGTATTACCGTGCACTTACGCGAAGATCGCCGCCACATCAACGATCGTGACGTGCGGATTTTACGTCAGACCCTTCAGACGCGCATGAATCTGGAGATGGCTGTCACCGATGAAATGGTGGGTATTGCCTGTGAATTGCAGCCACACTTTTGCTGTTTGGTGCCGGAAAAACGCCAGGAAGTCACTACTGAGGGCGGGCTGGATGTTGCCGGGCAGGTTGACAAAATGACTATCGCGGTCAGCCGATTATCTGAGGCGGGTATTTTGGTTTCACTGTTTATCAATGCAGATATGCGCCAGATTGATGCAGCCGTTGCTGTCGGGGCACCTTATATCGAAATCCATACCGGCGCTTATGCTGATGCTATCACTGAACTGGAGCGGCAGGCTGAATTAGTCCGTATTGCAAAAGCCGCGAGCTATGCTGTGAGTAAAGGCCTAAAAGTGAATGCGGGTCATGGCCTGACTTACTATAACGTGCAACCTATAGCGGCATTGCCAGAAATGCATGAACTGAATATCGGCCATGCAATAATTGGTCAGGCTGTAATGACTGGCCTTGCTGCGGCCGTTAATGATATGAAAATATTGATGCGGGAAGCGCGTCGTTAATGGCTATTCTTGGGTTAGGCACTGATATTGTCGAGATTTCAAGGATTGAAGCAGTAGTAAAACGCAGTGGTGAAAGGCTGGCTCAGCGTATCCTCAGCCCGTTGGAATTACAGCATTATCAGCGACACCAACAGCCAATTCGTTTTCTGGCCAAACGCTTTGCGGTTAAAGAGGCTGCTGCCAAGGCATTTGGTACCGGTATCCGTAATGGCCTGGCCTTTAATCAATTCGAGGTGGTGAATGATGCGCTGGGGAAGCCGACGCTGCATTTGCATCAACGGGCGGCTGAATTAGCTGTGGAATTAGGCGTCAAGTCGCTACATGTGACACTGGCTGATGAGCGCCGTTATGCTTGCGCGACCGTGATTATTGAAAGCCAGGATCCGTCTTAGCCGTGAGTTGTAGTGATATCAAAACAGAGGGGTGGGCATAGCAATGCCGCCTTTTTGATTATGTGCAGGTGTGCACTGTTAGTATCAAAAGCGAGCATAGCGGCAGGTATTACAATCTATCAGCATGATGCAGTTGGATAAATTTATCTCATAACTGTTCATTCGTCTCAATCCAGACTGGATCAGTAGCAATGATGTTATCAATAGGGCGGGCCAACCGACAATTGTATCGTTCGGGCATTCTCAATAACGGGGCATTATCCCTCTCGGGTGCCTTTAGACCAGTTTTTTCACCAGTTCCGCACTGTGCTTAATATGATCCTGTGCACTTTCAAGGTCTTGTTGAATCATCGCCATAAACAGCAGGTCGGTTAACGCGTATTGCGCTGTGCTGGAGGAGATCGCTGCACTGCGAATAACCGGTTCTTCTGAAACAGTATATAAGCAGTGATCCGCACGCTGTTGCAGGCTGTTGGGGCAAAAGCGGGTGAGAGCTAATACCTTGGCACCACTGCGCCGCGCCTCTTCAGCAGCCAGATTGATCTCGCGGCGCTCGCCACTAAACGAGATGGCCAACACTAAATCTTGTACATTCAGCGCCTGCACCACTGCCAGTTGCACATGCATATCCGTTTCCGATACTGCGACCACACCAATTTTCAGTAACTTATAGGCAAGATCTTTGGCAACCAAGCCAGAAGCACCAATACCAATCAAAATCACCTTTTGCGCTGCACGCAGCATATCTAACGCCTGTGTAAGCCGCTGTTCACTATTGATATCCAGCGTGGCGCGTAATGCCGCGGTTTTCTCACTGAGTAATTTTTCGCCTACCGTTTTTAAGCTATCGGTACTCAGGATCTGGTTATGCAATGTGACCGGCTGATGTGGCGAGGTC
>JBEGTQ010000186.1:0-24612 GCA_041179305.1 Pseudomonadota bacterium | reverse complement strand
CAATATGCAATATAAAATTACATTTTTAAATGATTATCATTATTGACGATTTAATTGATAGGCCTAATCTAACCTGCAAAATAAAATATCTTTGTTATACTTACCTCGGTGAAGAAAATGATAATTAACTCAATAAAGAGGTACCCAAATTATGAGTACAGCAAAACTGGTAAAAACTAATTCTTCCGAACTAATCTATACACGTAATGACGTTGATGAGCGGACTAAAAAACCTACAATTGAGCTATTAAATCAGATGGTTATCCAGTTTATCGATCTGTCACTTATCACTAAACAAGCTCACTGGAACATGCGCGGTGCCAACTTTATCGCCGTCCACGAAATGCTGGATGGTTTCCGCACAGCGCTCACCGACCATCTGGATATTTTTGCAGAACGCGCCGTACAATTAGGTGGCGTTGCACTCGGTACGGCACAACTGATCACAGATAAAACGCCACTGAAGAGCTATCCCACCCATATTCATAGTGTGCAACAGCATCTGAAAGAGTTGGCAGATCGCTATGGCGTGGTCGCGAACTCCGTCCGTAAGGCCATAACAGAAGTCAAGGATGAGGATAGCGCAGACATGTTTACTGCCGCATCCCGTGACCTGGATAAATTCCTGTGGTTCCTTGAAGCGAATATTGAATAATAAAACACTATTCTACCCAATAGATTTGAAAATACAGGAAGCTGGCAAGCAAGGGGCAAATCGGTCATGAACGGATTTGAATCGTGTTTATGCCAGCCCCAAGGGGGCGACAGGCAGGTTGATTAATCCCGATAAACTGACGTAAAGCGCCAGCCATATCAGTTGGTACCAGAAAAGAAGCCAACTCTGGCCAACTTACTGAAAATGAATCAAAATCATAGCGTGAACGATGACGATTTCGTGGATACAATCCGCGTTTTTCTTTTGGAAATACTTTTTTATTTTCCATTAAAGTAAAGTAGACCCCATCTGTTGCAGCCCCTGCTCGACACTCTCTGCCAGCCCTGCGACAACCAAACAACACGCAGCCTGCTTTAAAATCGCGTCAGGGATCTGTTGTTCGCCAGTTAGGCATGCGTCTATCCAACGAGCAGTAATGGCGGCAGCTTTCGACGGCGGTAACTCAGGTTCATTTGCTGCCTGCTGGCGTTCCAACAAAATACTCTGCTCACCATCATTGATATGGTAAATCAATGGGCAGCGAAATGGATTGGCGTAAATTTCGCCTTCAGTACCTTGTTGCAACAAAGCCGGCGCACGGATAACCTGGAAGAAGTCACCGATTTTCTGCATATATTCGGGATGAGAAACACTGGCAAGCCGCAACGCTTTATCGTGAATAAACGGCGTTGCCAACTTTGCCAAGGTGTGACTGCTGTTGCGCACCCCCATACGCCAGTATTGCTGCAACTGCTGGTCTAACTGAGCCGACAATGTGGAAACCGGAATAAAAACTGGCAAGCCATTATCAGGCCGCTGTTGCGCTTCATGTGCACTGAGCGACCACGGTATATTTAACTGTTGAAAGATCTCAGCACTGGTAACACGGCTCCCCCCCTCGGTCACACCATGAACCACTACCGGCAAGCTAAAGCGTGACAGTAGCAGCGCCAATAACGGCGTCAGATTAGCGTGTTTGCGCGCACCATTATAACTGGGGATCACCACCGGTAACGGGCGACCCTGTGGCGCACGTAGTGGCATCATCTGTTCTTGCATCGCCTGATAAAAACCCAGAATTTCCTGATTGGATTCACCTTTGATACGAAATGCAATCAGAATCCCACCCAATTCGAGCGCCGGTACCTGCCCTGCCAACATCGCTTTATACAGTTCATAGGCAGTGGCCTGATCCAAATCACGCGCGTGGTTCTTACCACGCCCAATTTCTTTAATAATCTTGCTGTAATCCATGATCGGGTATTTCTCCTGTCAGGATCTGTTAAACATAAATCATGTGTGTGAACTTATCGTTAGTAATGGTATCACAGGGGATTATTGACGGGCGGTTAGCGAGGGAAAGCGGTCATTACCGCGTTAAAAACACAGCAGTGACCAATTGATAGCAGTAATCCATTAATATCAGTTATGATGGTTTTATTACTTCTTCCTGTTGGCTGAATAAAACGCGATAGATTGCCCCTCCCAAGGCCCCACCTACCAGCGGTGCCAGCCAGAAGACCCAGAGCTGTTGCAGCGCAATACCACCGGCAAATATTGCCACACCCGTACTGCGTGCGGGATTTACCGACGTGTTATCCACTGGAATACTGATTAAATGGATCAGCGTTAAACATAACCCAATAGCCAGCGGAGCCGCTACAGCAGGAGATCGTTTATCTGTTGCCCCCATGATGACCATGACAAATCCCATCGTCAGGACCACTTCAGCCACCAACACCGACTGCAAATTATATCCTCCCGGCGAATGGACACCAAAACCATTACTGGCGAAACCGGCACTAACATCAAAGCCCACTTTGCCGCTGGCGATAAGATACAAGATTGCAGCGCCTGCCAACCCGCCCAGTACCTGTGCGATGATGTAAGGCACCAGTTGTGCACCAGAAAAGCGCCCACCGACCCATAATCCCAGAGAAACTGCCGGATTAAAGTGCGCACCAGAAATATGCCCAAGCGCGTAAGCCATCGTAACGACGGTCAAACCAAAGGCCAGTGCAACACCAAGAAATCCAATACCTGCCACCGGGAACATTGCAGCCAACACCGCGCTCCCACAGCCGCCTAACACTAACCAGAAAGTACCGATAAACTCTGCCATTAGTTGTTTCATTCTGCTTCACCCCTGCCCGTTAAAGATGTCGACAACAGTTAGCATCATCGCTAACCAATAACCCGTAATTTTCACCGGAGGTAGAACCTGTTGGGATCAATTCACCAGCGGCTTATATAAGCGTAGTCATTGAATTTATGCTTATAGCGAAAGATCATAGATAAAATGGTGATTTGGATTAATAATTAGTAAAAAAGATAAAATATTACCTTACCCCTCGCGCCCGCCTTACTCTTTTCAGCGCCGGTTTAGCCACCACGTTGGCAACCGAGGCGGTAACACCTTCAGGCATGTCTGGTTGTTCAATTGGGAAGACCGGTAATGCAGCCAATAGCCGAGAACCGTAGCCTTTGGTCAATAAACGCCGGTCATAAATCACAACTTCACCGTAACATTCATTACTGCGGATTAACCGCCCAACTTGCTGGATCAGATTAAACGAAGCACTCGGCAGGCTCTGCACTTCAAACGGATAACGCTTCAAAGACTTCAGCCACTCACCTTCAGTCAGGATCACCGGGCTGTCGATAGGCGGGAATGAAATTTTGTGAATATGCACCTGAGTGAGTAATTCCCCTTTCAAATCCAAGCCTTCAGCAAATGATTGCAACCCAATTAATACACTGGCAGTACCGTTAGTCACCCGCTTGCGATGTTCTTCTACCAGGCGATAACGGGGTTTATCCCCTTGTACTAACAGCATTAAGCGCAGATCAGTAACGTGACTGAGAAAAGTCTGCATTGCACGATGGCTACTGAACAGAATCAGCATACCTTTATGCCGCCCGCTGGCTTGTTGCGTACGGAAGAATTGAGCCATTTCCGCCAGATGTTCAGCCTCATGAGCCATCGTCGGCTCAAAACGCATTTTAGGGATAATCAACTTCCCCTGCTCAATATGATTAAACGGCGACGATAGCGACTCAAAGCGATCACCAGCTTTCTCGCTCAGGCCGCTCAATTCTTGTAAACGCGCAAAGCTGTTCAGTGAACGTAAGGTCGCTGAAGTAACAATTACATGAGGAACTTTGCGCCATAGCATCTTATCAAGTTGGTCGCTGACACGAATTCCCACACAATGGAAATAGAGATGAATTTGGTTATCACGGTAGTCGCGGGTCACCCATTTGGATATGGGGGCGTTCGACGCTTTCTCCATCGCAGCCAGCCGCCACAGCTTGCTCATCGCCTCCAGATAGCCCAGAGTCCGGCTCATTTGCAAAATAGCACGATGTAAACGGACAATGTCGTGTTTACCGGTTTGCTCACTTAAATCATTAAGCACATATTCAGTCAACCCACGCAGGGCGTCGGTCAGTTTAAATAATTTGGCACAATCCTCTATCAAGCTGCCCGGCAGTTCGCCCATATCAAAACGATATACTGCCGAATTCCCCTCGGTGGGAAAAAACCGGCTGACTTGCTGCTCAACACTCAACATCAGTTCGCGCAACTGTTCACAATGGTTTTTAAGCCGCTCCGGGTTTGCCAATCCTGGTGGATTTTTAGGCCGGTATTGCACCATGCATTGATCGACCAGTCGCACCATCATATCCAACTGCATATTGGCAAAAGTTGCGGTGATCTCGCCTTCAATTTCCAGTGCATCACGCGCCACATCCGGTAAGTGGTGCCCTTCATCTAAAACCAGCAGCAGCGCCTTCGGATTGGGTAACACAGATTCAGTCTCCAGCGCCGCCATGACCAGTGCATGGTTTGCCACCACCACATCAGCACTTTCGATCTCTTTGCGGGCAAGAAAGAATGGACATTCACGGAAGTAATGGCAATTTCGCCCAAGGCAATTGGCCTTATCGGTACTCAATTTTGCCCATAAGCCATCACTGAGTGCCAACTGATGATGATCACGTAGCCCGTCCCAGGCATAACTGCTCAGCGATTTAAATAATGTCAGGCAAGTCGCTTGCTCCTCACCACTAGCCGGAGCCAGCTCATCACCAAGAAACAAGGATAAATCCCCTTGCCCAGAGACGTCGGTACACATCGCTGCCAAATTACGCGGGCAAACATAGCGCCCGCGTCCGAAGGCACCAGTGAATTTGAGATCAGGGATAATTTTCTTTAACAGCGGTAAATCTTTACTGTAAATCTGATCCTGTAACGCCACGTTAGCGGTACTCACCACCAACGGTTTACTCTCCGCTCGACTGACGGCAATGCCTGGGATCAGGTAGGACAAGGTTTTGCCAACACCGGTAGGTGCTTCTATCGCCAAATGGCGACCCCCATCACCGGCCAACGTTTTCGCCACTTCAGCGATCATCTGGCGCTGTGGCGCCCGTGAAATAAAATCGGGGATCTGCTGCGCAAGCGCCTTATACCACTGATTGATTTGTTCTTTTATTCCCGGGGATAACGCCATGCATATCTTATCTAAACTGAGTGTTACCCTATTGTCACACAGCGCGACGCTCGCGTCAGCCTGAAAGCACTGTCGATTAAAAACACGCGGCGGTTAAAAATACTGTGGCGTTGGTGGTTATGATAGGTAAGCGGCAGAGCGTATTATCACCCGGTGCCGAAGCCCGGTCATAAAAAAGCACCCCGAAGGGTGCTCCAGATTGCTGACGATGCTATCTCAGATGGTGAGGCAAAGTGCACGCGCCATCTGAGATGATTTCACGGCATATTTACGAAATGGCTGTTTTCACCGCTACGGGACGTTGTCATTAATATCAAGAATCAAAGGGTTGTTTTAGCCTAATGATGCGCGCAACTATTTGGCTCGAACACCTTCTACAGATATAATTAATTCCACATCCTGCGACGCGGGGCCCAGGTCGGTAGTGATATTAAAATCTTTCAACTTAATGTTACCATTAGCTTCAAAACCAGCACGATAGCCACCCCAAGGGTCATTGCCCTGCCCGATCAGTTTACTGTCCAGCGTCACCGGTTTCGTCACGCCATTTAGCGTCAAATTACCGACAATTGAATAGCCATCAGCTTTTTTCTTCACCTCAGTGGATTCAAAAGTCGCTTGTGGGAATTTTGCTACGTTTAAGAATTCTTTACTGCGTAGATGTTTATCACGCTCTGCATGGTTGCTATCAATGCTATTGGTATTGATCACGACATTCACTTTATCCGCTGCCGGATTTTCCTCATCGAAAGTGAAAGTACCGTCAAAATCCTTAAAGCTGCCATATAACCAGCTATAGCCTAAGTGTTTAATCCGAAAATCGATAAAGGCGTGCTGACCTTCTTTATCGATTTTATAATCGGCGGCTACGGCGCTTCCTGCAGCAAATATCAGTGCACCTACACTCATACCCAATAGGGTCTTATTAAACATGCTTAATTCTCCATATACAGTTGGTTAATCGGTGTTACGCCCCAGCATCCGCTTAAGGGTAATATCACCATCAATAAAATGGTGCTTAAGTGCAGCCAGACCATGCAAAAGTGAAAGCACGACCACGAACCAGGCCAAATAAAGATGCACAATACCCGCGTTATCAGCCTGATCGGGTAAACCGATCAGTATCGCAGGCACAGTAAACCAGCCAAAAACATTGATAGGTTGCCCATCAGCCGTCGAGATCAAATAACCGCTGAACATAATGCAAAACAGAACAATGTATAAAAGCACATGGGCTAATATCGCACTAATGCGTGTGAAACGGGTATAAGTTGACAGTGGCTTAGGGGGCGGCGAAATAAAACGCCATAGTACCCGAAATAACATCACAGCAAAGAGTATGCACCCGATGCTTTTATGAATTTCAGGTGCCTGATGATACCAGCCATCATAGTAAGCTAGCGTCACCATCCATAACCCCAGAGCGAATAATGCATATACCGCAAATGCAACTAACCAATGGAGACTAATATTAATTCGCCCGAACTGCTGCTTAGTATTCCTCCAAGGCATAACGACTCCCTTTTGTTTAACTTACACAACAATAATCAAACATTATGAAACATAAAATCAACAATTATTTGACATAAAATATACTTTTCCAAGTGAGGACAGTTATTTTGTGGAAGTCAATAATTATTTATTCAGTTTAATTGTTGAACCTTACTTAACCTGACATAAGTGTTATAAATCAACAGAAACCGTACCGTCAGCGTTTTCAGCTTGAGTGTGAATAACGCACTTGCCACCTTGGTACGATCACCCGATTGAATGCATAACCCAAACATTAGTCGCAATAGCTGACGCTTTCTTATTTATTCCTACTGCGGCACCTGTCGTAACGTCCAGCTCAATATCTGTGCTGCTAATTGGTCACTGGCGATACCAAACGCCTGAACCACGTTATTCATATCAGTGCCTTTTATTGGTTGACGGATCTCAAACTGGCGGGAAGCAATAATCCGCCGGTCCAAAATCCTTACCAGACGAGCATCAAAACGGATCAACACAATACTATTATCACTGTTATACACCCCCTGGAATGCCGACAGAACGCCACTCAACTCAACATCGGCCTGAAGGTTGTCATCATCGCTACTGACTGCACCGACACGGCCATCAGTACGGAACGCCTGAATCAAGCGATTACGCAGCAAGATCGGCGCAGAATCACTCCAGCGTGACGCTTTGTAGACAGCAATTTCTTGCCCCTGAGGTTGTACCGCAATTCGTGTGCTGTTGATAAACTGGTTAGTCGCCGGTTGGGACACCCGCAACGACCAATCAACCGTCTGCGCCCGTGGCATGGCCGTTGCCGTCTGAGCCGGCAGGAGGTAAACCTGCGATATCGGGGCGCTGGGTAAGATAGTACAGGCTGAAAGCAGCGCCAACGGCAGTAGTGCCAATAACTGCCATGTGTGGCGGCCTGCAAAGCGAATCAATTTAAGAGAGACCATTAAGGCGTAAACTCCTGTGTTCTTTCACGACCACGCAACAGAGCCGCAGGGTTTTCTTCCAGACGAGAAACAGCCGCGCGTAATGTAGCCAATGTTCTGCGTAACTCATCAATCGCTGGCCCCAGTTCATTCATGCCCTGCATGCCATTATTAAGAGATGTTTTATTTTGATTCACCAGGTTATTGAGAATGACACTGGTATTCTGTAATGACGCCATCGTCTTGGCAGAATCACTAATCAGTTGTTTTCCCTGCCCTTCCATCAGGCCATTGGCATTACGCAGCAAACGATCCGTTTGTGCTAATGTGTTATTGGCCTGTTTGCTGGCCTGCGCCAGTTGCTGCAACATCGTGCGGAGATCTTCTCGTTGGTCTGCCACCGTCTGAGTAACCAACTCCAGGTTTTCCAACGTGTTAATCAGCCGCTGCTGATTATCCGGTGCCAATAGCTGATGCAACCGCACCAACACCTCGTTAGCATTGCTCATAAAATTCTCGCTGTTAGTCAGCAACTGGCTCATCGGTGACGGGGTCGCAACAATGACCGGGATCTCATCATCTTCCCTCTCCAGTAATGGGCTTACCTGACTGCCGCTGCTCAACTGAATATTCGAAGTACCGGTGATACCGGCAACCGTCAAACGGGCTTGAGTATCCTGTCGAATGGGTGTAGAAGCAGACACTCGGATCCTCGCCCAGACCTTGCCAGGGTTATCTTTATCCAGCCGTAGCTGTATTACCTCTCCGACCCGGATACCGCTGTATTGCACAATGCTCCCCTGCGACAACCCGCTGACGGCTTCGTTGAACACGATATCGTATAGCCTGAACTGACGATTAGAACCGGCGGTGGTCAGCCACAGGCAAAATAGCAAAGCGACGCTGACCACAATGAGAGTGAACAGGCCAATGATGACATGATGAGCACGAGTTTCCATCTTACGACCTCTCTGGGCTATTCGTTGCAGCCTGGTAAGCCGCGCGGCCACGGGGGCCATGAAAATACGCCTGAATCCAGGCATCATCGGTCGCTGCAACGGCATCTAACGTATCAACCACCAGCACTTTCTTTTGTGAGAGCACCGCTACGCGATCACAAAGCGTATAGAGTGTATCCAGATCATGAGTCACCAGAAACACGGTAAGATTCAACGCATCGCGTAATGTCCTGATCAAACTGTCAAAAGCCGCCGCGCCAATCGGATCCAGGCCAGCGGTCGGTTCATCAAGAAAAAGAATATCCGGATCCAACGCCAACGCACGAGCCAACGCAACCCGTTTTACCATACCACCAGACAGCGATGCCGGATACTTACTGCCCGCCTCGGGCGGCAAACCTGCCAGGGCTAACTTAACCTGCGCCAACCATTCAGCCTCTGCCCGTGGCAAACCGGCGTTTTCTATCAATGGCAACGCCACGTTTTCAATCACTGTAAGAGAACTAAACAATGCCCCCCGTTGAAATAAAACACCGAATCGCCGTTCTACCATTGAGCGATCTTTACCGGATAGCGTCATTATATCCTTACCAAAAACACGGATCTTTCCTGCTGTTGGGCGACGTAATCCAACAATACTGCGCAACAGAACAGACTTACCGGTGCCCGAACCGCCCACCACACCGAGAACCTCCCCCCGATGTACATCCAGGTTGAGGCCGTCATGAACACACTGTTTACCAAAGCAATTCACCAGATCACGAATTTGGATGATTGCATTTTCTGCCATATGGCTTACCACCCCATTTCCAGAAAAAACAGTGCTGCGACGGCATCGAGCAGAATAACAACAAAGATAGAGTGCACCACACTAGCAGTGGTATGGATACCGACTGATTCAGCGCTGCCAGTGACCTCAAACCCTTCCAGACAACCAATAATAGCAATCAAAAATGCAAAAATAGGCGCTTTGCTGATCCCCACCAGAAAATGCTGCAACCCGTTGCTATTTTGCATAATTGATAAAAACATCGTTGGGCTAATATCCAGTGCTAAGGCACACACCACCATGCCACCAAAAATGCCACAAATCATACCGATAAAGGTTAGCATCGGCAGCGATACCAACAGCGCTAAGACACGGGGGAGCACCAGCAACTCAACCGGATTCAGCCCCAACGTCTGAATGGCATCGATCTCTTCGTTAGCTTTCATCAAACCAATTTCAGCGGTGAACGCACTGGCTGTTCGCCCTGCCATCAAAATAGCAGTAAGCAGAACCGCAAACTCTCGCAGGAAAGAAAACACCACCAAATCGACGGTAAAAATACCCGCACCGAAGGTTGTCAGAACGGTAGCCCCCAGAAAGGCGATAACCGCGCCCACCAGAAAGGTCAGCAGCATAATAATAGGGACAGCATTCAGGCCAATTTGCTGAATATTGGCGATCAGAGAGGTCACTCGCCAACGGGAGGGGCGAAAAACCGTACCCAACAAAGCCTCCAGTGTCAGGCCGACAAAACCCAACAATGACTGAAAATCCTGCCATAAATTAGCCATCGACTGGCCGATCGACGCTAACAGGCCAACCCAGAAAGGTTGCGTTTTTGCCACTGGTTGAGGCGATAAATCAGGCAAAACCTGACTAACCGTTTCTAATAATACGCAGCGTTCATCAGGCAGAAGCGGAGCCAGTTCACGCAGATTACTGACCCGGTTTTTTCCAAGAAGAGTGGCCAGCAGGGTTGCACCTGCGGTATCCAGCCCACCTAACTCGTTGAAATCAAACATGGCAGAGGCAGGCAGGTCTACAATCTTCGGTGCCAGAAAACAGTAATGCGCCAATACCCAGTCCCCCCTGACGTATACTTTGGGGGGCTGGACTGAGCTATCAATATCAAGTTGTGCGGAACATTGTCGCTCTGTCATGACATAAGCCTTACCTTTACCGAACGCTATAATAGGTATATCACACAGTTAAATAAGAGTAATGACTGTTTAATGAATGACACGTTAGCCGATCGCTAATCAGCGATGTGTTGCGCTCTGTTCTTCCCAGTGCCGCATTTTCTTCCCCGGCATGGTGCACCACACTACACCGGCGAGCAAAATCAATAAGCCACTGGCCGTACCCAACACCAAACGGTGCAAGGAGGAAAACGCCAACTTAGCACTCGCAAGCAACTGTTCGTCCCCACCCAAGCTATTCACTAACTGAATGGCTTCACTGATCGACGCACTCGCCTGCTCAACAAGGCTGGCAGGCAAATCGGCCGGCAGTACAATAGAGGCGGTATACGCCCGTGATAGTATCAGGCCAAATATTGCTACGCCCAATCCCGCACCCAATTCATACGCCATGCCTTCCACCGCAGCCACTGCACCTGCTTTTTCAGGCGGTGCGGTGCTCATAATCGCAGCAGTGGATGCCAACAAAGAAGCTTCAATACTGAAACCAAGTAACGCCATCCATACCCATGCCACATAAATCTGAGTGGCAAAATCTGTCCAGGCCAGGCCGAGAAAACTTAATGCACTCAGCGCAATACCAGCGCTTGCTACTGCCCGTAAACCTAGTTTAGACACCAGCCAACCGGATATCGGCCCACTGACACCACTGGCGATCATCAATGGCAGCAGGAAGATGCCAGTTTCAAGCGGGCTTTTATCTAAAACAAACTGCAACTCTTGCGTCAGCAAAAGCTCGAAACCGACCAGCGTTATCATCGCCGTCAATGCCATCATCATGCCGATAGCAATAACGCGCTGACTAATTAGACGAAAATCAATCATCGGAGTGGTAGTGGATAGCTGATGCCGGACAAAAGCAAACAACATCCCAGCGCCAACTAATGCCGTTAGAGACGTGACAACAGGGTCAGCACCGCCACGCAACCCACTCTTAGCAGCATAGACCAGCAGCAGAACAGCGGCAATCAGCACCAGTGCCGGAGCCAGTTTCCAGGTCTGTTCAGTGCGAATGGGCTGGTTGGGAATAACTATCAGGGTGACAATGACCACCGCAATAATAATAGGGATGTTAATAAGGAATACCGAACCCCAATAGAAGTATTCCAGTAATAACCCACCAACCAATGGCCCCATCGCAGCACCTGAAGTACCAACAGCAACCCATATCCCCAGTGCTAACGCCCTTTCGCGTTCATCGGTAAAGGTATTGCGCACAGCAGACAATGTTGCAGGCAGAATCATCGCAGCCCCGATTGCCAGCAACGCACGAGCCGCTATCAGTGTAGCAACAGACGGTGCAAACGCAGCCATCAATGATGCCAGGCCGAACAGTGTCGACCCCAGTAACGCCAGCCGTTTGAAGCCAATACGATCGCCCAAAGCGCCCATCGGCAACAGCAAACACGCCATAACCAGTGAATAAATATCAATAATCCACAGCAATTCACTGCCGGTCGCCGACAATGCAATCCCCAACCGGGGTGCTACCACATGCAACACGGTGGCATCAATAGAAACAGGGAGATACATCAGAATAATAACGTAAAAAATCATCCATTTTTTAGACATACTGTCATGCTCAATAAGTTACCAATTAATATTGGACACCAGTCCAACATAACAATAATAGCGATAAGTTGAACAACAGTCCAATTTATCACATAATGGCGAATAACCTTGTTTAGTCACAAAAAGGAATTGCTTTGGCTTATTTGAGTCGTGAAGAACGCCACAACACCATTTTGCAGGCAGCAATGCGGGTCGCCATGGCTGACGGCATGGCCGCAACCACTGCCCGGCGCGTCGCCAGTGAAGCCGGTGTGGCGGTCGGCCAAGTCCATCACCACTTCTCATCGGTTTCACGGCTACGGGCAGATGCTTTCCAATTATTGGTAAAACAATCCTTAGCTGTTTTTGCAAAAAACAGCAAACATGTCGCGGCAGTGGAACGGATACAAAAGGTATTGGGTTATCCACAGGATGAAACCGGTAAGAGAGAAACCCGCCTGTGGAATGAAGTCTCGATGTTGGCCGAACGGGATGATCTGGTTAAGGAGGCGTATGTTACTTCAATGTCAGACTGGCATTCGGCCACGGTTGATGTGATCCACACCGGTGTTGTCAACAATGAATTCCGCTCAGATATAAATTCTTGTGATGTGGCCTGGCGATTGATTGGGCTTGTGTGCGGTTTGGATGGTTTGACCCAATTTACAGCATTAGGGTTTTCTGAAACACAGATACTGCACCATCTCGCGGCGATGATGGAAAACGAGTTGCTGGCAACAAAATAACAGTACCGGCCATGCATTAACGTCGGCACGTTTTAGTGGGTATAGCAGGCTACAATAGCTACCTGATTCCTTTAAATTTTCACGAAGTACATAACATGACCAAACAAACACCTGTCGCCGATGTTATTTATTACAACGGCACGATTTACACGGCAGATGCCGATAACACAGTTTGCAGCGCCATCGCGATAGGCCAAGGCTATATTCTGGCGACCGGAGGTGATGAAATTAAACAGCAATTCACCACAGCGGAAACCCAACATATCGATCTGGCGGGCAAATTTATGATGCCTGGCCTTATTGACAGCCATATGCACCCGTTCTGGGGCGGCAAACAACTGATTGGCTGTAATCTTCATTATGCTGCACTGAGCGTTGAACAAACGCTGGAAATTATTCAACATAACCTCGATTGTGATCCTTGCAAAGGCGAAAACGACTGGCTGAGCGTACGTGCATGGCAACGTCAAGCGATGATACCCGTCGGTGCTGATATGAGTCGAACCGCGTTAGACTCACTCAATACCCGTCGCCCTGTCGCATTGTTCTCCAATGACTGCCACACACTGGTGGCGAATAGCCGTGCTTTGGTGCTGCTCGGTATTGACGAAAATACACCGGTGCCACCCGATGGCAAAATTGCTCGCGATGCTCACGGTAAACTGACCGGTATTTTGGAAGATGCACCGGCGATGCGCGCCTTCGATAGCATTCCATCGGCCACACCTGAAAAGAATGTGCAGATTGCCGCCCATGTGCAGCGCGTGCTGAATGCACAGGGTGTCACTACCGTGATGGATACCCGTGTGTTTGCCGAACAATTGTTGTCTTTCAGCAAGTTACATCAGCGCAATGAATTGACACTGCGGATGCTGGGTGCCAAAGAAGTGACACCAGACAGCCTGCAAGGGCCAGAAGATGCTGCTCGTGTGGTTCAGAATGTCGTTGAGTTTGCCCACCAATGGGGCTGCCGTGAATGGGTACCTGCACCGGGTTTAGCTGTTGATCATCTCAAACTGTTTATTGATGGGGTATTGCAGCCACCGACCATGACCGCCGCGCTGTTGGCGCCTTACCGTGCCAATTATGGCACCACGCAACACCCTGACTGGCAAAATACCGGCCATTATGGTGACCTCTATTTTACTGCACCCGTGGTTAATGCGCTGATTCTGGAATGCGCCCGCGCAGGGCTTCATCCTCACACCCATACCGTGGGAGATGGTGCTATCGAGATGGTGCTGGATGCAGTAGAACAGATGCGTGCCGCCCTGCCCGGAAAGGATATCCGCCCAGGGTTGGCACATAACGAGTTAGTAGCGGCTCATCAATATGATCGTTTCGCCAGACTCGGTGCAACCGCTGTTCTCTCTTTTCAGTGGGGTGGCTTGCCAGAAGTACTCATTGATGAAGAGCGCGAGATGCTGGGTGAAGTGCGTTTCCGGCATATGGAACCGGCAGCTCGCTTCATTGATGCCGGTGCACGTATAGCTTATGGCAGTGACTGGCCGATTGATCGGTTGGATGAATGGTACAATCTGCAAGTAGGCATGACTCGCCGTGCATGGGATCTTGATGGCAATCCGGTTGGCCCACGTTTAGATAATGATCGGGATTTGACGTTAATTGAGACATTGCGCGCAGCAACTATTGATGCCGCTTATATGATTACTAAAGAGCAATATATCGGTTCATTGGAAGCCGGTAAATTCGCCGATATCATTATCCTGAAAAACAATTTGTTTGCGCAGTCGCCAGCAACGATTTACCAAACTAAGGTGGATTCGACGTTAGTCGGCGGTAAAGTGGTTTATCAGGCCACAGATCCAACTCAATAAACAGCAGCCAATAGCGACCCGAATCATTAATGCCAGTCAGTGATTCGGGTTAACCAGCGCAGTTTGCAACCCAGTAACATCAAGTGGTGAGGAAGTCATTGGCGTTACCGCTAACCTTGTGTCAAAATCCCACCCTTTCTATTTTACAACTGCATAAAAATGCAGCTTAACGGTGCGTGTTTTCACCAGGATATGATACGGTAATGCCACACAATACTCAGTTGCGCAGAGTGCTTAAAACCCCTGCGCTGGTCGCTTTCGGGCTTGCCTACATGGTCCCCTTGGGCGTATTCACTACCTATGGACAGGTGACTGTATTAAGTCAGGGGCATCTCCCCGTTGCCTATCTGGTGACCGTCGTCACCATCCTGTTCACTGCCCTCAGTTATTGCCGGATGGCCAGCGCCATGCCGTTATCGGGTTCTGCCTATTCTTACGTTCAACGTAGTTTTGGCGGAAAAACAGGTTTTCTGGTAGGTTGGGCGCAAATTTTGGATTATCTGTTCCTGCCAATCCTTAATTATCTGGTCTTAGGCATTTTCTTACACGAGGCATTTCCGGCTATTTCAGCTTCGGTCTTTATTATTGGTTCTATTATCAGTGTCAGTCTGCTAAATATTCTCGGGGTGCGGTTACTCACCTCCGTGAATTTCTCACTAATTGCGGCGCAGATGATCTTTATTGTGCTGTTTATTGCGCTTTCTTTCAGTCAGGCAAACTTAAGTCCTGAAGCACTGATGCAGCCATTATGGGTGAATGTGGGTGACTTATCCGCCCTGCTGTCTGGCGCTGCGGTGCTCTGCCTGGCCTTCCTTGGCTTTGATGCCATCGCCACTATGGCGGAAGAAGCCCACGACGCTAAACGCACGCTACCACGTGCTATTCTGTTTACTGTCATCAGCGCCGGAGCCATCTTTATCGCTGTTTCCTATGCCGCGCATTTGGTTTATCCAGATTGGAAATCGTTGGTGCCCTATCAGGATACTGCCAGCCTGATTATCTCAGAGCATGTGGGTGGCAAGTGGATGTATAACTTCTTTATGGCCACTTACCTGACCGGTGTTTATGCCTCAGCGATGACCGCGCAGACCAGTGTATCGCGTATCTTCTATGCGATGGGCCGTGAAGGGGTGTTGCCTCGCAACCTGTTCTTTCATTTGCATCGCAAGTTCCATACCCCGTGGCGGGCCATTTTATTCGTCGCCACCGTATCACTGTTAGCCCTGTGCCTTGATCTGAATTTAGTGGTATCAATGATAAGTTTCGGCGCGTTGGGTGCATTTGCCTTTGTAAATTTGAGCGTAATAAAACACTTTATTATCAATGAAAAACATCGTGGTGCGGCAGTTATGTTCAAATATGGACTGCTGCCAATGATGGGGGTTATGATGTCAGTCTGGTTGTGGGCTCATCTTGAACCGCGTGCGCTTGAAGTGGGTTTACTGTGGCTATTGGCAGGCTTCATTTACCTGTTGTGGCTGACACGCGGCTGGCGTAAATCGCCGCCATCCGTTCATCCGAATGATATTTCACATTTGCTGTGATGAGCAAAAATCACCAGTAGAAAAGGGTCACATCGCAAAATGTGGCTTTTTTCGTCGCTTATTAGCTTCTACGCGCCCTGCCTACGGCCTCTCCTAACTGCCATACTGCCATTGCGTAATAGGTGCTGTGATTGTAACGAGTGATAGTAGAAAAATTGGGTAAACCATACCAATACTGATAACCCGTGCCGACATCCAGACGCAATAAGCAGGCTTCCTGATAATCCCCCAGCGAGCTGGTTGGGCTTAGCCCTGCCGCAGATAACGTCAAGATGGCGTACTTGGTTTTAAAACCACTATCAAGATAGGGCGCTTGTCCGTTAGCCGGCACCGCTACCGCAGCATTTTTAGTCCAGCCATGCGATTTAAAATAGTTAGCAACACTGCCAATTGCATCCACTGGATCCCATAAATTGATATGACCATTACCATTAAAATCAACTGCATAGTTTTTGAACGACGATGGCATAAACTGGCCGTAGCCCATCGCACCGGCATAAGAACCCCGTAAACTGAGCGGGTCATTGCCCTCAGCGCGAGCCATCAACAGAAAGGTTTCCAACTCGCCGGTAAAATACTCTGCGCGGCGCGGGTAAGCGAAAGAGAGTGTTGCCAATGCATCAATGATGCGGGTTTTGCCCATCACTCTGCCCCAGCGTGTCTCAACCCCAATGATACCGACGATAATTTCCGGCGGCACACCGTAGATCTCATAAGCACGTTGCAAAGCTTCTTCATGTTGATTCCAGAAATTCACCCCTTTTTGCACGTTATCAGGAGTAATAAACTTCTTACGATAGCGATTCCAGGCGCCATTCGGCCCAGAAGGGCGGCCTGCCGACGGTGCTTGTTTATCCATTAGCCGAATAACCCAATCTAGCTTCTGAGTTTGAGCTAATACATCATGCAGTTGTTGAGACTCAAAACCGTGTTCGCGCACCATTTTTTCAACAAAACGGGCGGTGTCAGGGTTATAGGTAAAATCACCGTTTTGCCGATGCCCGACATGCTGCGGCTCAAGTAAGAAACCACTCTGAACAAGCCCGCCCAATGGGGCGGCAGCAACAGGAGGCGTTGGTTTGCTACTACAGGCTGATAGCAAAATGAACAAAGGAAGAATGACAGCCAGATAGCGCATTGAATATCCATCAATCACGTAAAAAAGTGATAGTTATGTTAAGTCATTACCTGCCGCGAAAAAACAGGAGGATGCGGCGATATGATGCATTTTTCACAAAAAAACGAGATGCCGTACTGATTATTAACAAGATAAATCATATGCCAATATCTTACGATATGCACAAATCAATGCACTAAATAAGTCACCTGACTCGGGTAAATACCAGTACAATGCCGCTACTTATTGTACGTTGTCCCAACAGGAGTGAACGCCGTGTTCAATTATCCAGCCAGTTATACTTTTGATGAAGCCAGCGGCGAATACCCTATCCACTATCGCGATTTCCCTGAATTGGAATCTATCACCTATTCCCTCGAAGACATTGAATTGGAAGCACTGGAGGGCATTAAAAACGGCATTGCCGCTGAGATAGAAGAGCGTCGCCCCGTTCCTGCACCGTCTGCACTGCAACCGGGCGATATCACCGTGCATGTGCCTATTCTGGTGCGCCTAAAAGCCGAACTGCATAATGCCATGTTAATCACCGGTACCCGTAAAGCTGATATGGCTCGCAAACTCGGATTGAATGCAGCGCAGATAGATCGCCTGCTGGATGTTTTCTACGCCTCTAAGGTTGAAACGTTGGAACAAGCCCTGTATTTACTGGGTTTAGAAGCTGATGTGACAGTACGAAAAATCACCTGATTGCCGGGATACCCCCAAAATTGGCATATAAGGTTAAACAATAGAGTAACAAATTGTTATTTATCGAAAATTTATAAAAACGTTAATAACGTCACACTTCAATACATTAACTGATGTTATTTGCACTTTCTGTATGAAATTGTGATCTGATGCAGAAAATTACAGTATTGAAGTCCCTACTTCATTAGGATTACATTAGCGCGATCACGTCGTAAAGCATTATCAGTTTGAACCGGGCTGGCTATGGTGAAATGGCCGCGATTGATTGAATAATTATTCACATTTGATACTCAGCACCGCAGTTTGGATCGTTACTGACGAGGTAGCCCCAGGGAGAGTTGTTCAGTGAAGTATTTTTTTATGGGTATCTCAATTATGTTGGTGGTTTGGGTTGGCACCTTCATGATAATGGTCGAGTAATCATTACGTAAGCCATCTATTATCTGACACCGTATAAAGGGCGCACCCGCGCCCTTTATCATTTTTCGCGATCAGATTATTTACCGCAGGTTTTTCACTAATGTTTGATCTTCATCTGGCACGGAATCACTGAAAGACAATATTAACAGTGGACGAATGACATGTTGAAGGGCCGGTATTTTGGTCTGACCGACCGCTGAAACTGCCGGTCAGAGTAACCTGTGATAAATAGCGAATTAAGCCGTTGTACCCGGTGAACCTTTACCCGATTTCAGCAACCCATCAGCGCGAAACATATTTTTGATTCCACGTACAACCTGGCGCTGAACCGGTGTCAAGTAGCTGACAATAAATTTCTTACTCATCGGCATTCAGTGCCGTAGCGCAAAATTACCCTCGACCATTGCCACCGATCATCAGCCACCACCCAATTTACACCTCATGTACCTTCCCGTTGAAAGCCACATCGTGCCAGCAGATACCGCGCCCGACGATGACAGTAGCTTTCATTTTATAAAATCGGCATTGTTGAAAGGCAAGAGCCAACACCGTTATCAATCAGCTATCGGAGAATCAATAAAATGGCTTTATTACACATAGATGATATTCCCGCAGCAATCAAAGCAGTGAAGCAGCAGTTACGTCAGGCGCTGCCTGATTACCAATACGTCTTCCACGCGGTGGAAGAGCATATCCGTCAGCAGGTAATGGAGATCCGCCGCAGTCTGGCGCAGGGAGAAAACCCGGTGCCGCGCATTCATGCCGATGATATTATCAACGGCAAAGTGACAGAGGAACAAAAAACACAGATAAAACAACGGGGATGCGGTGCTATCCTCGGTGTCTTCCCCACCGAAAAAGCGGCCGCCTGGAACCGTGAAATTGGCAATTATCTGGATCGCAATAACTTTGTCGAACGCCTGAAAAATGCCGCTGAAGATAACTACTTCGGCACGCTGGCCGCCAGTAAGCCACAAATTTACGGCATCTACTGGTCAACACCACAAGTTGAAGCCCGTCAGGATAAGCGCATGAATGCGGTGCAAATCTTCTTAAATAATCTGTGGCACAGCGAAAGTAACGGCAAGCAACATTTCGATCCAAATCGTGTCGTAACCTACGCAGACCGCACCCGCCGCCGCCCACCAAAATCGTCATCACTTGGCCTGTCGCCTCATGTAGACGGTGGATCAGTTGAGCGCTGGTTGGATGAGAATTTCCGTCATGTTTACCGTCATATCTTCTCGGGCGAGTGGCAGAAATATGACCCTTTTGCTGCACAAGGGCGGCCAGACGTTCGTGAGTTTCCATCACCTGCGGTATGCTCAATGTTCCGTACCTTTCAAGGCTGGACAGCCCTGACGCCACAACGCGCCCATGCTGGTACGTTAACTGTTATTCCAATCGCCAATGCAATGGCTTATATCCTGCTGCGTGCCTTGCAGGATGATGTAGCTGAGGATGATTTGTGCGGTACCGCACCGGGTCGTGCGTTATCGGCCTCAGAGCAATGGCATCCTCTTTTATTGGAAGCAATTTGCCCTATGCCTGATTTAGCCCCCGGAGACACCCTGTTCTGGCACTGTGATGTAATTCATTCCGTAGAAAATGAACATAACGGTGAGTTTGATAGCAACGTGATGTACATCGCCGCAGCACCGTGGTGTGAAAAGAATGCCGCTTATCTGCCGCGCCAGTTAGCCAGTTTTCTTGATGGCTGCTCGCCACCAGACTTTGCTGCCGATAATTTTGAGGTTGATTTTAGCGGCAGAGCGACAGTTGACAACCTGACAGCCATCGGTAAACAACAACTGGGTATGGCTGAGTAATCTTATCCTGTCAGCCACACTGCCGGAGTCCCCTCCGGCAGATATCGACGCGCTTCCTCAGGCAAACAGGGGGCGTTAGAGCACCAGGCCAGCAATAGACGCTGACAGCACACTGACCAGTGTGGACCCGTATAGCAATTTCAGACCAAAGCGTGAAACGACATTACCTTGATGCTCATTCAGCCCTTTAATCGTGCCGGCTATGATACCGATAGACGAGAAGTTAGCAAAGGAAACCAAGAATACGGATAGAATCCCTACACTGCGTGGTGACAATTCAGATGCAACTTTCTGCAAGTCCATCATGGCGACAAATTCGTTAGCAACCAGTTTGGTTGCCATGATACCGCCGACTTGTAGGGCTTCATGAGCCGGTACCCCCATAACCCAGGCAAACGGGAAGAAAACATAACCCAGAATACCCTGAAAGCTAATACCGAACAGCAGGCTGAACAAATGATTCATCGCAGCAATTAACGCGATGAACCCAATCAGCATAGCCGCAACGATAATGGCGATTTTGAAACCAGCCAGAATATATTCACCCAGCATTTCAAAGAAACTTTGACCTTCGTGCAGATTGCTCAGTTGCAACTCTTTCTCGTCCTCAGCTTTATACGGGTTGATCAAAGACAACACAATAAAGGTACTGAACATGTTGAGCACCAGCGCTGCAACCACAAATTTCGCGTCCAATAGCGACATGTATGCGCCCACGATCGACATGGAAACTGTTGACATAGCGGTTGCTGCCATCGTGTACATGCGTCTTTCAGACATTTTGCCCAAAATGTCTTTATACGCGATAAAATTTTCAGATTGCCCCAGAATCAGTGAACTGACAGCGTTGAATGATTCCAGCTTACCCATGCCGTTAATTTTTGACAACAAAGTGCCTATTATACGAATAACAATGGGTAGCACTTTGATATATTGCAGAATACCAATGAGAACAGAAATGAAAACAATAGGGCACAACACTCTCAAAAAGACGAAAGCGAGGCCTTTTTCAGCCATATTTTCGAAGACAAAATCGGTACCGGTAGCGGCAAATTCGAGTAATTTGTCGAATAAGCCAGCGAATCCTTTCACAAAACCCAGCCCAACGTCCGAATCGAGGAAGAAGTATGCCAATAATACTTCAATAACCAGCAATTGAATAACAAACCGAATGCGGATGCTCTTACGATCTTTGCAGACCGCCAGTGCCAGTATCGCCACCACGAGTAAGGCCAATACAAACTGTATAATAGGGGACATGTGTGCTCCAAATTTGATGCAGGCCAGATTCTGCTGGGCATTTTATGTAACGGATACATCAAAAACGAGATATAAGCCACAAATATATAAAGTGACTTTCATAAATGCAAAAAGATTAACCCGCCACCAGTTATTGACGAAAAGTACCAAAAGGCAGACCACTGACAGAGCAGATTGCTACTCAACACATTGAGCAACATAACCTGTAGTAGCTCAGATATAATCCGACCCTGCTCACTCGCATCAAAAGATTTGTACGCAAAACAATCTGTTTCTCGCGCCCGGTTGGGCGACATTAAACGTCACCACAGCCACCATTGAGAAATACATATTTTACTAATTGGATGCGTCACCTAATAACAATATCATTACGCTTCGCGCCCTCTAACAAAAGCCAGTGCTTTATCAACACGAATCAGAGAACGAGCCTGACCTATAGCATGTACAGTTACATCCATTCCCGGAGATTGGCCTGCGCCTGTAACCGCGACACGCAACGGCATACCAACCTTACCCATACCAACACCCAGCTCATCAGCAGTACCCTGAATAGCGTTATGGACGTTTTCGCAAGTCCAATCAGTAATGGCAGCAAGTTTAGCTTTGAGCATTTCAAGTGGCTGGAGTGCAACCGGACGCAAATGTTTCTTCGCAGCATCGGCATCAAATTCGTCAAACTCTTCGTAGAAGTAACGGCAAGACGCAGCCATTTCTTTTAGTGTCTTGCAGCGCTCACCCAGCAGTTTAACAATTTCAACCAATTCAGGGCCATTACGGGTATCAATTCCCAGTTGTTCAACCTGCCACGACAGATGAACCGCAACCTGCTCCGCAGGCAAGCTGTTAATATAATGATGATTTAACCACTGAAGCTTTTCAGTATTGAACGCACTGGCTGATTTATTGACCGCATCGAGAGTGAACAGTTCAGTCATCTCAGCAATAGAGAAAACCTCCTGATCGCCATGAGACCAGCCCAAACGCACCAGATAGTTCAGCAGCGCTTCCGGCAGATAACCGTCATCACGGTATTGCATGACACCGACCGCACCGTGACGTTTAGACAATTTTTTGCCATCATCACCCAGAATCATTGAAACGTGCGCATATACGGGAACCGGCGCACCTAAGGCTTGCAAAATGTTAATCTGACGTGGCGTGTTGTTGATATGGTCTTCACCACGGATAACGTGGGTGATTTCCATATCCCAGTCATCGATCACTACACAGAAGTTATACGTGGGTGAACCATCGGTGCGGCGGATAATTAAATCATCCAGCTCTTGATTGCTGAATTCAATTGGCCCACGAATTTTGTCGTCGAAAATAACCGAACCTTCCTGCGGGTTACGAAAACGCACTACTGATGGTTCATCGGCGCTATGTGTGCACTGGCTATCACGGCAGTGGCCATCGTAGCGAGGCTTCTCACCGTTTGCCATTTGGGCTTCACGTAACGCTTCCAGATGCTCTTTAGAGCAATAACATCTATACGCTGTGCCATGTTCCAGCATCTGATCAATTACTGCATTGTAGCGATCAAAACGCTTAGTTTGAAAATACGGACCTTCATCCCAATCAAGATTCAGCCAATTCATACCGTCCATAATGGCGTCAATAGCTTCCTGTGTGGAGCGTTCAAGATCAGTATCTTCGATACGCAGCACAAACTCACCGCCTAAATGGCGGGTAAACAGCCAAGAGTACAACGCAGTACGAGCGCCACCTACGTGGAGATAGCCGGTAGGGCTGGGGGCAAAGCGGGTTTTGATTTTCATTAGGATCGGTGCCTTAAATTACACTACGCCAATCAGCGGAGGCTGATGGTGACTGAAATCTGAAAAAGTAGGCGACATTCTACCACCCTATAGTAATTCCTCAACGAGGTTACCGACAGACAATTGATAATGACGAATCGATATGACTAAAGAAACACCGGCAGCGGCGATAACTATCTCATCCTGTTTAAATTTGCGGCGAACGATTGCTTTCGTTTTAAAAACCGTTGACTCACTTCCAACTATCCCTATAATGCGACTCCAACAACACGGCGGGGCGATTAGCTCAGTTGGTAGAGCATCTCCTTTACACGGAGGGGGTCATCAGTTCGAATCTGGTATCGCCCACCAAACTCTGCCTGTTGTGAAACAATGAAATAGATGAGGGCGATTAGCTCAGTTGGTAGAGCATCTCCTTTACACGGAGGGGGTCATCAGTTCGAATCTGGTATCGCCCACCACCTATATCTCATTGTTTTAATATATTAAGATTGAAAATAGCAGAAGTGGGCGATTAGCTCAGTTGGTAGAGCATCTCCTTTACACGGAGGGGGTCATCAGTTCGAATCTGGTATCGCCCACCACTTCTTTTACTTCGCAATATTCTATAATGGGTCGTTAGCTCAGTCGGTAGAGCAGTTGACTTTTAATCAATTGGTCGCAGGTTCGAATCCCGCACGACCCACCATTATACAAATTGCAAAAATCCATCAATTTATTTTGTTCTACCTGCCAGTGTCTGTCGGGAATAAACTCTCGCGTCACAGTGAGTTACGTCCCCGTTCAACCTCAACGCCACAAAACTATTTTTTATATCAGATTTATCATCAGGCTGACTGGCCGTTCATATCATCAATATTCAATAACCCATTTTCGCAAAACCAGAAAGTAACGCCTACAGCAGTGTGAAAGGAAGCGATCCGTCAGGGCTGCTACTGTTCCTATTATTGATAGCCAAAATAGTTGTGAACAACATTTAATGTTATCTACCCGCTGATTTGGTGGCTTTTTCAGCGCTTAACACGAGAAATCGAATTAGCCGTTGACACTGTTTCAGTGGTTTCATATCATGCTCCCCGCTCACACGATGTTATGTGCGCGTTGGGGCTATAGCTCAGATGGGAGAGCGCTTGCATGGCATGCAAGAGGTCGACGGTTCGATCCCGTCTAGCTCCACCAATATCCAGAAGACCGGTCTTTGGCCGGTCTTTTACTTTTTGCAATCCCATTGATATATCTGAAACATTTATTATTCAATAATAAATCATTCATGGGAAAGCTACTTCC
>JBEGTQ010000185.1:0-11265 GCA_041179305.1 Pseudomonadota bacterium | reverse complement strand
AGCTATTCGTTTTTACGAAGAAAAAAAACTGGTAACGGCACCGCTACGCACTGAAAATGGTTACCGTAGTTACACCGCCAAACACATTGAAGAGTTAATGTTACTACGCCAGGCACGGCAGATTGGTTTTACGCTGGATGAATGTCGCGAATTACTGACGTTGTTTCATGATCCGGCACGCCACAGTGCCGACGTAAAAGCAGCTACGCTATTAAAGGTAGCGGAAATCGAACAACATATTAATAATTTTAATCAGATGCGATTACGCTTATTAGCGCTGGCAGAGGAGTGTCCAGGGGATGACCGCGCGGAGTGCCCGATTATTAATAATTTGGCTGGGTGTTGTCATCAGGTGTGATAATAAGGCACTGTTGCAAGCAACATACTGAATTAATTCATTTTATTTAATCTTGGCGTAAGCCGTCTTCATGGATTTGAATCCCAACGCGGCGCTGATTATCTGCTGCAGCTTTTAATGATAGCATTCGATAACGTTGTTCTGGTATTTAATCTGCCGGTGCCTTATTCGTGTTGATAAACCGTCGGATCTGCCACCGCTTCAGTTTGCAACAGCGCCCTAATAAATCAGGGTGATGCCTTATATTGTGCCGAGAATTGCCACTATAGGATCGACACAATTTAAGTTTATTTTTTCCTTTTCAGGTGGTTTAGTTATGTTGACGTTGACTGGTTATCTGCATGTTTTACTGAGAAAATTGGGCGTCTCCTTTCCCGAAAATATGGGTGATGACGGTATCTTTTCTCTGCAAGTTGATAATTTCACCTACCATTTCAAGGTGCATGGTGAAAAATATTTAGTGATTTACTCTTTGGTTGACGCATCTGACACCATCGTCAAAGAGTGCATGTCAAACATCTTGGATATGAACCACTTCTCTGACGAAGAGCACTCACCAGTATTTGCTTATGATAATAGTGCCAGGCAATTCTTAATCTGGAATAGACAGAAAGCTTACGACATTAATGATGGAAGCGTGCTCCCTCAGTTAGAGGCAATCATGGCGGCTAATGAGGCGATCGCCACCCTGATAACACATGGTAAAAAAGAGTTAGATGCCGTGGTGTTAGGCATTAAGCCACAACATATGGGGATTCGCTGCTAATTGGTTCTCCACACTTATTCACACGTATATATAATCGCGAAAAGTACTTTATTAAAGGATGTACGACATGAAAATAATCTCGCAGGTTCAGATACTGCCGCCTCTGGTTCAACAAGAGCTTAATCAGAGGCTTCAAGGTGGGAAGAATGAAAATACCGCAGCCGCTGTTAGTGTCCCGCTGAATGGCGAAATGCGCTCTGTCAGCGTGGCAGAAACCTCTAAAGAGGCGAAAGCGTAGGCGAGGGAAGAAAATCTTTTTGGGCTTCTGTGAAGGATTTCTTTAGCAGCATAAAAGATGCTTTCCTTAAGATGTTCGAGGGTAAGCATGCGGCTGCGGTCGCACAAAACGAGGAAATTATTAGCATAATCAGCCAAAATGAAGAGTTTTTGGAGACCAAGGGGATCATGAGAATCTCGGCTGCAAATTCAGAATTGGACAAACTCTCTGATGGCAAGAAAGGTTTGCAAGAAGCTACCGCGGTTGAGCTCGCAGCACTGTTTAAAAAGAATATCCGTGATCATATGTTACCAAAAGATATTAAAGCCATTGAGCAGATGTTTTTGGACAATGAGAGTGGCAAGGGTTTGCCATCCCTGAGCGATCTACCTAAAATGGCACAGGATGCCATTGAACTTGCCAAGAAAATTGCCAAACATCAGGTTGTAAACTCAATGCCTGAATCTAACCTGGCGGCTATG
Source organism: Pseudomonadota bacterium (assembly GCA_041179305.1). Classification (GTDB taxonomy): domain Bacteria; phylum Pseudomonadota; class Gammaproteobacteria; order Enterobacterales; family Enterobacteriaceae; genus Yersinia. Next base: position 9,442 of record JBEGTQ010000185.1, on the reverse strand, counting down.
ATTGCGCCTAACCTGATGTCTAAAGATCTGTTGATGAAGACCATATCGTTCAATAACTTCGTTGAAAAGCTTATCCTGCAGAAAGCCCCGGCAGAAAGCGTGATGCCTGACGGCGTAGCCGCTCAGCCAGTAGCATAAGGCTGAACGATGTCAGTGGCAGAAAGGGAGTGGCCATTGTGGCTGCCCCTTCTTCGCCATAGACCTCTACACAATTTGGCCAGAAAATCGCCTGACGATCCGGGCAAACTTCCCCGGCTCCACCGCCGTGTGGGTGCTCATCACCTCCTGTATTTTTAACAATTCCACTAATACAGTAGAGAATAAGCAGAAAATTCAGATTAAACAGAATATTGTTAGTTAATCAACAGGCCGTTCAACGGATGGCTTGCCGTTTAATACGAGGCGCTTAAACTATAGTTATTAGTTATGAATAGCCCTAACATGCAACGTGTTGCCTTCCACTAAAATTACTTCAACTTCAGTTCCGGCGCTAAGCTCTGTTGCGCTATAAATACGCCAACTGCCGTCACCAATTTTCATCCGACCATAACCGTCTGCGGTTTGCTCAGTCAGTGTTGCCCGTGTACCTACCAGTTGATGGCTGCGCTGGTTCAACATGGCCGGTTGTGGTTTGATACGTTTACTGAGCCAATACCACCATAAAATTGCTGATACGACAGTCAGAACGGCAAACAGTATGCTTTGCATCTCCCAGCGAAAGGGAAATAGCCAGACCAGAACGCCGACTATCACCGCAGCAACACCGCTCCACAGCATATAGCCACTGGCACCCAGCATCTCAGCGGCCAGTAAGAGCCCGCCGAGTGAGAGCCAAAACCAATTTGGGTGTGCCGCAATTGACTCCAGCATGGTTATTTACCCTGGCTATTTTTACTCTCACCAATCAGCTCAGCAATACCGCCGATAGCACCCATCAGGCTGCTTGCTTCCAGTGGCATCATGATCACTTTGCTGTTATTGGCAGAGCCGATATGTTGCAGTGCGTCGGTATATTTTTGTGCCACAAAATAGTTAATAGCTTGAATATCACCGGCAGCGATAGCTTCAGAAACCATTCTGGTTGCCTGAGCCTCTGCTTCTGCGCCACGCTCACGGGCTTCGGCTTGCAGGAAGGCAGACTGACGCTCACCTTCCGCGTTCAGAATTTGTGATTGTTTTTCGCCTTCTGCGCGCAGAATTGCGGCCTGACGAACCCCTTCGGCTTCCAGAATATCTGCACGTTTGGTACGTTCAGCTTTCATCTGAGCATTCATCGCAGAAATTAGTTCAGCAGGTGGGCGCACGTCACGAACTTCAATACGGGTGATTTTGATTCCCCACGGATTGGTGGCTTCATCAAGAATGTGTAACAGACGTCCGTTGATGTTGTCGCGTTGAGACAACATTTCATCCAGCTCCATTGAACCCAAAACGGTACGGAAGTTGGTCATGGTCAGGTTGATAATGGCCGATTCCAAATTGCTGACTTCATACGCTGCTTTCACCGGGTCAATAACCTGGATAAAGCAGACAGCATCAATCGCTACATTAGCGTTATCGCGGGAAATTATCTCCTGAGATGGGATATCAAGAACTTGTTCCATCATATTGATTTTACGACCAATACTATCCATAAATGGCACCACGATGTTCAGGCCGGGCATCAGTGTTTTGGTATAACGACCAAAACGCTCGACAGTCCACTGAAAACCTTGTGGGACTATTTTGATTGAGGAGAACACCACAATCAGAGCGACCAGGATAAGCACAGATATAACCGTAAACATAATTAATTTCCTGTTAGCAATGACTCTTGTTGCTTAATATTACGTGACAGGGTGTTAAACACCTAACGAATGGTCAGTAAAAGCGTGTAAATGAGAAAAAGTAAGGCAGTAGCAGAATAAAACAGCGCAGGATACCCCCGCGCAGTAGCAAACAAGACCATTGATAATGAGCTGTGATTACCGTAAAAATGCCTTATCAATACAATAAGGCGTAGAGTTGGCGGCGATATTTAGCCGCTAACGCATCGCCAGTGCCTAATGCAGCTAAGATATCCATTAACGTCTTACGCGCAGTGCCATTGGCCGCCGCCAAATCTTTCTTCAAATGGCCTAACAACAGTTCCAGAGCTTCATTGTTGCGCCCGACCTGATGCAGTTGTAATGCCAGTTGTACGGATAACTCAACGTTATCAGGCTGCTCAGCCAGTTGTTGTTGTAATTGCTGAATTTCCGGGGTGTCAGCGGCTTGTTTCAGCAGCTCAATTTGTGCAATCATCCCTTGATAACGGGTATCACGGTCTTGAAGGGGGATGGTTGCCAGCACGACTTCAGCATCGTCGCTACGGTTCAGCGTGATCTGGGTTTGTGCCAGTTGCAGGCCAATTTCACTGTTTTGCCCACTCAGCGCCCAGGCATCTTTCAGCAGTGGTAATGCCTCCTTTACGTTGCCTTCGCTTATCAGTTGTGCAGCTTCTGCGGCTTTTATTTCTTCAGGTTTTGGTAAAACACGTTGCAGTAGTTCACGGATAACGTCTTCCGGCTGCGGCCCCTGAAAGCCATCAATCGGTTGACCATCTTTAAACAGATAGACCGCCGGAATTGAGTTTAAGCCAAATTGTGACGCTACCATCTGCTGTGTATCACAATCAACACGAGCCAGAATAAATTGACCGGTATACTCTGCGGCCAGTTTATCCAGCACTGGCGTCAGTTGCTGGCTGCGTTCGGACCAAAAATAGAACAGTACTGGTACGGTCATGGATTGTTCTAAGGTCTGGTGTAGGTTCGCTTCGGTAATATTAATCGTTGTCGGTGTTAGCATAAATTATTTCTCTCATCCGTTTTAACAGTAGATGGGGGCAGATTATGTCGCTTCAACCTCAGGTTTAAGAATTCCCACGCAGGACTTTATCTAACAGCCGGCCCGGCAATATGCGGCGTAGGATGGTCAACGCATGTGCCAGCAACGTGACGGGATAGCGCAACTGCGGACGCGGGCTTTCCAGCGCATGGCGCAATTTGGGTAATATGGCTTGCGGCGGTAGGGTAAAGCGCTGGGCAATACCAGGATTATTAATCGGTTTGTCTGCCTCCGTTTGGTTCACATTTTGCGTGAAGTGGGTGTTGATCGGACCAGGTTCAATCAGGCAAACATTGATACCACTGCCGTGCAGCTCCATACGCAGAGTGTCAGACCACGCTTCCAGTGCATGCTTACTGGCGGCATAAGCACCACGACCGGGCGTTGAAACCAGCCCCATCACCGAACTGGTTTGAATGATCCGGCCTTCACCGTGAGGCAACATTGCCGGCAACAGCAATTGTGTGAGCTGGTGAGTACCGAACAAATTGGTGGAAAATTGTTTTTCTAACTGCTGGCGCGAGAGGGTGTGTAACGGGCCATACAAGCCGAAACCACCGTTGTTAAACAGGCCGTATAAACGCCCGTTAGTTAGTTGAATAACCTGCTCCGCCGCACGTTCAACATTGGCGCAGTCATCCAAATCCAGTTCAATACCTTCCAGACCCCATTGCATCATTTTTGCCACATCGTCAGGCTTACGGCAGGCAGCTAGTACGCGATAACCCCTGTTTTTCAAGTCCTGTGCTGCAACTAGCCCAATGCCACTGGAACAACCGGTAATTAATACTGTTCTTTGCATAAATTTACCTGCGGAGTGATTCTATTTATCTAAACAAGTGGTTAACTAAAGCTTATTACTGCTTATTAGTCACTAATGGTTTAAGTTGTTGCGCCATCCAATCTGCGATAAACGGTTGCGCATCTGCATTAGGATGTAAGCCGTCATCCTGCATCCACTCAGGCTTTACGGCGACTTGTTCCATAAAGAAAGGCACTAATTGAATGCCGGATTGCTGTGCCAGTTGTGGATAGATAGCGCTGAAAGCCTCAGTATAACGGCGGCCATAGTTCGGTGGAATGCGGATTTGCATTAATAACGGTTGCGCTTTCGCTTCTTTAACCAGACTGATAATTTGTGTCAGATCCCGTTGAATGTCCTGCGTCGGGAAACCGCGCAAACCATCATTTGCGCCCAGTTCGACCAACACCCAGCGCGGCTGATGTTGTTTGAGCAAGGCAGGCAGGCGGGTCAGCGCTTGGGCGACCGTATCACCACTAATGCTGGCGTTGATTACCGTTGGTAATGACGGCGTAGCTTGCCAGGCTTTATCCAGCCGCGACGGCCATGCTTCAGCAATGGGCAGGCGGTAACCGGCGCTCAAGCTGTCGCCGAGAATTAAAAGTGTATCGGTTGCAGCAGCACGCAAACTGAATAGTCCCAACAGTAAAAGGAAGGGAAGATGCCAGCGGAAAACGTTCTTGAAGTTCATCATCTTAATAAACACGTCGGTCAGGGTGAGCAACAGCTCTCCATCCTTACCGGAGTTGAGCTGGTTGTCAAACCCGCTCAAACAATTGCGCTGATTGGTGAGTCAGGTTCAGGTAAGTCAACGTTGCTGGGAATTTTGGCTGGTCTTGATGACGGCAGCAGTGGTGACGTGAGCTTACTCGGCCAGTCTTTGACCTCAATGGATGAAGAAGGGCGCGCACAATTAAGGGCGAAAAACGTCGGTTTTGTGTTTCAATCATTCATGTTGGTACCGACGCTCACTACGTTGGAGAACGTTCAGCTTCCTGCTTTGCTGCGTGGAGAGAGTGAGCGCCAAAGTAAAGCTCATGCCATGGAATTGTTAGAGCAATTGGGTTTGGGCAAACGGCTGCGTCACCTGCCGGCTCAGCTTTCCGGCGGCGAGCAACAACGAGTCGCTCTGGCTCGGGCTTTTAGTGGGCGGCCAAAAGTGTTATTCGCTGACGAACCTACCGGTAACCTTGATTGCCATACCGGTGATCGTATTGCCAATTTATTATTTTCACTGAATCGGGATTATGACACCACACTGATTCTCGTTACCCATGATGTACAACTGGCAAGGCGTTGCCAGCGCCGGTTGCGGCTACAAGACGGTAAATTGTGGGAGGAAATATGATTTGGCGCTGGTTTTGGCGTGAATGGCGCTCGTCCTCGCTGTTAATTGTTTGGCTGGCACTCACGTTGGCCGTGGCTTGTGTGCTGTCGCTGGGCACCATCAGTTCACGTATGGAAAAGGGGTTGAGTCAGCAAAGCCGTGATTTCCTGGCTGGCGACAGGGTGTTGAGTGCTGCCTATCCGGTTCCTGAGCGTTGGTTGTTGGAAGCCAAACAGCAGGGGCTGACTGTCAGCCGCCAACTGTCGTTTATGACGATGACCTTTGCTGGTGATCGCCCGCAGTTGGTTGAGGTGAAAGCCACAGACTTGGCCTACCCGCTGTATGGCAAATTAGATACGCAACCTGCTGGAGTGCGGCTTGAACCGGGTACGGTGCTGGTGGCGCCAAGACTGCTATCGTTGCTGAGAGTAAAAGTCGGTGACATGTTGGATGTGGCTGATACTTCGCTAAAAATTGTCGGCGAAGTGATTCAGGAACCCGATTCAGGTTTCAATCCGTTTCAGACCTCACCGCGTATCATAATTAATCTGGCTGATGTCGAAAAAACGGGTGCGATACAACCGGGCAGCCGCTTAACTTATCGCTATATGTTTGCCGGAACGCCAGATGCAGTAGCACAATTCAGTGACTGGCTGGTGCCACAATTGCAGCCGGAACAGCGCTGGTACGGCTTGCAGGCGTCCGGTGGCGCCTTGGGGAAATCCCTGCAACGGGCGCAGCAGTTCTTGCTGTTATCGGCATTACTGACGCTATTACTTTCTATTGCTGCCGTCGCGGTAGCGATGAGCCACTATTGTCGCAGCCGCTATGATTTGGTGGCGGTACTGAAAACATTGGGTGCGGGTCGCCGTGCGTTACGGCGGCTGATTATCGGCCAGTGGTTATCGGTACTGGTGCTGGCGGGTTTTTGTGGCAGTGTGATCGGCCTGCTATTCGAGAAGATATTGGTTCGTCTATTGTCTCCGGTATTACCAGCAGCTTTACCGGCTGCCGGTTTATGGCCTTGGGGTTGGTCAATAGGTTCGCTGGTATTGATTTCCTTGCTGGTGGGTATTCGCCCTTATTGGCAGTTACTCGCCACTCAGCCACTGCGGGTATTGCGCCGTGACGTTTCCGCGAATGTTTGGCCGCTGCGTTACTTTATGCCACTGATGCTGATGGTCGTGATTGGCCTGCTGGTGTTACTGATAGGGGGAAATGCCCTGTTGTGGGCGGTTCTCGGCGGCATGGTGGTATTGGCGCTGCTGCTGGGTGTTATTGGTTGGGGCGGGTTATTGCTGTTACGCCGCCTGACGGTGACGCGTTTATCATTGCGGCTGGCTATTAATCGCTTGCTGCGTCAGCCGTGGATGACACTAACTCAACTGGCGGCATTTTCATTATCGTTCATGTTATTAGCATTGTTATTGGCGCTGCGAGGGGATCTTCTGGATCGTTGGCAGCAACAATTGCCACCGGATAGCCCGAATTACTTCTTACTGAACATGACACCGCAGCAGGTGCCAGAGGTCACTGAATTCCTGATGCGGCATCAGATCACGCCATCAACATTTTATCCTATCGTGCGGGTGCGTTTGACTGAGATTAATCAGCAACTGGCCACTGAACGGGTACATGAAGATGAACCGGGTGGTGAAGCGGTTAACCGCGAATTGAATTTGACCTGGCAGCAAGATTTACCGGCCCACAACATGTTAACCGCAGGCCAGTGGCCGCCCAAGGCGGATGAAGTGTCGATGGAGCAGGGAATTGCTGAGCGGTTAGGGATTAAAATCGGTGATAAACTGACATTTAGTGGAGACACCCAGTCATTTGGCGCCACCGTGAGCAGTATTCGTCAGGTGAACTGGGAAAGTTTGCGCCCGAACTTCTACTTTATCTTCCCGCCGGGTGCACTGGAGCAACAGCCGCAAACCTGGCTGACCAGTTTTCGCTATCAAGGGGATGGTGATGCGTTAACGCAACTGAATCGCCAGTTTCCAACACTTAGCTTGTTGGATATTGGTGCGATGCTGAAGCAGGTTGGTCAGGTATTGCAGCAGGTGAGCCGGGCGCTGGAAGTGATGGTGGTACTGGTGATTATCTGTGGCACATTGTTGCTGTTGGCGCAGGTGCAGGTGGGCATGCGTCAACGCCGTCAGGAACTGGTGGTGTATCGGACTCTTGGCGCCAGCAAACGTTTACTGCGAGGTACCTTGTGGTGGGAGTTTGCTTTACTGGGTTTGGTGGCTGGCCTGGCGGCGGCCATCGGGGCAGAGGCCGCACTTTGGGCATTACAGCGCCTGGTATTTGATTTCCCGTGGCAACCCAACTGGATCATGTGGTGGTTGTTGCCGTTAGCAAGTGCGCTGTTGTTGTCGGCATGTGGTGGCTGGTTGGGGGCGCGTTTGTTGCAGGGAAGGGCGTTGTTCCGCCACTACGAGGGCTAGTACTTTTCTAACCTGACGTTGCAATTGCTGCAACGTCAATGAGATATAACCACGTTACTTTAAGATGCAGCCTACACCGCTGCATCTTGAAGGACGACGGCTATAGGATATTGATCAGATGAGTTACAGCTTATCCTGCGCCCAATGTAATGCGTTTTGATATTCTGCTGGCAGCAAAAGTGCCAATGATGCCAGTGTCGCGCTCAATACTGCGCCATCTGGATGGTTCAAATTCAGATGACCTACTTTACGACCTTTGCGTACCTCTTTTTCATACCAGTGAAGATGCACTAATGGCAGAGCTAACCATTCTATGCTCACCGGTATGCCAATCAGATTTACCATCACTGATGGAGTGTTGACTACCGGTGTTGGTAACGGCAGATCCAAAATCGCGCGCAGATGCAGTTCGAACTGGCTGATTGATGCACCATTCTGCGTCCAGTGACCGCTGTTATGCACGCGCGGAGCCAACTCATTGATCAACAAATTGTCGCCAACGATAAAGCACTCCATCGCCATTACACCGACATAATTCAGCTCATCCATTATTGCCGACAGCATTTTTTCGGCTTGTTGTTGTAATAGATTATGTTGTAATAGATTATGTTGTAATTGGCTATCCGGCTGCGGCGAAGCAACACTTATGCGCAGGATGCCATCTTCATGCAGATTGTGGGTCAGCGGATAAAAGACCGATTCACCTTGGCGGCTGCGAGCGCCAATCAGCGAAACCTCACCGGAGAAGTTAATTCCTTGCTCAACGATACATTCACCGTAAGCATCGGGTGGCAAGGTATCCTGTTGACCGATACGCAAACGCCACTGACCACGGCCATCATAACCCCCGATCCGGCGTTTCACGATGGCAAGCTCCCCCAGCGTTGCGAAGACCTGTGGCCACTCGCTGGCACGGGTTAATTGTTGCCACGGGGCGGTTGCCAGATTCAGGCTATCGAGCAATTGCTTTTGTGTCAGGCGATCGGCCAGCCGCGGGAAAATATCGCGGTTGACGAATGCACTATGGGTAGCCAGTTGGCGGGTTAATGCTGTTTCCGGCCAGCGCTCAATCTCAGCGGTGATAACGCTGTGCTGATAAGGAACGGCTTCTGGTTCGGCATCCAAACCCACCGGATAAACCGCAATGCCCAGCGGTTCACCGGCTTGACGCAGCATGCGACCTAACTGACCATGACCTAATACGCAAACAGGCTTCATGCTGTCTCCTGTCGGCCAGGCTCCCGCGGGTCGGGGTTATCCAGCACCTCGTCAGTTTGATTTTTGCGCCAGTCAGCCAGGCGAGCATCCAGTTTGGTATCGTGTAACGCCAGTATTTGTACGGCCAGCAAGGCGGCATTGGCAGCCCCTGCTTTACCGATAGCCAATGTGCCCACCGGGATACCACGTGGCATTTGCACAATCGAATACAGGCTGTCAATGCCACTTAACGCAGCACTTTGCACTGGAACACCCAAAACGGGCACCCGCGTTTTAGCCGCGATCATTCCCGGCAGATGCGCTGCGCCACCGGCACCGGCAATGATCACATGTAAGCCATTGGCTTTAGCCGATTCAGCAAAGCTGAACAATTTGTCGGGGGTGCGGTGTGCGGAGACAACTGCCACATCAAACGGGACGTTGAGCGTGGTGAGCACGTCGGCGGCGAACTGCATGGTGGCCCAATCACTTTTGGACCCCATTACGATAGCGATTTTAACCCCGGCTGAATAAGCCGAATCGAGGTTAGCTCCCATGAGTGTAAAGCTCCTGTGATTGCACAAACGTCGGCCAGAACGACTTCAGTAAAATCGTGACTGGCGAGAGGGCGTAGAGCATATCATGAGGTAAAGGCGAGGAAAACGTTTGCGTCGTGGCTTTTAGCAGGTTCTCTCCGTTTTTTATCGCCGCCAGTATTGAGGATGTTGTTGGCATGTTAGAAAACCGCCATGTTAGCGCTGAAGGGATCAGCGCCATTGAGAAAATTTTGGCGAGTTA
>JBEGTQ010000184.1:0-7839 GCA_041179305.1 Pseudomonadota bacterium | reverse complement strand
ATGCACACCTTCGGGGAATCTGCTCCGGCTGAATTGCTGTTCAAAGAGTTTGGTTTCACCGTCGAAAACGTGGTGGCGCAAGCTCAGGCGTTGTTGAAGTAAAAGACGACGCTATTTATGCCCTATGCGGGTGTGCAGGATGATGAAAATCACGGTAATGCCCCTGTTAAAAGATCGCTTCGGCGGTCTTTTTTTCGCCAATATAGAGATGAATAGTGCCCTTTATCAGGCAGATATTTCTTTTACAATAAGTTTGGTTTATTCTGGCTGAAGCGTTTCAGTGATAATTCATTGATAGCACAAATAGAGTTAATTGAGGAAAAAAGCCAGAGGCATTCTTGCTGAATTGTGATAGGACGATTAACATCTTAGAGTGCGGTGCAGTACGCTAGTGGGGTGCATGATAATAATCAGCGGCAGGGAGTAACATGACAATCCGCATAGCGATAAACGGCTTTGGCCGCATTGGTCGTAGCGTTTTACGCGCACTGTATGAATCAGGTCGCCGGGCAGAAATTTCAGTGATTGCAATCAATGAGTTGGCTAATGCGGAAGGGATGGCTCATCTGTTGAAGTATGACTCCAGTCATGGCCGGTTCGCCTGGGATGTGCGTCAGGAATGTGACAATTTATACGTTGGTGACGATATTATCCGGCTGATACATCGACCAGAAATTGAGCTGTTACCCTGGGGTGAGTTAGGTGTTGATGTTGTTTTGGATTGTAGTGGCGTATATGGCAGCCGTGCCGATGGCGAGGCGCATTTAACCTCTGGAGCCAAAAAGGTGCTGTTTGCCCAGCCTGGGGGCAGTGATTTGGATGCTACTGTGGTGTATGGCGTTAACCATCAGGACTTACAAGCTAAGCACCAAATTGTTTCCAACGCCTCCTGTACTACCAACTGTATTATTCCTATTATTCAGTTGCTGGATGATGCATTTGGCATTGAATCCGGCACTGTCACTACCATTCATTCATCAATGAATGACCAGCCCGTTATTGATGCTTATCACCAGGATTTACGCCGTACCCGGGCAGCCAGCCAGTCAATTATTCCGGTTGATACTAAACTCGCCGCAGGGATTACCCGTATTTTTCCGAAGTTTTGTGACCGGTTCGAAGCCATCTCGGTGCGGGTGCCAACCATCAATGTCACGGCTATCGATTTAAGCGTTAGCGTCATAAACCCGGTTGGGGTGGCTGAGGTTAACCAGCTTTTGCAAAAGGCAGCAACAGGTTCATTTCGTGGTATAGTTGACTATACGGAATTACCACTGGTATCGGCCGATTTTAACCACGATCCGCATAGTGCGATTGTCGATGGCACGCAGACGCGGGTCAGTGGGCAGCACCTGATTAAGACCTTGGTGTGGTGCGATAACGAATGGGGTTTTGCCAATAGAATGTTGGATACGACATTGGCGATGGCTGACAGTGGTTTCTAGTATGACATGCTAATGGATTGTTTTCCGCCGCTTTTATACGGCCTGATAGATGTTGATGCGCAGCTTACGCAACTTTAAAGAGAATCAAAAAGAGGATTCACCATGTCTGTAATTAAGATGACCGATCTGGATCTGGCTGGCAAACGCGTGCTGATCCGTGCGGATCTCAATGTTCCGATAAAAGATGGCAAAGTGACTTCTGATGCACGTATCCGTGCATCTCTGCCGACGATTGAAGCGGCCTTGAAGCAAGGTGCTAAAGTAATGGTTACCTCTCACCTCGGGCGCCCAACCGAAGGTGAGTACAATGAAGCGTTCTCTTTGCTGCCAGTTGTTAACTACCTGAAAGATAAATTGTCTTCTCCGGTACATCTGGCGAAAGACTATCTGGACGGCGTTGAAATTGCAGCAGGTGAGTTGGTGGTGCTGGAAAACGTTCGCTTTAATAAAGGCGAGAAAAAAGACGACGAAGCGTTGTCTAAGAAATATGCTGCACTGTGCGATGTATATGTTATGGATGCGTTTGGTACTGCACATCGTGCACAAGCCTCTACTCACGGCGTGGGTAAATTTGCACCCGTTGCCTGTGCCGGCCCGCTGCTGTCAGCAGAGCTGGAAGCATTGGGTAAAGCACTGGGCAACCCAGCGCGCCCAATGGTTGCCATTGTAGGTGGTTCTAAAGTTTCAACTAAACTGACCGTGCTGAGTGCGTTGTCTAAAATCGCAGACCAACTGATCGTTGGTGGGGGTATCGCCAATACCTTCGTTGCCGCTCAAGGCCACAATGTGGGTAAATCGTTGTACGAAGCAGACCTGATTCCAGAAGCTAAACGCCTACTGGAAACGTGCGATATCCCCGTTCCTGTTGATGTGCGTGTGGCGACTGAATTCTCTGAAACTGCCGTTGCAACGCTGAAACCCGCTAACCAAATCAAGGACGACGAGCAAATTCTGGATCTGGGCGACGTGTCTGCGCAACGTCTGGCTGAGATCCTGAAAAACGCTAAAACCATTTTGTGGAATGGTCCGGTTGGCGTGTTCGAATTCCCTAACTTCCGTAAAGGGACCGAGGTAGTGGCTCGTGCCATCGCAGAGAGCGAAGCATTCTCGATCGCCGGTGGTGGTGACACGCTGGCAGCAATCGATCTGTTCGGTATTGCTGACCAAATTTCTTACATCTCTACCGGCGGTGGCGCATTCCTGGAGTTCGTAGAAGGGAAAAAACTGCCCGCGGTGGTGATGTTGGAAGAGCGCGCTAAGCAGTAATTTAGATGACAGGGGGGGAAACCGCCCGTTTCGCTGTTAGCTAAATTGAGCTTAGATGCTTTAATTTGCGAAACCGATTTACACTTAGAGCCTATCCTTATCGGATAGCGGCTATCTTCAGTCGACGAAACAGGACAACGTACATGTCTAAAATTTTTGATTTCGTAAAACCAGGAGTCATCACCGGTGATGACGTGCAGCAAGTGTTCGCAGTAGCAAAAGAAAACAAGTTTGCTCTGCCAGCCGTTAACTGTGTTGGCACCGACTCTATCAACGCAGTGCTGGAAACAGCCGCTAAAGTGCGGGCGCCGGTTATCGTTCAGTTCTCTAACGGCGGTGCAGCCTTTATCGCAGGTAAAGGCGTTAAAGCGGAAGGGCAGGGTGCTGCAATTCTGGGTGCTATCTCTGGTGCGCACCATGTGCATCAGATGGCTGAACACTACGGTGTTCCGGTTATTCTGCACACCGACCATTGCGCCAAGAAATTGCTGCCTTGGTTAGACGGCTTGTTGGACGCAGGTGAGAAACACTTTGCTGCGACCGGCAAGCCATTGTTCTCTTCTCACATGATCGACCTGTCTGAAGAACCGCTGGAAGAAAATATCGAGATTTGCAGCAGGTACCTGACTCGCATGGCGAAACTGGGAATGACGCTGGAAATTGAACTGGGGTGTACCGGTGGAGAAGAAGATGGCGTGGACAACAGCCATATGGATGCTTCTTCTCTGTATACTCAGCCACAAGATGTTGATTACGCTTATGAAAAATTGAACGCTATCAGCCCTCGTTTCACTATCGCTGCTTCTTTCGGTAACGTACACGGTGTTTACAAGCCAGGTAACGTGAAACTGACCCCAACTATTCTGCGTGATTCTCAGGACTATGTTTCCAGGAAACACAATTTGCCACACAACAGCTTGAACTTCGTATTTCACGGCGGTTCGGGTTCTACTGCTGCTGAAATCAAAGAAGCAGTTAGCTACGGCGTGGTAAAAATGAATATCGACACCGACACACAGTGGGCAACGTGGGAAGGTATTCTGGGCTACTACAAAAAGAACGAAGCTTATCTGCAAGGCCAATTGGGTAACCCGGGTGGGGCTGACAAGCCGAATAAGAAATTTTACGATCCGCGTGCGTGGCTGCGTGCCGGGCAGGTGACTATGGTCGCGCGTCTGGAAAAAGCATTTAACGAACTGAACGCACAAGACGTTCTGTAATTCAGCATCGCGTTATAAAGAAAAAAGGCCTGGCAGGGTCTTTTTTCTTTTCTAAAATCTGCGGTTAATCACGGCTATCAGTGTCACTATTTGCTTAATTTTCTGATAGCTTAGAATGTAACCCTTTCTCAACATTGGCAACGTTTCCCATTGTTCGTTACCCTAAACGGGTTTTTTGCGGCGTCAGTCAGCATTTTTTATTCATTTTTTGTGTAATCTTTCTTGCTGGGCGCTTTTTGTCGGAGGGTTTAAATGGAAGAATTAAACATAGTTGATGGAATCAATAATGCGAGCACTTGGTTGGTGGACAACCAGGATTTGCTGATTCAATATGCAGTCAATGTTATTGCGGCGTTATTGATCCTCACTGTCGGTTTAATCATTGCTAAAGTTGTATCACGTATGGTTGGCCGGGTAATGAAGTTACGTGGTATTGATGTTACCGTGGCGGATTTTCTGGCAGCAATAACGCGCTATGGCATTCTGGCGTTTACTGTGGTTGCGGTTCTGGCACGTCTTGGGGTGCAGACCGCTTCAGTCATTGCGGTTATCGGTGCTGCCGGTTTAGCGGTTGGTTTGGCGCTGCAAGGCTCGCTGTCTAACTTTGCGGCCGGTGTGCTGCTGGTGGTCTTCCGCCCATTCAAAACCGGCGAGTATGTCGATTTGGGCGGTGTTGCGGGTACTGTGGTGCAGGTGCAGATCTTCTCCACTACACTGCGGACGGTTGATGACAAAATCATTGTCGTGCCAAATGGCAAAATTATTGCTAACAATATCATCAATACCAGCCGTGAGCCGAATCGCCGTACTGATATGGTTATTGGTGTGGCATATGCCGCTGATATTGATGCGGTGAAAAAAGTGTTGGGTGATATTATTGCCGCAGATAAGCGCATCATGCATGACAAAGGTGTCACGGTACGTCTGAATGAGATGGCTGCGTCTTCCCTTAACTTCACTGTGCGCGTCTGGAGCACCAATGACGATGCGATGGAAGTTTATTGGGATCTGATGGAAAACTTCAAGCGCGCACTGGATGCGCACAAAATTGGTATTCCTTACCCGCAAATGGATGTGCATTTGCATCAGGTGGCAAAAGCTGAGGCGGGTCAACCTGGATAAGGTTTATCCCTATCAAGTGCGGGTCGTTATCGGCCCGTTTCCTCCCCCCTTTTTATTACTATTTGTGTTCGGTAATTATTAGTTTTACTTATTCTTGATAAGAAATATCAATTTTCTCTGATGATAATTTCTCCGTAATATGCTGCTGACTACTCTCCTATTTTCTCAGTGAAAACTGAGTGTTATCAAAGGTACTGGTATGTTAGCTGTATATTTACAAGGTCTTGCTCTCGGTGCTGCAATGATTTTACCCCTTGGGCCGCAAAACGCATTTGTGATGAATCAGGGGATAAAGCGTCAGCATCATTTGATGAGTGCATCCTTGTGTGCGCTGAGTGACATTATTTTAATTTGTGCCGGGATTTTTGGTGGTAGTGCCTTGTTGAATCGCTCCCCCTTGCTGCTGGCATTAGTGACTTGGGGCGGAGTGGCTTTTTTGCTGTGGTATGGCTGGGGCGCGTTGAAGGCTGCGTGGTGTGGCGCTGACACCGCGGCAATGGCAGCCGCTGGTGCGCAGGGCCGCTGGCCGATAGTGGTAACACTGCTGGCGGTGACCTGGCTTAATCCTCACGTCTATCTTGATACCTTCGTGGTACTGGGCAGTCTGGGTGGGCAGCTTCTACCGGATGCACGGCCGTGGTTTGCTTGTGGTGCCGTGAGCGCATCGGTTACCTGGTTTTTTGCACTGGCGTTACTGGCTGCATGGTTATCACCGTGGCTTAACCGGCCAACCTCGCAGCGAGTTATCAATTTACTGGTCGGTGGCGTGATGTGGTTTATTGCTTTTCAGCTAGCACGGCAGGGATTGAGTCTGTAAGTTTTTATCATTAATCCGAATCCCTAATTCAGTAAGATATGCTACGGTTGTTTTGGTTTGACTATGATTATCTTAGGAGGCTTCCGTGAAGTTAAAGACATTGGCTTTGGCCGCAATGATGGGATTAGGCACGTTACCTTTGGCGCTACACGTTCAGGCCGCCGAAGTGCCTGAAGGGCCGCATGTTGTTACCTCCGGTACTGCCAGTGTGGATGCATCACCGGATATCGCGACTATCGCCATTGAAGTCAGCGTATCGTCTAAAGATGCTGCTGATGCTAAAAAACAGGTTGATACCCGTGTAGCACAATATTTTGATTTTCTGCGCAAAAATGGTATCGAAAAGAAAGATATCAACGCGGCTAACATCCGTACCCAGCCAGAGTATGATTACCAAAAAACCGGTGAAGCCGTGCTGAAAGGCTACCGTGCTGTGCGTCAGGTTCAGGTAACCCTACGTCAACTGGACAAGCTGAATGACTTACTGGATGGTGCGTTGAAATCGGGTTTGAATGAGATCCGTGCGGTGGAATTAGGGGTAGCAAACCCAGATGTTTACCGTCAGCAGGCGCGCAAAAAAGCCATTGAAAATGCCATCACTCAGGCAGGTTCGCTGGCTGATGGATTTAACGTTAAATTGGGACCGGTGTATAGCATCCGTTACCATGTTGCTAATTATCAGCCCATGCCGGTAGCTCGCATGTTCAAAAGCGCGGAAGCTGCTCCGGCAAGTGATGCAGCGCAAACCTACGAACAACAGACCATCCATTTTGATGACCAGGTTGACGTAGTATTTGAGCTGAAAACGGCGACCAGGTAAACCGGTCAGTCAAATTTATCATTCGACAAAATTAGCCCTGCCGTAATACTTGACGCCCGTAAGATAACAGGGCGTCAGTGACCTTTCTCATGGTTCGGCTTTCTGGTGCAAACCGGTGCCAGAACAGCATCCGCCGCTGTAACAATCCCGGTGTTAGGTTAATTAATTCGCCTGAAGCCAGTTCTTTTTCGATTTGCAGATGCGGGATCATACAGCAGGTGGCTCCTTGTCGCGCCAATTGCACAAAGGCTTCGGACGAGTTAACAATATGGCAGGGCACACTGCCCGGTGACAAATCGAAATTTTGCTGCAAAAACGCCTGATGCATATCGTCCAGATGGTCAAATGCTACCGCCGGTGCTTTTAGTAAAGCAGAGCGGGTGACGCCTTTGGGGAAATAGCGCTCAGCAAAAGGGGTGGACGCAACAAACAGGTAATCCAGCGCACCCAGTTGATCAACCAGACAACTGGGCAGCGGTTGGGGTTGGATGCTGACCGCACCCACGACTTCACCACGACGCAGCCGCTCCTGCGTCCGGGTTTCATCCTCAACTTGTAAATTCAGCCGGATGGGGGAATCTGTCAGCACCGGTTTCAGCGCTGGCAGCAGCCAGGTCGCCAGACTGTCGGCGTTCACTGCCAGCGACAGTAGCAGCGGTGTATCACCACCGTTATCATTGCCGAGCCACTCTTCTTCCAGCAGTTCTACCTGATGCAGTAATGCCAACAGCTTCTGCCCCTGTTCGGTGGGGCGTGGTGGCACAGTGCGCACCAGCAGCGGCTGGCCGAACAGATTTTCCAATTGCTTGATACGTTGAGATACCGCCGATTGGGTGATGCAAAGCTTTTGTGCCGCACGTTCAAAACCGCGCTCACGGATCACCGCGTCCAGCGCTTGCAGCGTTCGGTAGTCTGGGCGTTTCATCGGAGTCATCTTTCCAAATATTAAGTCGATACAGCACTATGCCACATTTTGGTCATTTGGGTATGACAGGATGCCAGTCACAAATAAACCGGTGTAACTGTGATCCGGTTATAATTAATCATTATACCCGTCGTTGTGCATCGTGAAGTAACTGGGGTATATGTGATTTGGCTTTATTCACACAATCTCCATTGCGTATGCTCTATAATGAGCGAACGTTTTTT
>JBEGTQ010000183.1:0-10701 GCA_041179305.1 Pseudomonadota bacterium | reverse complement strand
GCAACTGAATAAAGAAATTCCTGCTGATGCTCGTATTTTGATTACCTATGGCGGCGGCAGTATCAAAAAAAATGGTGTGCTGGATCAAGTCCATCAGGCATTGAGCGGTTTTGATTTCCTCGAATTCGACGGTATTGAACCAAATCCAACGTATGAAACGTTGATGAAAGGCGTTGAGGTTTGCCGCACAGAAAAAATCACCTTCTTGCTGGCTGTCGGTGGTGGTTCCGTCCTGGATGGCACTAAGTTCATTGCAGCCGCGGTTAATTATACGCAAGACCCGTGGCATATTCTGGAAACTACCGGCAGTGATATTAAAGAAGCGTTGCCAATGGGTTCGGTGCTAACCCTGCCTGCTACTGGCTCTGAGGCCAATGTAGGCGCGGTTATCAGCCGCCGAAGTACCGGTGACAAACGACACTTCTTCTCACCGCATGTACAACCGCTATTTGCCGTGCTGGATCCGGTCGTCACATACACTTTGCCTGCGCGCCAGGTGGCGAATGGTGTCGTCGATGCTTTTGTTCATACTATTGAGCAATATTTGACCTACCCGGTTGACGCGAAAGTACAGGATCGTTTTGCTGAAGGGTTGCTCTTAACTCTGATTGAAGAAGGCCCTAAGGCATTGACCGAACCGGAAAACTACAATGTTCGTGCCAATATTATGTGGAGCGCCACGCTGGCATTAAACGGCTTAATTGGTGCTGGTGTGCCGCAGGACTGGGCAACCCATATGCTGGGCCATGAACTGACGGCACGTCATGGTTTGGATCATGCACAAACACTGGCGGTCGTGTTGCCAGCTTTGCTGATCGCGAAGAAAGAGCAAAAGCGCGCCAAGCTGCTGCAATATGCAGAGCGTGTTTGGGGGTTGCGTGGCGGTAGTGAAGAAGAGCGTATTGATGCCGCTATTGAAGCCACCCGAAAATTCTTCGAAGACATGGGCGTTGCCACTCGTTTGTCAGGTTACAAGCTGGATGGTAGCTCAATTCCGGCGCTGATTAAAAAGCTGGAGGAGCACGGCATGACGCAATTGGGTGAACACAGAGACATTACTTTAGCCGATAGCAAACGTATCTACGAAGCTGCGGTCTAATAAAAAAGTTTACCGGATTTATCCGCTCAATATTTATTTACTATGTTGACCTGCCGTAAAGGGGAGGGTGATGTCGTGATTGACGGTTAGACTTCAGGCTATCGCCACGCATTGCGCTCTTCATCTCTCAGTGGCAGGTCGGTTTCAGGTCTGTGTACATACTTGTACTTCAACATACGCAATTAATCGCTAACAAGATCATAAATAGAATGATCAAGACTAAACTGCATTACGGGCAAACATTGCCCAATCTGTTAGCTAAGGAGATAGACATGGCAGCACAACCCATTATCAAATTGCACGATGGAAACCTGATGCCGCAACTTGGCCTTGGTGTTTGGCAGGCGAGTATTGAGGATGCGCAACTTGCTGTCAGCAAGGCATTGGAAGTTGGTTATCGGTCGGTTGATACCGCAGCTATTTATAAAAACGAGGAAGGTGTCGGTAACGCGCTGAAAACGGCGGGTATCGCCCGTGAAGCGCTATTTATCACGACAAAATTATGGAATGACGATCAACATTCGCCTAAGCAAGCGCTGGAAACTAGCCTGGAAAAACTCCAACTCGATTACATTGATCTCTATCTGATCCATTGGCCGGATCCAAAACAGGACCGCTATGTCAGTGTTTGGCGTGAATTGCTCACATTGAAAGAGCAAGGTTTGATTCACAGTATTGGTGTTTGTAATTTCCACATTCCGCATCTACAACGCCTGCTTGATAATACGGGTATCGCTCCAACGGTAAATCAGATTGAGCTGCACCCGTTACTACAGCAGCGCCAGCTCCATGCCTGGAATGCAACACACCATATTGCGACCGAATCCTGGAGCCCTCTTGCTCAGGGCGGGAAAGGGGTATTTGATCAAGCCATCATTCGTCAATTAGCGCAGAAATATAAAAAATCACCAGCACAGATTGTTATTCGCTGGCATCTGGATAGCGGTTTGATCGTTATTCCTAAATCCGTGACACCAGCACGTATCAAAGAAAACTTTGCAGTATTTGATTTTAAATTGCACAAAGATGAGCTGACAGCGATTGCTAAATTGGATAGCGGCAAGCGGTTGGGGCCAGATCCCGAGACTTTCGGATCTGACGTCTAATTTCAGACAAGCAAGATTAATTAAATAATATCAGATTAATGATGTTTTGCTTTCAACTTTTCACTGGCAGCCCATGGGGCGGTATTTGTTCTGTTTTCCGGCTGGCGCTGTCAATCAGATGTTGCAGCGCTATATCCTCCAACAGCGGATCATGATAACGCAACAGCGCCTTATCATGGCGCGGAGTCATAGCATTCAGGCTGATCCAAGGGTCGGCGCTGCCTGTGTCACTAACTGCCCCACCGATCCCCGATCCGCCATCTCCAGTGTCTGGCTGTAGAACAAAAACGGGAAGCGCTCGGAGGAAACTTGGTTGAAATACACCAGCAGCTCTACATCACCATCCACCCACACGGTATCCTTCCAGCCGCGATCTTCAGCCATTGCCGAAGTACCGTTTACGTTCTTTACCAGAAAAGAAACGCCCTGAATATGGAACGCCTGCGGCATATCCGCATGCAACGTCCAGCGCTCCCAGGTACCCTGCTGGGCCTGGGCATCGACACGGTTTATATCCCAAATGGCGCCGTTTATTCCCGGCAGGTCATCGCCCAGGTGGAATTCACGGGAACGGATCACATTACCGTCCAGAATTTGATCCGCCAATAAACGCATCGGTAGGTTATCGGTAACCAGTGGCAATAAACCTGTTGGTTTTAACGTCAACACCACAGTAGAAATCAGAATACTTGATGGTTCGAACAAGCCACGCAGCCTGTCCATGATACCGGCAGATTCGCCCGCCGTGATGGAGACCTCATTGCCCTGTGACATATCGATTACCACTTCACGCCTTTCACCGGGAGCCAGTGAGAGCTGTTGTACTGCAACCGGCGCGGGTAAGAAACCCTGATCGCTGGCGACAACATGCAAAGGACGAGCATTACTGAGTTGCAAGTTATAACGGCGGGCGTTGGAGGCATTCAGTAAACGCAACCGTACCCAGCCACGAGAGACTTCAACAAACGGGCTTTGTACCCCATTGACCAGCAATGTATCGCCAACAAAGCCGCCTTTAGCGGGCGGATCATATTGCGGTACACCGAAATTATCGAGCCGCTTGTCCTGAATTATCACTGGGAAATCATCAACACCATAATGGTTCGGCAGCGGGATGGCTTGACTGACGTGATCCTCCACCAGCCACATCCCTGCCAGACCGTTATAGACATGAGGAGCCATACGATTAGGTGTGTTGGCATGATACCAGCAGGTTGCTGCCGGTTGACGTACAGGCAGCACGGGTGACCAATCCATACCTGGGGAAATAATACGTGCTGCTCCCCCCATTAATGTGCCTGGAACTTGCAAGCCACTGATCGTCATTGAGACCGGTTCAGCCAGCCGATTACTGTAGATGAGCTTAATGTCATCGCCGCTATACACCCTGACCGTTGGCCCCAGGTACATGCCGTTAATCCCCCAAACAGCAGATTTCTGGCCGCTACTGAAAGCCCAATGTGCTCGCTGTAACGTCAAAAATAGCGGTTGGCCACGGCGAGACTCCAGTAACGGAGGAACAGGTAATGGGGGTTGCTGGATACTATCAGCCTGTGCTCCCAATGGCAGCGAACCTGCGCCTAGCGCTAAACCCGTAGCCTGAATGAATTGGCGACGACTGAATGACATATTTTCTCCGTTAAAACCACAATCAAACTTGCTGCAAAATTTTGCCTGACTGCGAATAACGCTGAAGGACGGCAAAACGCTCAGGACTTGAGCCGCTTAAAATAAACTCAAAACGTGTTTTAATCATAATAATCAATAATACCAATCAACATGGCACCCTGCCCGCAGAGGGATAACGATTATTTATTTGTGGCTGCTGGTTGTGCTTGCCGGGCAATTTCCGCATCCAACTGCTCTATTTTGGCTAACATCAAATGACGACAATGCTCGGACAATTCACGAACACGCTCTTTACTGTAACCGGAGGTATCTACCGAGGGCATGATTTCCACAATAACTTTGCCATTTGACCAGCGGTTTAGCTTAATGTTGTTGGTGCTGGAAACACAAATCGGCACGATAGGCACACCCGCGGCTATAGCGGCATGAAAAGCGCCGGTTTTAAATGGCAGCAAACCCCGGCCACGGCTGCGGGTACCCTCCGGGAACATCCAGATAGAGACATTTCTTTTTTTAACCTGTTCAACCACTTGGGCAATAGTACCATGCGCTTTAGCCCGATTATCACGGTCAATCAGCAGGTTGCCCGTCAGCCAGTATAATGGGCCAAACAAAGGCACCCATAGCAGGCTTTTTTTACCGACCGTCACGGTGCCAGACTGAACGACATTCGACATGGTGACCATGTCGTAGTTGTTCTGATGGTTAGCGATATAAATACAAGTACCGTAGTTGGCAGCTTCTTGGGGAATTCGCTGCTCGACAGTAATACCAAACAGCACTGACATCCGGCCAAACAGGTGCGCAAACGTCGCGAGATTGCGAGGGTTTCGCGGCCTAAACAGGCAGTAAATCGAACCAAACACACACACCAGAACACAATAAAAAACTGCCAGCACCGTGCGTAAAATTAGTAACATAACAACCTCTTAAACACTTACTTATAGACACGCAATCGACGCGAGTATAACGGCTCACACACAACATCCTACCGGCTGCTGCCTGACAGCAATACCGACAGCTTTGGGTATGTGTGATATTACTCTGTGCTATCGGTTGGTATCCCACGGGGTAATGCATCAACATCAACCCGTTCAATACGTTGTAACCCACGTGGTAGTGGTGAACCTTTCCGGCCACGTTCAGCACGGAATTTCTGCAAATCTTCTGGTCGCAAGGTTAGCTTACGTTTGCCGAAGTGCAAGGTAACTGACGTCTGAGGTGGCAAGACAAACAGCCAGACGAGGCGGTCTTCACCTGCCGCGGCTTGTGCCGCTGGAATCGAAACTATCTTATTACCCTTACCTTTAGATAATTCAGGCAAATCAGCGACCGGAAACATCAACATCCTACCAGCAGCAGTGATGGATAGCAGCATGTCATCCGGCCCATGAATTTCTAATGGCAATAGCGCCCTGGCGTTTTCCGGCAGAGTGATCATCGCCTTACCAGCACGGTTTTTTGCCACCAAATCACTGAAGGTACAAACGAATCCGTAGCCTGCGTCTGATGCCATCAATAATTTCTGTGAGTCAGGTGCCATTAATACCTGTTCAATGGTCGCGCCAGGCGGTAGTGTCAGCTTGCCAGTCAGTGGCTCCCCTTGCCCACGGGCAGAAGGCAGTGTTAGTGGGTCTAACGCATAACTGCGGCCGGTCGAGTCAATAAACACCACCGGCTGGTTACTCATACCACGCGCTGCCGCACGGAAGCTGTCACCTGCTTTATAGCTTAATCCGCTCGGATCGATATCATGACCTTTGGCACAGCGCACCCAGCCCATATCAGACAGCACAATGGTCACCGGTTCAGAAGACACGATGTCGTGCTCACTCATTGCTTTGGCTTCACCGCGTTCTGTCAGCGGCGAGCGGCGGTCATCGCCATAATTGGCAGCATCTTGCTGAATTTCTTTTTTGATCAGGGTATTAAGTTTACGTTCTGATGCCAGCAATGCCTCCAATTGGTCACGTTCTTTGGCTAATTCTTGCTGCTCACCCCGGATCTTCACTTCTTCCAGTTTGGCCAAATGGCGAAGTTTCAATTCGAGAATCGCTTCAGCCTGCGTTTCCGAAATAGAGAAGTGCTGTATCAACAGCGGCTTAGGCTCATCTTCCGTTCGGATGATATGAATAACTTCATCAATATTCAGAAAGGCTATCAATAAACCTTCTAAAATATGCAGCCGCTTGAGGACTTTTTCCAGACGGTAATTCAACCGGTTACGCACTGTTTGGCGGCGGAATATCAGCCACTCGGTCAGGATCTCCAGTAGCCCTTTAACTGATGGGCGGTGATCCAAACCGATCATATTCATATTGATACGATAACTTCTTTCCAGATCCGTGGTGGCGAACAGGTGATTCATCACTTGATCCAGATCGATGCGGTTGGTCCGTGGAACGATTACCAAACGAGTAGGATTTTCATGGTCAGATTCATCTCGCAAATCTTCAACCATCGGCAATTTTTTGGCACGCATCTGGCTGGCAATCTGTTCCAACACTTTGGCACCAGAAACCTGATGCGGTAATGCGGTAATCACCGCGCTGCCGTCCTCTTTTTTCCACAGCGCGCGCATGCGCACCGAGCCACGACCATTCTGATAAATTTTACGAATTTCATCACGTGGCGTAATAATTTCCGCTTCCGTTGGAAAGTCCGGGCCTTGCACGTACGTCAACAACTCGTCGAGGGAGGTCGCTGGTTTATCGATAAGGGCAATCACCGCCTGTGCAATTTCACGCAGGTTGTGTGGCGGAATATCTGTGGCCATGCCCACCGCAATACCGGTAGTGCCATTGAGCAAAATATTGGGCAGGCGCGCAGGTAGCATTTTTGGTTCTTGCAGGGTGCCATCAAAGTTCGGCACCCAGTCCACAGTGCCCTGACCCAATTCACCCAGTAATACTTCTGCATATTTGGATAAGCGAGACTCGGTATAACGCATCGCTGCGAATGATTTAGGGTCATCCGGTGCCCCCCAGTTCCCTTGGCCATCCACCAGCGGATAACGATAAGAGAAAGGCTGGGCCATCAATACCATCGCTTCATAACACGCACTGTCGCCGTGTGGATGGTATTTACCCAGCACGTCACCCACGGTACGGGCTGATTTCTTGAATTTAGCGCTATTGTTCAACCCCAGTTCGGACATCGCGTAGACAATGCGACGCTGTACCGGTTTTAAACCATCGCCGATAAACGGCAACGCCCGATCCATGATGACGTACATGGAATAGTTCAGATAGGCGTTTTCAGTAAAGGTGTGCAGCGGTAAGCATTCTGCACCGTCATGAGTCAACTCACTCATTACTCAATTATCCTCAGACTCTGGAATGACGATCGCTGGGCTTCAGCGGAGTCGGCACCGCAAGTTCATTGTCGATTTCAGTATCATCTACTGCACCAAGAATAAGCCGTGCACGGCTGATACCTGATGTGGTCTGGCTAAGTTGCCTGGCTGCAGTCAACTAACGGGGTAAACGCCTGCAACGGTTCCACTATGCTCTTCATTGATTAAGCGCTGCCATCGGTCAGACCTCGATCTCGGCGGTATCGCCTTTCTCTTGCAGCCAATTGCGGCGATCTTCGGAACGCTTCTTTGCCAACAACATATCCATCATAGCTATCGTTTTATCGATGTCATCATCACCGACAGTTAATTGCACCAGGCGGCGAGTATTAGGATCAAGCGTCGTTTCACGCAGTTGTAACGGGTTCATTTCACCCAGCCCTTTAAAGCGCTGAACGTTTGGTTTACCGCGTTTGCGTTGCAGTTGCTCCAGTACACCGGTTTTTTCTTCTTCATCCAGCGCATAGAACACTTCTTTACCTAAATCGATACGATACAACGGCGGCATCGCTACATAAACGTGGCCATTACGCACCAACGTACGGAAATGGCGCATAAATAGTGCGCACAGCAAGGTCGCAATGTGTAAACCATCAGAATCCGCATCCGCCAGAATACATATTTTGCCGTAACGTAACTGGCTCAGATCTTCGCTGTCGGGATCAATACCAATTGCCACTGAGATGTCGTGTACTTCTTGCGAAGCCAGCACTTCATCGGAGGAGACTTCCCACGTATTCAGGATCTTGCCTTTCAGTGGCATAATCGCCTGATATTCACGATCGCGAGCCTGTTTAGCTGAACCGCCTGCGGAATCCCCTTCCACCAAAAACAGTTCGGTGAGACCCAAATCCTGCGAAGTACAATCGGCCAGTTTGCCTGGCAATGCCGGGCCGCTGGTCAGTTTTTTACGCACGACTTTCTTGGCCGCCCGCATGCGGCGTTGCGCACTGGAAATAGCCAGTTCAGCCAGTTGTTCTGCGGCCTGTACGTTTTGGTTCAGCCACAGACTAAAGGTATCTTTTACTACGCCGGAGACAAAAGCCGCGCACTGACGTGAGGAGAGCCGTTCTTTCGTCTGGCCGGCAAACTGTGGATCTTGCATTTTAACTGATAACACATAGGCGCAGCGTTCCCAGATATCATCCGCCGACAGTTTGACACCGCGGGGCAGAATATTGCGGTATTCGCAGAAATCGCGCATGGCATCAAGCAAGCCCTGACGCAGCCCGTTAACATGCGTGCCACCCTGCAGGGTCGGGATCAGATTGACGTAGCTTTCTGTCAGCAATTCACCACCTTCAGGCAGCCACAACAACGCCCAGTCAATGGCTTCGGTGTCGCCAGCAAAAGAACCCACAAACGGCGTTTCTGGCAGGGTAATTAAGCCGTTAATCGCTTCCATGAGGTAGTCAGTCAGGCCATCGGCATAACACCAACGCTGTTCAGTGTTGTTCACCAAATCTTTGAAAACGATTTCCACACCGGGGCACAACACGGCTTTAGCCTTCAACAAATGAGATAAACGTGAAACTGAAAAACGGGGGCTATCGAAGAAAGAGACATCCGGCCAGAAATGCACGCTGGTACCGGTATTGCGCTTACCGCAAGTACCAATAACCTGTAAATCCTGCACCTTGTCGCCATTTTCAAAGGCGATACTATAGATCTGGCTATCACGGCGTACCCTGACCTCTACTCGCCTGGATAAGGCGTTAACCACTGAAATACCTACGCCATGCAAGCCACCAGAGAACTGATAGTTTTTATTAGAGAATTTACCGCCTGCATGTAAACGACATAAAATCAGTTCAACAGCAGGAACGCCCTCCTCAGGGTGGATATCCACTGGCATCCCACGGCCATCATCAATAACTTCCAGTGATTGATCGGCATGTAGAATAACGTCAATACGACGGGCATGACCGGCCAACGCCTCATCAACGCTGTTATCAATCACCTCTTGAGCGAGGTGGTTTGGCCGCGTGGTATCCGTGTACATTCCCGGACGACGACGCACTGGTTCTAAACCGCTGAGTACTTCAATGGCATCAGCGTTATAGCTGGATTCAGTCATGGTTGATTAATATTCGGCTAATGGTTGTAAGGCTGGCGGTGGCGCTTATACCGACCGATATCAGGCGGTCGCTAGCCCTAAAAAAGTCACAATTGGCGAGAAATAGTGGTCGAAACCCACAAAGGCATGATTTCCACCCGATTCTACCGTTTGCCGGCAAGGGGTATAATAGGCCACCGCTTGACGGTAATCGAGGATCTCATCCCCAGTTTGCTGCAATAACCAGAGTAAATCCGGCGATTCCAACTTTTCAATTTGCATAACCTTCAGGTCATAGATATGTCGTGACTCTAACACATATTGCTGCCCGGTGTAGGGGTTCTCGTTTTCGCCAAGGTAATCGCTGAGCAATTCATACGCGCGCACCGCAGGGTTAACTACCACCGCCGGAATACTGAAGCGCTGCGATAGCCAGGTAGCAAAATAACCGCCGAGGGAAGAACCGACAATACCAATGGATCGGCCGGCCTTATCCATCACAATATTTTCAAGTAGTTCTGCGACTTGCGCAGGCCAGGGCGGTAATTGTGGTGTCAGCATCTTTATATGCGGATGGTGCTGCTGCAACCAATTTTTGAAGGCGGTCGCTTTGGACGAGTGGGGGGAACCGTTAAAACCGTGAATATAAACAAGTGTACTCATCAGTAACCATCCAAATCCATATCCGGGCAAAACACGTTACCGGCTAATCGATGAACGTCAGTTTCAAGCGTTCCATCAGACAGTAAATCGAGGTAGCGCCATCCCGGTGCCACAGTATCAAGCGTAAAGTTAGTGCAATGCGGTTTAAACTGTACACAAGTAGAAGGGCTGGCCAGCAGGCGCTTGTCATACCAGTCAAGATCCAAGTCCTGATGAATATGGCCGCACAGTAAGGTCGTTACCCGAGGGTAACGCGTCAGAACTGCCGCTAGCATATGAGCATTGCGCAAACCGTGTTGATCCAGCCAGCTACAGCCAGATGGCATCGGGTGATGATGCAGCAATATCAGCGTGTAACGCTCTGAATGTGCGAGCAGACAACGCTCCATCCATTTCAGTTGATAATCGCTCAGTTCACCATAGGGAACGCCGAATACCTGGCTGTTCAATAACAAAATTTGCCAGCTATCACCCACCAAAACCTGCTTTGAAGGTGCAATACCGGCATCAGCAAAGGTATCGATCATCGCGGGTTGGAAATCGTGATTACCCGGCAGCCAAACACAAGGGGCAGGCAGGCGAGAAATGCCTTTCGCAAAATTCTGATAGGCGGCAACAGAATGGTCCTGAGCCAAATCGCCAGTGGCAACGATAAGATCAAATGGATGTTGCTCAGCAATTATCGCATCCAGCACAGCGCGATAACTGCGGGACGTATTCACCCCCAGCAAGGTCTCATGTTCACCCGCAAAAAGGTGGGTATCTGTTATTTGTAAAATTCGAGCCCTGGCCC
>JBEGTQ010000182.1:0-3038 GCA_041179305.1 Pseudomonadota bacterium | reverse complement strand
ACAATACCGGAATAGGCAGAGAAGCCCCCGATAATCATTTTTGGTTTGTGTTTTTCAGCCTGAACGGCCAGATCGGCGTAATCGATCTTGCCAGATTCATCGATACCGTAAGGCACGATATTGTACAATTTACCGGAGAAGTTAACCGGTGAACCGTGAGTCAGATGGCCGCCATGCGCCAGATTCATACCAAGAACGGTATCGCCTGGTTGCAATAAAGCAGAGTAAACCGCCACGTTTGCCTGTGAACCAGAATGTGGCTGAACGTTAGCGTAATCTGCACCAAATAGCGCTTTAGCGCGATCAATAGCCAGTTGCTCAACAATATCTACATACTCACAGCCACCGTAGTAACGCTTGCCCGGATAACCTTCAGCATATTTATTTGTCAACTGAGATCCCTGCGCCTGCATAACTCGTGGGCTGGTGTAGTTCTCAGAGGCAATCAGCTCAATGTGTTCTTCCTGACGCACCACTTCTTGCTCCATTGCACGCCATAAATCTGCATCATAATCGGCAATGTTCATTTCACGCTTTAACATCTGGCTCTCCTGACTTAGCTAAATATACCTATACCCAAAGTCATTGGAGTTGCAGCCAGGCAGCCAATGAGCGAGTCCCGATGAGCTGACTCACGTCAGTGACTCGGGTGAGTGAAAGCAGCTAACACTGCTGCAACTTCAAGTACGAAGGATATAGTGGATCACCCGTTTGGGTTTTACCACACAGTGTAAACTGTTTGCCCACCGTTAAGATAGGTCTTGACGGAGGTTTTTACGCAAACGATTGGCCTGAGGTTGCATAAGGCGTTTGGCTGTTCATAGTGCATTCCGTACAACCGAGTTATCCTCGTATTAATTATGCATTTTTTCATATTCTGTGAACTGGCGCGACATGCTTAATCCCTAACTACAGAAAGTGCATTTACAAATTCCCATACAATCTATAAGATGCATTTAAAATGCGCCTATTAGGATGCAGACTATTAAATAGATAAGGAGCACACCATGCTGGATAGCCAAACCATCGCCATCGTCAAGTCTACCATCCCCGTACTTGCTGCAACCGGCTCCAAATTAACCGCGCATTTCTACGATCGCATGTTCAAGCACAACCCCGAACTCAAGCACATTTTCAACATGAGCAATCAGTTCAATGGTGATCAACGTGAAGCACTGTTCAATGCCATTTGTGCTTATGCTGCAAATCTGGATAATCTGGCCGCTCTGCTACCCGCAGTTGAGCGGATCGCGCATAAACACACCAGCCTGAATATTCAACCAGAGCATTACCCCATCGTCGGTTATCATCTGATATGCACGCTGGATGAGTTACTGTCACCCGGTCAGGAGGTTTTGGATGCGTGGGGTAAAGCCTATGGTGTGCTGGCCGACGTGTTTATCCAGCGGGAAAAACAAATTTATCTACAGAGCGAATCTGCCACGGGTGGTTGGAGAACCTTGCGCCGCTTCCGTATTATTAAAAAAGAGACGCAGAGCGAGGTAATTTGTAGCTTTGTATTAGCGCCGGAAGATGGTGGGCGGGTGCTTGATTTCAAACCAGGACAGTATTTAGGTATCTATATTGAAGATGAAAGCCTTGAGTATCAGGAAATTCGTCAATATTCACTGACCGCCGCACCGAATGGCAAAACTTACCGCATTGCGGTGAAACGTGAAGAGCAAGGCACTGTTTCAAACTATCTACATAATCAATTAAATGAAGGAGATAGCGTGCGTATCGCCCCGCCGCGCGGCGATTTCTTCCTGGATGTTTCCCCAGAAACGCCAGTCGCATTGATCTCAGCCGGTGTCGGCCAAACACCAATGTTAAGTATGCTTAATACTCTGCACAGCCAACAACATGCAGCCCCGATACACTGGCTACATGCGGCAGAAAATGGTCGGGTTCATGCCTTTGCCAATGAAGTCTCGGCGATTGCTGAAAATATGCCTAATCTTAGCCGCCACGTGTGGTATCGCGAACCTACCGCACAAGACAGTCAGGGTGACGATTATCATAGCAAAGGGTTGATGGACCTTAGTTCACATCAGTGGCTGGCAGCCGATCCTGACCGACATTATTATTTCTGTGGTCCGGTAGCTTTCATGCAATTTGCGGGTCGCCAATTATTGGCGCAAGGCGTTGCTGCCGGGCGAATTCACTATGAATGCTTCGGCCCACATAAAGTTATCTAGTTATTGAGTTTTATTTAATTTTTTGCTGGTTAAACCCCCAGATTGACCAGCAATTCTACAATAAGAAAAGCGTTTGTATCCTACAGCCAAATTTGTTAAAAAGTGGTGTAACACTCATATATGCTTGCTTATTATTGCCATTGTGACATATTTAGGTGAGTGTCTAAATATTCAACTAATTGAAAATTAATAGCATGACTATACCCAAATAGATTTCAACGTGCAGGAAGGCGGTAAGCGAGATACAAATCGATCGAGAACCGATTTGCGGCGTTTATGCCAGCCCGCAGGGTGAGTCTTGAGGATAAGGCTCACTCATCCCGATGAACTTACACCAGTAAGTGATTCGAACGTGTGAGTTTGGCTCGCCGCCCTCCACCTTCGAGTACAAAAAAGATAAAATCATCTCCGCACCATTTATAACCAGGTAACATAATTTATCGCCGGGCAACATAAGGCTAATTGACCCACCATGAGTAAAAAATTTATAAAGAAAGAAGGGTTAGCATTGGTATCGATGGCACGCTACCTCATTGGCGAACGCCCCGATAGTCGGCTAAAAACCATTGATGAGTTATCAGATGATTTTGGTATTTCGGTCGGAGTCGTACAGCACGCGTTAAAAGTGTTAGAAGCTGAAGGGATTATCGTGGTTGAGCGTCACGGCCGCAATGGCACTCTGCTGGTTGATCTCAATATGCCGCGCTTATTGCAACAAGCTGATCTCGGTAATATGGTCTGTGCCATGCCGCTCCCCTATACTAAACTTTATGAAGGCCTCGCCAGTGGCCTGAGAGAACAATTCACCTTACTCCCCCTCTATTTCGCTCATATGCGTGG
>JBEGTQ010000181.1:0-6812 GCA_041179305.1 Pseudomonadota bacterium | reverse complement strand
TTTATTGTAATTTTTTTGTTTGATATAACAATTAACTCAAATTCAGACTGAGTAACCAGTGGATAAAATGGATCGGGATCATTTCACTACAGGTAATCATCAGCTACGAACGGCTGTCTTTGGCATGATTGTGCTCGCCTTGGGTATGGGCATCGGGCGTTTCCTCTATACGTCAATGCTGCCAGTCATGCTTGAAGAAGATATCTTCTCCTTTAACCAACTCTCATGGATTGCCAGCGCCAACTATGCAGGTTACCTGGCTGGTAGTCTGCTGTTCTCCTTCTACGTCTTTCAACACCTCACTCGTTTACGAACTATGGTGCTATCAGCGGCGGTTGTCACCAGCTTGCTGATTCTCGCAATGGCTGTGTTCAACCAGGTAGCTATTGTCATCCTGGTGCGTTTTATGGCCGGCGTAGCCAGCGCAGGAATGATGATCTTTGGTTCGATGCTGGTGCTGCAGAACACCCATAACCCATCCGTTATCGCCTCGCTGTTTGCTGGGGTCGGTGCGGGTATTTTCATTGGCAACGAATATGTGATAGCCGGTCTCGCTTTTGCTCTGAGCGCTAAAACACTGTGGCTGGGTGCTGCACTGATATCTACCGTACTACTGGTGCTGCTTATCTTACTCCTGCCCTCAAACGCTCACATGCTTTTACCTCCACAGCGCTCAAATGCTACTAGTCAGCTTATGCCTTGGTGGCAACTAGCCCTGCTGTATGGGCTGGCAGGGTTTGGCTACATCATCGTTGCGACCTACCTGCCGTTGGTAGCCAAAGGGTTGGCTATGCCAATGCTAACCCAGCATTTATGGTCCATCGTCGGACTGGCCATTATACCTGGCTGCTATGGCTGGCTGGCTGCCGGCCGCCACTGGGGTATTTTGCCCTCTTTAAGTACCAATCTGGTGATCCAAGGCACTTGTGTGGTGCTAACGCTGTTTAGCCACTCCCCGTTGCTGCTGACGCTAAGTTGCATCGGTTTTGGTGCCACCTTTATGGGGACAACCTCACTGGTGATGTCGTTTGCAAAACAGCTCAGGGCGCCGAAAAAAATCAATCTATTGGGTGTTGTGACGTTGACTTATGGTACCGGACAAATCGCAGGGCCGTTGCTGACCAGCGCGCTGCATTCCGGTAGCCATGCTGTGACAATCGCCACCCTCTATGGAGCAGCTTCGCTGTTTATCGCAGCAGGGATCAGCCAGTTCCAATCTTATAAAAATAAGTGTTAATCCCATGGGAATAAAAAATGCAACGAACAACAATAGCCATCTTGGGGATGGAACCACGCGGACTGAGCATTCTTGAGCGAATATGCGCCCTGTACAACCAGTTTGCCGCAGGAAAAGAGATACAAATAACGCTGATTGACCGCTGCACGATGGGAACCGGTGCACACAGTATACAGCAGCCCGACCACCTGCTGGTGAATACAGTGGCCTGCCAGATAACCCTGTTTGGCGACCCGACGGTTAAAGGTATAGGGCCAGTTCGCAAAGGGCCCAACTTCCATCAGTGGGCCAACGATCAAAATTACCGCAATCTCAACGGCTGCTATCTGCGTAACCCGGCGGGCAAGGCCATTCAAGCCAACGAATATCTGCCACGTCGATTGCTCGGGGAATATTTGTCCTGGGCCTACCGTGAGATACTACATACTCTGCCCGCAGGATTAACGGTGAATCAAATGCATCATCAAGCGGTAAATCTTCAACCAGAGCTTGAAGGGAAAACTGTCATTACCCTCGAAAACAACCAACGCATTAGTGCCGATTTCATCTACCTGACCACCGGGCATAACGACAATATGCCGACTATCGACGACTACAGTCTGGAGCAGTTTGTGGTTTCACACTTACCAAAGAATCCACACCTGAAATACTATCCAATACCTTATCCGGTAAACAAACTTGCAGAGATAGAGGCCGGCACACGGGTCGTTATACAAGGTATTGGTCTGACCGCCTACGATGTAATTTCTCAGCTCACCTTAGGACGGGGCGGCAAATTCGTTCAACAAAATGGCAAGCTAACCTATCGGGCAAGCGGCAACGAGCCTAAAATGGCTATCTATTCACGCCAGACGCTGCCCTTTAGCAGCCGTGGTTTGAACCAGAAAGGCGTCGGTGGTCAATATATCCCTGCATTTATCACCGCTGCCGCGATTAAAGACCTGCGCATGCAACATCTGATGGCGACAGGATCGGCTCAATTGGATTTCACCGAACAGGTATTTCCGCTGCTGCATAAAGAGATGTGCTACGTTTACCGTTCGACGCTGGACGACCACTGGCAGGATCCACAGACGTTTCAACCTGCAACGGAGGACGAAGCAGCTATCAATCAGCTACTTTATCCACATCATGGCCAAAACCATGCCGGACTGGCATCATACACCGAGTGGTTTATGGAGTTCCTGCGTGACGATCTGCAGGCCGCTGAGGCAGGTAATCTAAGAGGACCGGTGAAAGCCGCAACTGATGTCATTCGTGATGTGCGGGATATTCTGCGCGATGTTATCGACCACGCGGGGCTGCGTGCCGACTCCCATCGACATTTCCTTGAACACTTTAATCCACTTTTTAATCGTATTGCGGTAGGGCCACCGAAGCAGCGCAACCAACAACTGCTCGCGCTAATGGAAGCAGGAATTGTTACCCTCGCAGGCGGACAGAATGCGACCCTGATGCTAAACACCCGCAGCGGGCATTTCGAAGTCCATTCACAGTTCGCTGATGAAACCAGCCAGCAGCAGGCAGATGTGCTAATCAAGGCAAAAATCGCCAATTTTTCGCCATTACATGATGTATCACCGCTGATGCATAACCTAACCGCTAGCGGAATTATCCGCCCGTTCATCAATCACGGATACCATCCGGGTGGGCTGGATGTGGATAATAATCAGCATCCGTTAAACCGTCACGGCCAGGCGCAGAAGACGCTTTGGGTACTGGGTAATCCTGCCGAAGGGGCAAACTTTTATACCTATGTACTGCCCCGCCCACTGGTCAACTCACGTTTTCTGGTTGACGCCGGGCGTTGCGTGATTGATATGTATCAACAGATGCAGTACCCACATCCCCGCACAGGAGCGGCGATAAATGCAGCCTCAACATATTAGGCTTCTCTACAGTGTCCGGCAGCGCCTGGCTTTACCATTAACGGCAGTGTCGCTAATGGTGTTACTGCTGGCCTGTACGCTGATGACAAGTTTTAGTGGTCTGCAGACTGTCGCCTTTACCGCTGTGGTGGCGTATTTGCTCTCGACAGTCGCCTTCTGGTGGAAGAAAACCTCAGCACGCAGCGGGCTGATTATCTTCACTTTCTGCCTGCTGGCACTGGGTGCGATGGGCAAACTGGGTGAGATCACCAAGCCTATCATATTCACCCGTTATCTGGATGTATTTTGGTTGTTGCTGGGGATAGGATTGTTACGTCAGGTGATGGATGCACTGCGCCTTAACGAGGTACTCAGCCACTTATTGGTGCAACACAAACCACAGCAACTGACATTGCTAATCACCGGTCTGACCGCTTTTTTCACATGGCCGATGAGCCTTGGAGCTATCCCGCTGATGCTCGATAGCCTGAAATCGGTGGTGGTACCACAGCGTAACCTGGCGACTATCGTCACCCGCATGGTATGCATTACCATGGTGTTGATGCCAACGACTATTGGCGCGGCGGCTGTGTGGTCGGCAATGCCGGGTCTCTCGCTGCTCAAAGCAGCACTCTTTGGTATCCCACTGTTTTTATTTAGCATAATATTAAATCAGCGCACGCCGGTATACGCCGTACCAACAGAATCTCCGCCAACCTCGCAGTCAAGTCAAACCTGGCGCATCGTGATGTTTATTGGCTTATTTTGGTCGATTTTCTTGACCGCGCTGTTGGTGCTGAGACTCAACGCACTGCAAAGTATCGCTCTGACCTCGGGGGGAATGTTTGTGGTGGTGAAACTTACCGACAAACGAGGTTTGCTGACCGACGGGTTGACCACTGCTGCACAAGGAATATCCGGTGAGGTGCTACTTCTGCTGGCCTGTAGCCTGCTCTCCACTACCTGCTTGCTATTTATACCCGCTTTGCCTGACTGGTTCGGTCAGGAATTAGGGGGATTAATGGACTGGCAACGCTACGCGATAATCCTGTTCGTGCTGCCAATGTTTGGTGTGCTCGGGTTGCATCCATTGATCCTGTTCAGCCTGGCGTGGTCGATATTCTCCCCCTATATGCAGGGCGGGATCGCTGATTATCAGGTCTGGATTTGCTTGTTTATCGCCACCCAACTTCTGTCTCCTGTGTCGATTAACTCGGTATTCGCCGCCAATAGTTTGCAGGTTTCCACGCTGGAGACTAGTTTCCGTATGCACACTCGTTATGTACTGCTTTTTAACACGTTCGCGCTTATTTACCTGAGCGTAATTCCCGTAATCCTTTGATAAAATGGAGATCTTATGCCTTACGTTAATATCAAAATAACCAATGAAGGTGTGACGTTAAAGCAGAAACGCCAACTAATGGAAGGTGTCACACAATTGTTAGTTGATGTACTGAATAAGAACCCAAAAACCACCATCGTGGTGATTGAGGAAGTTGAGACGGATAACTGGGGCATCGGCGGCATACCAGTGACCGAACTGAGAAAAGCAAGTCAGTAACCGGGTATGCCTCAGCGTAAACAAACCAAACGCCGCATTCAGGCGTTGGAGAAACAGGGCCACCGGTAGCAGAACGTTGAGTTTGCTGATGCGTCGTGACGGATATGCTGTCGGACGCTGGCTGGCCGGGCAACTCATGCTGGAGTGTAGGCTGATAAGTCGTCAGCCGGGAAAACATCGCTATCGTGGTGTTAAAGAGGACACGCCAGCCTTACCGAATTTGTCGAAAAGACGATTTATGCCGATGCAACCAAATCAGAGCTGCTCTGGAGGCATCCGCTATACTCAAATAAGCAATTAATGAAATTAGATAATGGAGGCACGCATGGAAAGTAAAATGAAAGCTATGGTTTATTATGCTAAAGATGATATTCGGGTAGAGCACAGAACAACTCCAAAAATAATATCACCTACTGATGCAATAGTTAAATTAATAAAAACAACTATTTGTGGTACTGACTTAGGGATCTGGAAAGGTAAAAATCCAGAAATTGAAGCAGTAGCAAAGAAAAAAAATGGCTCTTTTGAAGGCAGGATTTTAGGTCACGAAGGGATCGGTGTTATTGAAAAAGTAGGAGAGGCAGTAAAAAATTTCAAAAAAGGGGATGAAGTAATTATTTCCTGCGTTAGCCGATGTGGAACATGTGAAAACTGTCAAAAGCAGTTATATGCACATTGTATGAATGATGGCGGATGGATCATGGGGTACATGATTGATGGTACACAAGCAGAATATGTCAGGACACCTTTTGCTGACACCTCGTTGTACTTACTACCTCAAAATTTGAATAAAGATGTTGCTGTTATGCTATCTGATGCTTTGCCAACCGCACATGAGATAGGTATACAGAATGGAGATATTAAACCCGGTGATACCGTCGCGATAATAGGAGCTGGCCCTGTGGGAATGAGTTGTGTTTTAACAGCTCAGCTTTATTCGCCTTCGCAGATTATTGTTGTTGATGTGGATGATAACAGGTTATCTTTGGCCAGAGAAATAGGAGCTATGCACACCATTAATTCAGCGCAAGAAAATGCAATCAAAAAGATATTTGAGTTGACCAATGGCCGTGGAGTAGATTGCGCAATTGAAGCTGTAGGTATAGAGCAAACATGGGATGTGTGTCAGAACATAGTTAAAGAGGGAGGTCACTTAGCCAATGTTGGCGTACACGGGAAGCCTGTCAGTTTTTCGCTTGATAAATTATGGATAAAAAACCTTACAATAACAACGGGTTTAGTCAACACTAACACAACAGGTATGTTAATGAAAACCTGTTGCTCAGGTAAATTGCCAATGGAGAAATTAGCTACCCATCATTTCAAATTCAATGAGATTGAAAAAGCATATAATGTATTCAAACATGCGGCTGATGAAAAAGCTATGAAGGTCATTATTGATTATTAAACTGTGTCAGAGAGGGAGTGTTAGAAATTACACACCGAGAGCGCTCATAATTCTGTGTCACGCTAAACAATCGCTACAACGTAATCACTTTATCGAGGCGGCCTTCAAAATAAATCGCCAACTGGGACAATGTCAAATTCCAGCTCTCGATCGGCATTGTCCATTTTTCTTGCGCGTTCATTAACCCCAGATAAAGCAACTTCAACAGACTGTTTTCATTAGGGAATGCGCCTTTGGTTTTCGTCAGTTTGCTGAACTGTCGGTGCACCGATTCAATGGCATTCGTCGTGTAAATGACTTTACGGATCGTCGCCAGATACCTAAAGTAATCCGACAGATTATCCCATTTCCTTCGCCACGACTGGAGCACCACCGGGTACTGCTGCCCCATTTCTCCTCCAGCGCCGTTTCTGCCGCCTCTTTTGACACCGCCCGATAACTGGCTTCAGATCAGCCATAAACGCCTTATGGTGCTTTGAGGCGACGTATTTTATCGAGTTACAGATTTGATGGATAACACAAAGCTGGGCTTCGGTATTCGGAATAACTGATCCACTACAGTGCTGGCGGCATCTTGAAAAAGAGAATTATTTAAATCATCAAGTAGATGATTATAACTTTATAGTATGGATATTTATAAAGTTATTCCCTACTCCAATGATTAATGACTATCAATTCATACAAATCGCGGGTTGACTCATTTCTTCGTGGGCTGGACAATTCCCCACCCTTAGCCTT
>JBEGTQ010000180.1:0-4329 GCA_041179305.1 Pseudomonadota bacterium | reverse complement strand
ATTTTGATTCCGCAACTCGGCCAAATACGTTCTGGATAGATATGAAAAAATTAGATTTAGCACCAGGAGCAAAAATAAAAAAATTAACAATACAGAATGGTGAGGTTTTCTCAGGAGAAGTCTCAGATAAGCTAAAAACATCTGAGCCTTTTCAGTTTTTAGCTTACTCTAAGTGATATTTGATAAAAACAGGATATGTCGAATTTGCAATTTGAAACATGACGGGTATAAATAATAAAACGTTGTGCTGATTATCTTTTGGGCTGCAACAATAAAATTGTTACGTCGGAGATAACTCAGCTCCCTCCGGAAGTTGAAACAACTTTTGCGTATCATGTGGAATTAATTCAATACCTGCCAATATCGCCTGTATTCGTCGAAATGATTTGAATTCCAACATTAAATGTATTTGTCGTTTGATTTTTCGGTTCTGCTCTATCAGGTTATTCCGGTATTTGTTTTGACGAATTTTAATGACATCATTCATACAATATTGGGTGGTCAACAGCAATACGGTGTTACGCTACCATTTACTGTAAATTATCAGGAGTTAGGGTGTAAACCTGATATCAGTGGACGCATTGAACGATAATATCGACGGGGTAGTGCGATCGTTTGAAGATTTTTCGGACTAATCACATTACCAGATATTTAATTATTTGAACAGAATCATAGTGTTAGATGAGGAGAAAGTGAGGATGGATAATCCCTACTATGGAGAAATTAAATGAAAAATAGCATTAAAATAATACTATTATTTTCACATCTTATCTTTTTTGGTGCAGGCACAGGCTTTGGCATCTACCTTCTTCCGATACTGACCGCGCAGGAAAATGCATCGTCAAATGAAGTTAATGATGTACAGAAACTGGCAAAGTATAAAGGTGAATTTACTAAGAACCAGAAAGGTAGTGATGTTTTTCACTGGGCCAACGGGGAGCTTTACGTAACGGAAAAAGAAATAGCCTTTAAAGGTGAGATTGCCCCAGGGCCGGATTATCAAATATATTTGACAAAAAAGCAGGCTGTTGATGAGGATTCTTTCCTGGCCATTAAAAAGGATGCTGTTTTGATTGGAGAGCTGAAAAATTTTGGCAATTTCCGAAAGAGTATTCCTGAAGGTGTTGATGTTGATGAATTTACTACGGTTCAAATATGGTGTGAACGGTTTTCCAAGTTTATAGGTTCTGCAGAATATCGTAAGCAAGCTGAACAATAAATTTATATTACAGATAAATGGAGTCATCCTGAGTCTGGCCATATTTAATGCTTTATTTTATAAGGTTATTATCTGGTACAGACTGACATGATTATACCCATGTTACGTTAAGATAGAGCCAGGCGGCAACTGAGCGGAGTCCCGGGCGCTTAAATCAGTGACGGAGGGGGTTAAAGGCAGTTCACACCTCTACATCTTGATAGGAAACGGGTAAGAGAATTGGAAAACCGGTTTTACTGATCGTCAGAAATTTTTGTGTACGCCGGCAGAGAGATAGAGTTACAGGATACAGTAGCATTTAAAGCTACTCTAAGTCTTTCAAAAATTTTCATAGACAAAATGAAGTGATAGGGTAACTATACCGAAGTCAGATGAAATATCCTGCTCTTGAGAGGGCGCGTAGTAACCCAGTATTTGTGGATGAAATGAAGATTTAACCCTTTTGGTAAAATAAACGAGGTATCAATATCATGTTAAATAAAACGTTAATCAGTAGTGCTGTTTTATCCGTCATATTATTATCATCTGGCATGGCGGTTGCTGCCGGTGAAAATACCGGTAAAATAGACTCGGCAAGCAGTATTAGTATTGACTCTATGAGCACGTTTGGTGAAATAGTAGGTGACTTCAATAGCCCTGATGGGGCGGTTGTGGGAGCCACCCTGCCAGGTAATAAAGTTACCTTTAAAATTCCGGCAAAGGGAAACGCTAAAGAATATTTACACTTCGCATTTATGTATGCTGAATCCGCATCTGATGGCTGGTATTTCGCACCAAATTCAGATAAAGGTATTGAACTCTCCGGCTTGATTTCGGGCGATAAAAAATCCGTTGACATCACCAAACAAATCGGCATATTCCAGGCACCTACGGCTAAATTGGTCGAAAAAGTAAAAGCAGATAAAGGTAAACTCAAATATGGTGCCGCAGACAAATTTATGACTGCAACACTAACTTTGGAAAATGATATGTTTGTAATTGATATCAAGAATATTTCTGAAGGGGGTTACAGCACGCCGTTTTCATCTGGAGTATGGGCTGTTACAGACAAGAAAGAAAAAGGCTTTGATCACATTCCTTCTGTAGGGCTGTCAACACTAGCGACTACAGGACACCGGGATATGTTGTATCAAATGGTTAAGAAACATCATAGCAAATAATAACTATTGAGAAACAACGTCATCTGTCAAGTATTCAGCTTACTTGATTAAGCTGGGAAAAGGGTAGTCCTTTCCCCAGCTTACTATCGCGATTTAATATTAACTTTCTGTAAAATATGCCATTTATTTACACGCATAGATTTTATCCCACCATGACCAGTGCTGTAAGTATCCCTGCCAAAAGAACCATTCACTTTTAGAGATCTTCCGAGATACTGAATGTGCATACCGAATGCTAAGCCCGCTAAGTGGAATGTCCACAAACCGCCCACACTTGTGATGTTTTGGTGTACTGTAGGGTGTTTTTAGATGCCTAATGATGCTTTAACTTGTTGATATTCGGTAGCCCAACCCGTAGTTACTGGATATGGAATCTCACAACCTGCTAGGATTAGTCTCTTTTTAAGGAATTTGACCATGAATAAACAGCCCGAAGATTGGCTAAATGAAGTCCCGGAAGATAAAAACGAAGATGATGATGAAATTATCTGGGTCAGTAAAAGTGAGATTAAGCGTGATGCTGAAGCGCTGAAAGACCTTGGCAACGAGCTGGTTGAGCTGGGTAAAAACGCACTGGAACGTATCCAACTGGATGAAGATCTGCTGGCCGCAATTGAACTGGCGCAGAAAATCAAGAAAGAAGGCCGCCGCCGCCAGATCCAGTTGATCGGCAAAATGTTGCGCAGCCGCGACGTAGAACCGATCCAAACCGCATTGGATAAACTGAAAAACCGCCATAACCAGCAAGTTTCTCTATTCCATAAATTGGAAATGCTGCGTGATCGCTTGGTTGAAGAAGGTGATGATGCGATCCCTACGATATTGGAATTGTATCCGGATGCTGATCGCCAGCAACTGCGTAGTCTGGTGCGTAACGCACAGAAAGAGAAGGCCACCCAAAAACCGCCAAAATCCTATCGTCAGATCTTTCAATACCTGCGTGAATTGGCGGAGAAACAGCAGTAATCGGGCGGGGCCGGGTTTAACCCGGCTCCCGGCTCAACACTCATAAAGCAATATTAAAGCATAGGTTGCCAGACAACTCCTCTTCAGCCTCTTCAAATAACAACACAATTGCAGCAAAACGGCGTTTCCGGCGTGGATTGAAATGGATAAATTCAATCTCTACCGGTAAAGCTATCTCACCGGTAACAACATCCCACAGTGCATCCAGATTGGCGCCAAACTCTTCGTTTAGAGAAAAATTTTGGCAAAATACAGCATAGAATGTGGGAAAGTCTGGTATATGGTCGAAATCGAATATCACTTTTACCATCGTCTCACTCCACTCGAATGAAATGTTTATAGTGATCCTGAGTCAGATAAATCAGGCCGTCACTCGAATACAACAAACGATAACTACCACGGTGCCCACAACGATAGTTAACATCGGCCTCATGCCAGTTGCGGCCTTTAGCTTCCGGTAACTGACGCCCACGGTTGGAAAAGCGATCGCCGCCAATAGCCTTACCAGGCAACACATTACACAGATTGCCTTTCTTCGGTTCCCAGCCTTGCGCACGGGCTTGCTGCTTGGTGATATAAAAATCCGGCAAACGATGATGCGTTTGCAAATATTTCACTACCTGCCTGAGCTGGGTTAATTGCTCAATAGAGGTAGGCGCCGTTATAGCGGAGCATTCCAGATCCACTGATTGGCCGATATCACGCGCAATGACACCGCCAATCCCGGGTAACGCCACTATTGCGAGTAGCAATACTGCGCCCAGCATGGTCATAATTTTTTTATACATGGTTTTCCTTAACGCTAAGGTTTTCAATAACGGTTTTGCTACTTATCACGATAACCCACGTTCACTGAATCGCCCCATTTTAATCCATAAACTCAGGCTGCCAATGGCTTGCTCTTAAGGGAAGCATAATACGTTTTCTTGGCTTCAAGTAGTGGCACATAATCAATGTGCTGCCGTGATCGGCGGTGGTTGAACC
>JBEGTQ010000179.1:0-3565 GCA_041179305.1 Pseudomonadota bacterium | reverse complement strand
TGGCAACAGGATTATAACCTGAATCGTACACATGAAAGTCTGGGGCATCTTCCCCCGGAGACATACCGAAAACAGCTAGAAAACTCTAATCAGGACTGTCTCAGATAACGGGGAGTGGACAGCACCCGAACCGTATACGGCAGAACGTGGCCCACGGATATATTCAACCCGTTGCACCAGAGAGATAGGGATTTGATTGAAGTTAACAGCATTGATAATACCGGTACGCGCAAGGGGAATACCATCGATTAATACCAGCACATGCCGGGCTTCAGTGCCACGGATATACATAGAAGAGCTTTGGCCTAACCCCCCGGTTTGCGCTATATCAACTCCAGGCAACCGGCGCATCACTTCATTGAGGCTTTTTGCCTGCCAGCGGTCAATATCGTCGCGAGTTACAACATTATTGGGTGCCAACACAGTGGAAACCGGTTGTTTGAAACGACTCGCGGTAACAACCATTTCATCGTTATTACTTGCTAAGGTGCGATCTTGAGCCCATCCCGAAAAGACCGTCACAGAAAGGGCTGTGAATAGCGTATATTTTTTAATTATCATGGTATTCTTAAATTTCATTAGAAACGCATCCAAGATTAATTAGCGGATGCCGCAGTGTTGCCACCGATAGTACGCAGCGGCCACGGGCATTGCGGCGCTATACCTGCAGGTTTTCAGCCTTGGGATCTCTAAGGTCAGCCATTATTACGATAGTAAATAAAACTGAGATGAATAAATGACATGAAACCGAGCGAACGATGGCTTCACGTCTTGTGGACAATGCCTGGTTGTATTTTACCGCCGCGCGTCAGTATGGATTTACACCGGATTAACTTTTACGTGCTTAAGTAACAGTATGAGGCCGAGCCGCAATGCTACGATCAAGTGAAATAGATATCCAGACTTCCATTCTTTTTACAAGGCGTAAAGACGACAAAACTGGACATCAGTCCCGCTTTCCCTACAATCCGCTGCAATATCTCTCTTTATAGTGGACAGACAAGAAGAATCATGACTCCCGATATCCTGCCAACAGCCAGCTACGATCAACAACTGACTGAAAAATCTGCCCGTCTTCAGGCGATGATGTCGCCGTTTCAGGCACCTGCTGCGGAAATATTCC
The DNA here is from genome assembly GCA_041179305.1 of Pseudomonadota bacterium. Classification (GTDB taxonomy): domain Bacteria; phylum Pseudomonadota; class Gammaproteobacteria; order Enterobacterales; family Enterobacteriaceae; genus Yersinia. Next base: position 2,442 of record JBEGTQ010000179.1, on the reverse strand, counting down.
GTTCTCCGGCAGAACATTACCGCATGAGAGCAGAGTTTCGGGTTTGGCATGACGAAGATGATTTGTACCACATCATGTTTGACCCGCAAACCAAGCAACGCATTCGGATTGAGCAATTCCCTGTAGCCAGCTTGTTGATCAATCGGTTGATGAGCACGATGATGGCCACCCTCCGTACCGAGCCTCTGTTACGACGCAAACTGTTCCAAATTGATTACTTGTCTACTGTGAGCGGCAAGCTGATAGCCTCTTTGCTGTATCACCGAAAATTAGATGAAGAGTGGCAGCAAAAAGCATTAGCGTTACGTGACAAGCTACGGGCGCAAGGTTTTGACTTGCAGCTAATCGGGCGGGCAGCAAAAACAAAAATCATGTTAGATCATGACTATATAGATGAAGTGCTACCGGTTGCCGGGCGCGAGATGATTTATCGTCAGGTAGAAAATAGCTTTACCCAACCTAATGCCGCCGTGAATATCCATATGTTGGAGTGGGCGATTGATGTTACCCACAACGCCGGTGGCGATTTACTGGAATTATATTGCGGTAACGGCAATTTCTCATTAGCACTGGCGCGTAATTTTGAACGGGTACTGGCAACAGAAATTGCTAAACCGTCGGTAGCAGCAGCGCAATACAATATCGCAGCAAATAATATCGATAACGTGCAGATTATCCGCATGTCCGCTGAAGAGTTTACCCAAGCGATGCAAGGCGTACGCAAGTTTAACCGTTTGAAAGATATTGATTTAAGCAGTTATAACTGCGAGACGATTTTTGTCGATCCACCACGCAGTGGGTTAGATGACGAGACGGTCAAACTGGTACAGAGTTACCGCCGTATTCTTTATATCTCCTGTAACCCCCAAACGCTGTGTGTCAATCTGGAACAGTTACAAAACACACATAAAATCAGCCGGCTAGCACTATTTGATCAGTTCCCTTACACCCATCATATGGAGTGTGGAATATTGCTGGAAAAGCGCGACTAACGAGAAACAGAAATGTAAAAGGGCAACGCTCTGTTGCTCTTAGACGTTGATCTAATACAGCGATAAAAAGGCCGCAGACCTTGCAGCTTAAGGCCTTTAACCAGACGTTAGCGCATAGTAACAAACTCTTCCGCAGAGGTTGGATGGATGGCGACAGTATTATCGAAATCTTTCTTGGTTGCGCCCATTTTCATGGCGACGGCGAACCCTTGTAGGATTTCATCCATACCAAGGCCGATACCATGAATACCGACAATCTTCTCCTCCGCACCCACACAGACCAGCTTCATTCGGCATGGCTGACGGTGCACGGTTACGGCACTGTACATGGCAGTGAATGAAGACTTGTAGATTTTTACCTGGTCGTCACCAAACTTCTCGCGCGCTTGCGGTTCAGTCAGGCCAATAGTACCGATTGGCGGATGACTGAACACTACCGTAGGGATATTGTTGTAATTCAGATGTTCATCAGGTTTGTTATTGAACAAGCGTTCTGACAAGCGGCGGCCTGCGGCCACTGCAACTGGAGTCAATTCAACTGCACCGGTGTTATCACCAACGGCGTAAATATCTTTAACGTTAGTATTCTGGAACTTATCGACATCGATATAGCCCTTGTTATTAGTTTTAACACCGCTGGCAGCCAGATTCAGGTTATCGGTAACCGGTTCACGACCAATCGCCCAAATCAGATGGTCGACGACAGCTTCAGTGCCATCTTCCAGTTGCAGTGTCAAGCTGGCATCTGCGTTTTTAATAACCGCTTTTGGCACCGCTTCGGTATGCAGTTTCGGCCCTTCGGTGTTCATCACCTGCAATAAAGTTTCAACGATTAGCGGATCAAAAGTACGCAGAGGCGCATGTTTGCGCACAAATAAATGCGTTTCTGTGCCTAACGCATTGAGTACGCCCGCGATCTCTACCGCAATATAACCGGCACCCACTACAGCGACACGTTTTGGCATTTCGTCTAATGCGAAGAAACCATCAGAGTCAATACCGTATTCCGCACCAGGGATATTCGGACGGCTCGGGCGACCACCGGTGGCAATCAGGATGTGATCTGCGGTTACCTTCTCGCCGTTAACTTCCACAGTGTGCGCATCGACAAAGCGAGCTAAGCCGTGCATAACATCAACTTTATTATTGTCTAAACCACGCTCATAAGACTGATGAATACGATCAATGTAAGCAGTACGATTAGCGACCAACTTTTTCCAGTCGAAACGGTTCACTGTGGTATCGAAACCATAATCCGGACCGTACAAATGAATCGCCTCTGCAATTTGCGCCGCGTGCCACATCACTTTTTTTGGCACACAACCGACGTTTACACAAGTACCGCCAAGCTGTTTAGCTTCGATCAGTGCGCATTTTTTGCCGTACATGGCTGCCCGGTTGATCGATGCAATCCCGCCACTGCCACCGCCAATTACCAGATAATCGTAAT
>JBEGTQ010000178.1:0-11972 GCA_041179305.1 Pseudomonadota bacterium | reverse complement strand
CTGCCGTGCCTGGCGTAGTAACATTAACTCTTCAATGTGTTTGGCGGTGTAACTACGGTAACCATTTTCAGTGCGTAGCGGTGCCGTTACCAGTTTTTTTTCTTCGTAAAAACGAATAGCTTTACTGGTTAAGCCGGTTTTTTTTGCAACATCGCTAATTTTCATATGTCTCCCTTGACATTGCCCTTACTGGAAGGTTTAACCTCCATAATTAGTGAAAATAACGATGCCAGTCAAGCTGAATAAAAATTGCACAACCAGACCATAATCACCACGGATAAGGTATGTAGCCGGGATTACCGACTAAACTTATTCCGACAAATTAACGGATAAGTTGTTACCCGATAAGGAGTTAATTATGTTGCAAACCACAGTGCTGGCCTTACACGGCCTTTCTTGCATGAATTGTGTTGATCACGTAAAAATCGCATTAAAAAATCGCGCAGACGTTCATCATGCCGAAGTGAATATTCATTACGCCAAAGTAACCGGTACAGCCAAGATTAACGCGCTGATTGATACTGTCAAACAAACTGGATATCAGGCAGAGGAAGCTCAAATACCGGACGTTGAGCTACAACTTTTAGGCTTGAGTTGCGGTCGCTGCACCGAAACCACTCGAAAAGCACTTGAAGCAGTGCCTGGTGTTATTGCTGCTGATGTTACTATTGATAGCGCCAGGGTGTTCGGTAAAGTTGATACGCAAAGTCTAATTGCGGCAGTGGAACAGGCGGGCTATCACGCCACACGGCAAGGCACCCAATCCTCAAAATCTGAGCCGCTAACTAATTCAGTTCCATATAAAACAGAAACACTGGAAGCATCTTTTTCAACTATTCAATCTACTGATAATGAACCGATAAAAAATTCTATTTCGACACCCAATACCCCTCAAATTAATGAGTCAACCAACAATACGATAACTGCCGCGACACAATCCACCGCTGACGATGAAAGCATCCAGTTATTACTAACCGGAATGAGCTGCGCCAGTTGCGTATCCAAAATACAACATGCACTGGAAAGTGTGGATGGCGTTCAGGTTGCACGAGTGAATCTCGCCGAACGTAGCGCACTGGTCACCGGAACTCAAAACAAAGAAGCCTTGATCGAAGCGGTAAAAAACGCCGGTTACGGTGCGGAGATCATTGAGGATGAGGGCGAGCGGCGCGAACGCCAGCAACAACTATCGCAAGCCAGTATGAAACGCTTCCAATGGCAGGCCGCATTGGGTCTGCTCTTGGGTATTCCACTGATGGGATGGGGGTTATTTGGTGGTAATATGGCGCTGACGCCGGAAACCCAAACCCCGTGGCTTATCGTCGGTGTCCTCACTCTACTGGTGATGGCCTTTGCTGGTGGTCATTTCTACCGTAATGCCTGGATAAGTCTGAAAAATGGCAGCGCCACTATGGATACGCTGGTAGCACTGGGAACCGGTGCGGCCTGGGCCTATTCCATTACGGTCAGTATTTGGCCGGATATCTTCCCAATGGAAGCACGCCATCTTTACTATGAAGCCAGTGCCATGATAATCGGCCTGATTAACCTTGGTCACGCGATGGAGCAACGGGCCAGACAGCGCTCATCCAATGCGCTCGAACGGCTGTTAGATCTGGCTCCGCCAACGGCATCTCTGGTAACTGAAGAAGGCGATAAGGTTATTCCCTTAGCAGACGTCCAATTAGGTATGACGTTACGCCTGACGACCGGTGACCGGGTGCCGGTTGACGGTGAAATTGTGCAAGGCGAAGTATGGATGGATGAAGCCATGCTGACGGGCGAACCCATCCCGCAACAGAAATCAGCGGGTGATGTCGTGCATGCCGGTACGCAAGTTCAGGATGGTTCAGTATTGTTCCGTGCCAATGCCATTGGCAGCCAAACTACTCTCGCTCGAATCATCAAACTGGTTCGTCAGGCACAAAGCAGTAAACCAGAAATGGGTAAACTGGCAGACCGTATCTCAGCGATATTTGTGCCGACCGTGGTAGCTATTGCCGCCGCCGCTGGGCTGATTTGGTATTTCTTCGGCCCACAACCTCATCTGGTATATACCCTGGTGGTCGCGACCACCGTGCTAATCATCGCCTGCCCTTGTGCTCTGGGGTTGGCAACACCGATGTCGATTATCTCCGGCGTCGGCCGGGCGGCTGAATTGGGTGTCCTGGTGCGAGATGCTGATGCCTTGCAGCAAGCCAGTGAACTCGACACATTAGTGTTCGATAAAACCGGTACGCTAACTGAAGGGCATCCACAGGTAGTAGCAATTCATACCTTTAATGGGGTAAGTGAACAGCAAGCGTTGAGCTGGGCTGCAGCTCTGGAAACCGGTTCAAATCATCCATTGGCCCGTGCTATTTTGCAACGTGCTGAAGGGATAACACCGGTAACTGCCGACCGGTTCCGAACCTTACGTGGCCTGGGGGTCAGTGGTGAGATCGAGGGTGTGACACTGTTGCTGGGGAATAATCGCCTGCTGGAACAGCAGCAGATAGATACCCACGCGCTACAATCCCTGATGCAACAACAAGCGGCAAGCGGCACCACACCGGTTATTCTGGCAGCTAATGGTAAACCGGCAGCACTGCTGTCGATCCGTGATCCATTGCGTAACGACAGTGTAAGCGCACTGGAACGCTTACATCAGTTGGGCTACAGCCTGATCATGCTGACAGGCGATAACCCGATTACCGCCAATGCGATTGCCAAAGAAGCCGGTATCGATCAAGTGATCGCCGGTGTGCTACCGGATGGCAAAGCAGAAGCTGTCAAGCAACTGCAAGCCGCAGGGCATAAGGTCGCGATGATTGGTGATGGCATCAACGATGCACCCGCGCTGGCGCAAGCGGATGTCGGAATTGCTATGGGCGGCGGCAGTGATATCGCCATCGAAACGGCAGCGATTACGTTGATGCGCCACAGTTTGCATGGAGTTGCTGATGCCGTTGAACTTTCCAAAGCAACATTGCGCAATATGAAGCAAAACCTATTGGGTGCTTTTTTCTACAATGCGCTGGGTATTCCGATTGCCGCAGGGATTCTATTCCCATTCACAGGTACATTGCTCAGCCCGGTAGTCGCTGGTGCGGCAATGGCGCTGTCATCGATTACCGTTGTCAGTAACGCCAACCGGTTACTGCGTTTTAAACCAAAACAATAAACATTTCCTATAACCTGATGGCATATAGAAAATACGAACAAGGGGAGCACATGGGCCAATTATTACGCCGCATTGCAAAACTTCTCGGTATATTAACACCAACGACATACAGTTATCCGGCTTTAGATATCGTTTTACCCGGCGAACGCCATTTCCATATGGTCGGCAGTATCCATATGGGAACCAAAGGTATTTCGCCCCTCCCCTACGAATTACTAAATAAATTGAATCTGGCTGATGCGCTAATTGTAGAAGCCGATATCACCAACACTGATTCACCTTTTGGAAATGATACGCTCACTAAACCATTGAGCGATAGAATGCCTGAAGAGCAGTATCAACAACTGTTGCAACTCTGTAAAGAGCTGGGAAATGACTCACTGACGATGGATTTTTTACCCGCATGGCAGGTCGCATTGATGCTTCAGGCACGGCAAGCTCAACGTCTGGGATTACGTAGTGAATACGGCGTTGACTATCAGTTGCTGAAAGCGGCGGCGGCACAGGAAAAAAAGACAATAGAGCTGGAGGGTGCAAAAATGCAGATCGATTTGCTGGAAACGTTACCCGATAACGGTATGTCTTTGCTGATAGATACCCTGGCACACTGGCACACCAACGCCCGATTGTTGCAAACCATGATGGGTTGGTGGTTGGCACATCACCCCAAAAATGACCTGACGACACTGGCTACAGCCTTCAGCCATGATTTATATGACATATTAATAATCCAGCGCAATAAACGTTGGCAACAGCAACTGGAGCAGTTGCCATCAGGATGTTATGTGGTCGCTGTCGGCGCGCTGCATCTGTACGGAAAAGAGAACCTTCCTGAGTTATTGAAGCATGGCAATCGGTAATCAAAAATAAAAAAATGGCCGATATTTCTACCAGCCAGTCAAAGAGAAATTTTCATTATTTTAGTTATTAAGCGCCCACATCCCTTGTAGATAATATGAACAAGGTGATGCCGCCAATTGATTGAGCTTAAGTTAATGTTAAGCCAGATACCCGATCTCTCTCTTTGCGTGATATCATCTCGCGCTGCGGAAATCGGGCAATTATTAAAAGCGAAACTATAATTTCGTCTGATAAAGGTAAGCCATTTGCAGATAACACGCTGAAAAAGCGATTTGCCGATTTGCCAAAGCAAGAGATTTAGCAGGCATAACATGGGAAGAAACTACCCGCCGCCATTTCATCAGATACGGAGCTTATCTTCGCGACGCGATGAAAAGGAAATGGGTAAGGAATTTTCTCACAAAATCCTCGGGCATAAATCTGCACAACCGACTGATAAGTATTGAGACGTTCGCGGAAATGAATGGATAGAAGTGCAGTGAACGAATGTCGAATAATCTCGACCTGCACAGTTTAACAAACTGATTAAATTAGAAAAAATTAAGGGGAACCTTTGCAAGGTAAAGCGCTCCAAGCATTTGTTATCGACAAGCTTGATGATTTGAAAGGCCAGGACATTATCACTCTGGATGTTCAGGGTAAGTCCAGTATCACTGATTACATGGTAATTTGTACCGCAACCTCTACCCGTCATGTGATGGCACTGGCAGATAATTTGGTGCAAGAATCCCGTCTCGCCGGCATGATACCGCTGGGTGTCGAAGGTCAGGGAGTCTCTGACTGGATAGTTGTTGATCTGGGCGAAGTGATTGTGCATGTAATGCAGGAAGAAAGCCGCCGTATGTACGAACTGGAAAAACTCTGGAGTTAAGCAGTGAAACTGCAACTGGTAGCCGTCGGTACCAAAATGCCAGATTGGGTGCAGACAGGTTTTATTGATTACCTACGCCGCTTTCCTAAAGATATGCCCTTTGAGCTGGTAGAAATACCTGCTGGCAAACGGGGCAAAAATGCCGATATCAAACGCATTTTGGAAAAAGAAGGCGGGCTGATGCTGGCTGCAGTGGCTAAAAATAACCGCATTGTCACGCTGGATATCCCAGGCACGCCTTGGGAGACGCCTCAACTGGCTCAACAATTAGAACATTGGAAGCAGGATGGCCGTGATGTCAGTCTGTTGATTGGCGGGCCGGAAGGGTTAGCCCCAGCCTGTAAAGCCGCCGCAGAGCAGAGCTGGTCGCTCTCTCCGTTGACGCTACCCCACCCTTTAGTGCGCGTATTAGTGGCCGAGAGCCTCTATCGCGCCTGGAGCATTACGACCAATCACCCTTATCACCGGGAATAGGTGGGCGATGAATCTGAGTAAAGTGATAGCGTTGAATAACATGCCAGTTTTGGACAAGATGAAATAGTCGCGAATGAAAAAAGAACCTAACCCTTTTCGCGACTATTCGGCTGAAGCAGCCCTGTTTGTCCGCCGCGCCCTGCTGGCTTTTCTCGGTATCCTGCTGTTAAGCGGGATATTGATCGCCAATATGTACAATTTGCAGATAGTGCGTTTCGACGATTACAGCACCCGTTCTAACGACAACCGCATCAAGTTGGTCCCTATCGCTCCCAGCCGTGGCATGATATTTGATCGTAACGGCACGCCTTTGGCAATGAATCGGACTATTTATCAATTAGAATTGATACCAGAAAAAATTGAAAACTTACCCGCCACCCTCAATGCACTGCGACCGATAGTCGATCTGACGAATGAGGATATCGCTAATTTTGAAAAAGAACGCAAACGCTCGCACCGTTTTACCTCAATAGCGGTTAAAGCGCCATTGACCGAAGTGCAGGTAGCCCGTTTTGCGATTAACCAATTCCGCTTCCCCGGAATTGAAGTCAAAGGCTACCAACGCCGCTTCTACCCGTATGGATCTGCCCTGACCCATGTTATTGGTTATGTTTCCAAAATTAACGATAAGGATATTGAGCGGCTGAATAAAGAAGGTATTTATGCCAACTATAAAGCTACTCACGACATCGGTAAGTTGGGTATTGAGCGTTATTATGAATCCGTATTGCACGGCAAAACCGGCTATGAAGAAGTTGAAGTCAATAACCGTGGCCGAGTGATTCGCCAGTTACACGAGAAGCCGCCACAGGCCGGTAAAGATATTTATCTAACAATCGATCTCCATCTGCAAACTTATATCGAACAACTACTTAGCGGTAGCCGTGCCGCAGTGGTGGTCACTGACCCACGCACAGGGGGAATTTTAGCCTTGGTGTCTAACCCAAGCTATGACCCGAACCTGTTTGTTGATGGCATATCCAACAAAGATTATCAAGGGTTACTCAACGACCCTGATCGCCCGCTGATTAACCGCGCAACGCAGGGTGTTTACCCTCCTGCCTCGACCGTGAAACCCTATATTGCCGTTGCGGCTCTCAGCGCCGGTGTCATTACCAAAAACACCAGTTTATTTGACCCAGGCTGGTGGCAACTGCCCGGCTCAGAAAAACGTTTTCGTGACTGGAAGAAATGGGGTCATGGCCGGTTGAATATCACTAAAGCACTGGAAGAATCAGCGGATACGTTCTTCTATCAAATTTCCTATGACATGGGCATTGACCGCCTCTCTTCGTGGATGACCAAGTTCGGTTATGGTGAATACACTGGCATTGATTTGTCAGAAGAGCGCGCTGGCCTGATGCCAACCCGTCAATGGAAGCAAAAACGTCATAAGAAACCTTGGTACCAAGGGGATACCATTCCAGTGGGGATCGGTCAAGGTTATTGGACAGCCACACCAATCCAAATGGCAAAATCCCTGATGACATTGATTAATGATGGGGCGATCAAAGCCCCCCATCTGTTGCAACGTACCCATGTTAATGGAGTATTCGTACCCTACCAGCAAAAAGATCACACGCAGATTGGTGATATTCATTCAGGTTATTGGGAAATCGCCAAAGATGGCATGTATGGTGTAGCTAATCGCCCGAACGGTACCGGACGCAAGTTCTTTGAAGGCACACCGTATAAAGTAGCGGCAAAATCCGGTACCGCGCAGGTCTACAGTTATGAAACCTATAATGCCCACAAAGTGGCAGAGCATTTGCGTGACCACAAATTAATGGTTGCATTCGCACCTTACGAAAACCCGACAGTATCTGTTGTCATGATATTAGAAAATGGCGGTGTCGGGCCTGCGGTGGGGACCATTACCCGGCAAATCCTCGACCACATCTTGTTGGGTGATAACAATACTCAACTGCCGGATGCACCCCCGCAGCCTCTTGGGGTTGAAACTGATTAATGGAGGCGGATTAAGGTAACTCATGACTGACAACCAACAAAAAGGCTCTTTGTGGTACAAAATGCACATCGACCTGCCGTTTCTGATTTGCATCCTGGCGCTGCTGACTTATAGCGCCTTTGTGATGTGGAGCGCCAGCGGGCAAGATATCGGCATGATGGAACGCAAAGTCGGCCAAATTACCATCGGCCTGGTGGTTATGCTGGTAATGGCACAAATCCCGCCACGCGTCTATGAAAGTTGGGCACCCTATCTCTATTTCGTGTGTGTCATTTTATTGGTACTGGTTGATGCATTTGGTCAGATCAGTAAAGGCGCGCAGCGCTGGTTGGATTTGGGTTTTATTCGTTTTCAACCCTCTGAAATTGCAAAGATTGCCGTCCCCCTGATGGTCGCGCGCTTTATGAACCGTGACGTCTGTCCGCCGTCATTGAAAAATACCGGTATCGCACTGATTTTGATCTTTGTGCCAACCTTGCTGGTTGCCGCTCAGCCTGACCTCGGCACCTCAATTCTGATTGCCGCTTCTGGCCTGTTTGTTTTGTTCCTGTCGGGCATGAGTTGGCGTTTGATCGGCATTGCAGCATTGTTGGTTGCCGGATTTCTTCCTATCCTATGGTTCTTCCTGATGCATGATTACCAGCAGGATCGCGTGATGATGTTACTGGATCCAGAGAGCGATCCGCTCGGTGCTGGTTACCATATTATTCAGTCCAAAATTGCCATTGGTTCTGGTGGGTTATCTGGCAAAGGTTGGCTACACGGCACACAGTCACAACTGGAATTCTTGCCCGAACGCCATACCGATTTCATCTTTGCCGTGCTGGCAGAAGAGCTAGGCTTAATTGGGGTACTGATACTATTGGGGCTTTATCTGTGTGTTATTATGCGGGGTCTGGTGATCGCCGCCCATGCACAGACGACCTTTGGCCGGGTGATGGTGGGTGGCCTAATGCTAATTCTTTTTGTCTATGTGTTTGTTAACATAGGTATGGTTAGTGGCATTTTGCCTGTGGTTGGCGTACCTTTGCCTTTGGTCAGCTACGGAGGTTCGGCGCTGATAGTTCTGATGGCCGGGTTTGGTATCGTGATGTCGATACATACTCATCGAAAGATGTTATCGAAGAATTTATAGAGGTGAGCAATGCGTAAGAAATGGCTTTGGGTCAGCATCGCAGCCATGCTGTTGTCAGCATGCGCCAATCAGCCTCCGGCTCCCCAGCAACCAGTACAACAAACCTACAACGGCCCAATTGAAGAAATTGGTGGTGCCGAACCGCGCTATGAACCCTTTAATCCTCAGTTTAATCAGGATTATAAAGCCAATGGTCGATCCTACAGCATTGTCAAAGACCCACAAAACTTCACCCAGGTTGGCCTTGCTGCCTGGTATGGCGAAGAGGCTAACGGTAACGCTACTGCAACCGGCGAAATATTTGACCCTAATGCATTGACCGCAGCTCACCCTACGCTGCCGATTCCAAGCTATGTACGGATAACCAACATCAGTAACGGTCGTCAGATCGTGGTGCGCGTTAATGATCGTGGCCCTTATACACCAGGTCGCGTGATCGATTTATCTAAGGCCGCGGCTGATCGCCTGAACATCTCGAATAACACTAAGGTAAAGATTGATTTTATCAATGTTGCACCTGATGGTTCATTGTCCGGCCCTGGCATGATTGGCACCACCATCGCCAGGCAGAGTTATGCCTTACCAAGCCGTCCTGATCTGGCTTCCAGCACTTCACAACAAGATACTCCGGCAGTCAGCGCATCGGTGCGCCCGATCAATGACAGCAATTTATCCGGTGCAAATGCCAACCAACCGGTAGCACCACCGAGCAGTGGTTTCCTGCGTGCTGCAACGCCGGTTCCCGTTGGGGTGCCGGAAGGCTCAGCGCCAACAGTGAATCCACAGTCAGCCATGAGTTCCGAACCGGTAAGGCCGCCTGTTGTCACCAATCCCGGCCCGGTAACTACGCCAACCGTATCAACAACTGCCACAGCAGTCTCATCTGGGGGCTATGTTGTTCAGGTCGGCGCTCTGAGTGATGCGCAGCGAGCGAAAAGCTGGCAGGAAAGTTTGAGTCAGCGTTTTAGCGTGCCAGGTAAAGTGACCACCAATGTTGGCGTGCATCGGGTTCAGTTAGGGCCATTCAGCCGCCGCCAGCAAGCCGTTGCATTACAACAGCGTTTGTCGAGCGAAGCACAGCAGCAATCATTTGTCGTTGCAGTACCTTAAATCATATCCAAAACACCTGGAATTACCGCCAGGTAACAAACTGGTTCACATAAGGCGAGATTTAGGGATAGGCCGGGTAAATAAGGCAGTTAACGCCCCGCTAACGTCAAATACGAAGGGCATTGACATGCCTTGTAGCAATTTAAGATCTGCCAAACAAAAATAACCGTAACACCCTGTGAAAACAGGATGTTACGGTTAAAACGATAAACGCCACACAGGTGTATACTCAAATTATTTGGTATCGCAAAGCGGCTAACACCGCAGCAGCGTTAAGTAAGAAAGGTATGTTATAGTGTGGCACGTTCTTAACTTACTCCTACGGATGTCGTTGTCTTGATCATGAAATATGTAACTACTTCTTCTCGCATTATCAAGAGCCTGGCGCTCGTTATTGTTATGAGCGTAGCGTCAACTGCTAACGCTGATGACGTCAATTTGAAAACCATGATCCCCGGTGTGCCACAAATTGACGCAGAAGCCTACATTCTAATTGATTACCACTCCGGTAAGGTATTGGCAGAAATGAATGCGGATGCCCGCCGCAACCCAGCCAGCCTGACCAAAATGATGACCAGCTATGTCATCGGTCAGGCCATTAAAGCCGGAAAAATCGGGCCGGAAGATATGGTTACCATCGGTAAAGATGCCTGGGCGACGGGCAATCCAGAATTCAAAGGTTCTTCATTGATGTTTTTGAAACCCGGCGATCGCGTCTCAGTTTCTAAACTGACCCGTGGTATCAACCTGCAATCGGGTAATGATGCTTGTGTCGCTATGGCTGATTATGTTGCTGGCAGTCAGGACTCATTCGTTAACCTGATGAACAACTACGTTAAAGCATTAGGCCTGCAAAACACCCAGTTCAAAACAGTTCACGGTCTGGATGCAGAGGGTCAATACAGCTCTGCGCGTGATATGGCTCTGATTGGTCAGGCACTGATCCGTGATGTACCGAATGAGTATGCCATCTACAAAGAAAAAGAATTCACGTTCAACAATATTCGTCAAATGAACCGCAATGGTTTACTTTGGGATACCAGCCTGAACGTTGATGGCATCAAAACCGGTCACACCGACGCTGCTGGCTATAATCTGGTTGCCTCGGCAACTGATGGTCAAATGCGTTTGATCTCTGCCGTACTCGGTGGTCACACCCATAAAGGCCGTGAAACTGAAAGTAAAAAACTGCTGACCTGGGGCTTCCGTTTCTTTGAAACCGTCGCACCACTGAAAGTAGGTAAAGAATTTGCCTCTGAGCCAGTCTGGTTCGGAGACAGCGATCGTGTGCAGTTAGGTGTTGATAAAGACGCGTACCTGACTATCCCACGTGGCCGGATGAAAGATCTGAAAGCCAGTTACGTGCTGAATACCGCTGAAATTCATGCACCACTGGCGAAGCATCAGGTTGTTGGCATAATTAACTTCCAGCTAGATGGCAAAACCATCGATCAGCGCCCATTAGTGGTGATGAACGAAGTCAAAGAAGGTGGCTTCTTCAGCCGTATGGTGGATCACATCAAGCTGATGTTCCACCGCTGGTTCGGTTAGTTAATGAGCTTGAAAAACACCTGGTAATCTTCACATCCTAAATAATGTATTTACCCAAGTGACTTCGAGATGCAAGTAGCTGGCAACTGAACGAAGCCCCAGGAGCGCACATGAAAACTAAACTGAACGAACTGCTTGAGTTCCCCTGTTCTTTTACCTACAAAGTCATGGGCATTGCTGAACCACAGTTGGTCAACCAGGTGATGGAAGTGGTAAAACGCCATGCGCCGGGTGATTACACTCCGCAGGTAAAACCAAGCAGCAAAGGCAACTTTCACTCTGTATCCATCACTATTACAGCCACCCATATTGATCAGGTAGAAATACTGTATAAAGAATTAGGCGACCTTGAACTGGTTCGGATGGTACTGTAGCTCAATCCATTTTGCCTGCGCGCAAAATATCCGTGCGGCTCACATGGCCCGAGCCCTTAATTGACGTATCGGGCCTTATTTTTAGTCACTAAACCTGACGTTAAAAACATCATACCGTACTTTTCAAATATCAAACCCGTTGTTCAAACATCAAAATAGTAGCCGCACACCGCTGGGCTGGTATACTGACACCACCATTTCTGTAACCAGATGATGCCTCGCGTGCAACGACACACTATCATTTTACGTCAGCTCGGGTTACAACCCTATGCCCCCGTATCTCAGGCCATGCATAACTTCACTGAGTTCCGCACTGATGCCACTCCTGATGAAATTTGGCTGGTTGAACATCAGCAAGTCTTTACTCAGGGTCAGGCAGGAAAAACCGAACATATTCTGAATGCTGGTGATATTCCAGTCATCCAGAGTGACAGAGGTGGCCAGGTCACCTATCACGGCCCGGG
>JBEGTQ010000177.1:0-5573 GCA_041179305.1 Pseudomonadota bacterium | reverse complement strand
CCAGGGAAATAATTTTCGAACATCAAAAAGATAACGTAATAGAATTTAATGATATTTACCGTTATATAACTGAACACGGTAAAAATACTAACACCATTGAATCCTTAGATTTTATTAATGCCAGCTCAATCACTTTAGTAAGCAAAGATGCCCCTGATGTCTATACGGGGTTCTACGCCGGAACCCCAGATTTTTCCGTCATCTCAGTTTCAGCCCGGCAACCAGCGCATCCAGGTCAATAATCTCATTGTTGCTCTTGAAGGTGTAATGCCCGTTCAGCAAAATATGCTGCCAGGCCACCGGTGATATCCGGGGCAAAGCCTCAATGCCTTTGGTGTTATCTTCCGTTTCCAGTCGTTCCAGCAATCGAGACAGGATCGCGGAGTTGTAGTAAACGATCGCGTTGCAGATCAACCGCCCACACTGATTACTGATTTCCGTTTCAATGTCATTTTTCCCGGTTAACTCTTTCTTTCCGCCGACTTTGGCTACCGCGGCGCGTAGCTGGTGATAAGATTCAACCCGGTTCTGAGAACGACGGATATTGCGTTCCAGCTGCGGATCCCGCAGATACTTTAGCGTGTAAATACTGCGAACCAGCCGGTCATATGCAAATACCGCCTGTCTTGTCGGGTTGGTTATTGTGTACGTACACAGTTTGCGGATCAGCGTTCCCTGCGTCATTTCTTTCAGCCCCAGCGTGGCGACAATGCGGTCGAGGTTGCTTTTTTCACGGGTGATAAGGTTCAGGTCAATCTGTCCAGCGGGTTGAATCAGGCATTTTTTATAGGCCGATGGGTCTCGGGTGCAGTATAGCTCCTGTAGCTGCCTGTTCAAATCCGTAAAATGAGGTTCAAAGCGCAGGCCAAACCAGTGCAGGATTGCAAAGTTGGCTTTGTTGATGCTGTGCATGTCCCCGGTGATGGCCGTGGGTTTAACCTCTGAGGTGTTGCGGTAACAGATATCAAAGACATGGTGGCCTTCGTAGTCGTTTGTGCCAATCAGGTATCCGTTGATCGGGATGTGGTTACATAACAGCGTGTAGGCCACCATGCCTTTGCCGCGACCGAAGTATTTACGCGAATGCCGGGCTTTTACTGTCGGTCGTTCAACGCCAAATTTTTGTCCGTCAACGGCCCCATAAAGCGTTCCCGGATCAAACGAATAGAGCGGGAAAATCGGCAGTGCTTCTATGGCATCGGTGATGCAGTCATTGGCCGTGAGCAGCGATGCCAGCCGAAGATACTGCTCATACGTGGTTTCCAGCACATGAAACGGAATATCGCTGGTTCGCGCCATCACATGGTTACCATGATTCATCGCCTGGGCAACGATGACAGCCATCAGGCTGTCTGCATCAGCTTCGTTTTTGGCATATCGAGGCTGCAGCGGTTTCATGGCGGGCAGAAACCGGCAGTGCTCGTTAACAAAGCGGAAAACGTCGGTTACATCGCAGAATGGCAGTTGTTCATAAAAACTTTTCTCCTGCGCTTTATGACGACTGACCACGGATTTATGCCAGGTCAGTTTCTGCGTTTGTTGATCGTATTCCAGATGTTTCAGTTTCCCCTGTTTTAGTTCGCGGTTAAACGCTTTCCATTGCCGATGCAATTCGGACTCCAGCGCCTTTAGTTGCGTTTTAACTGGCTTCTGCAGAAAGGGGATGTTCATTGCAGCCAGCACCGCGGCCTGTTCCCCTTCCGGTACCAGTTCATCTGAAAGATGGCGGTGCCGGAGGCTGTTGTTGAGGTGGAATTCCCCCGACTTAAAACGCTTTCTTATCTGACGATAGAGCCAGAACTCATAGCGCCCGGCATTCAGGCCTGTGGGCTCGCCATCTTCACCAAACTCCAGCAGGTATGGACGCAGGCGTTCCGGTAATGTTTCCGGCGGACATTCCGCCAGTGGTCGCTGCAAAAGCGTCTGCTTTTTGCTGAACACCATTCTTAGCCAGCTCAGCGCCTCAGCCCAGGGGCTGCCCTGAACCACGCTGGTGAGGTCGAGTGACAGATATAATGGCCTCAAGTGACGCCGGATTAACGCCGTCATACCGTCAACGGCCTGCCACTGCAGCGCCAATTTGCTGACGGGTTTCACACTCATGCGTTGTGCGGTGGTTTTCAGCATCTCCCGGGGCATGATTTTCCAGGCCTGGCGGCGGACTTCGCCAAAGGTGGTGGGATCCGGAACGCTGTCATCAACATAAAGCGACAGCAGGCGCCCGATTTTAGATGTTTCACGCCGGTGTTTTTCCTGCACGTCAGCCATGAGTTGTTTGGCCACGCTGCGGCTCTCATCTTCAAGCTGTTTCATATGGAAAAACATCGCATCCACCAGGTTGTCGCTGAACTGGCGATAACGGATCCAGGCATAACACAGCAGATAAAGGCGGGTCTGCTCAGGCTTCAGATTGCGGAGATCGTAAACGGTATAGAAATTTGCCAGGCTGGCGTAGTACAACAGATTTTGCTGAGAAATATTCAGCGCTGGCAGGATGTCGCAGGCCTTGCGATGCAGCGGTTCCAGGATGGCCCGTTTCTCCCGCTCATGGACCATCTGACGCCAGCCAAAGTCACGCGCATCCTGCCTGAGGACCGCAAGTCGGGAAAGGGTATCATCCCGTTCAATCAGTTTGTCCAGGTCAGCAATGGTGGCGTCATCAAGCTGTTCCGTCAGAATACGTCCCAGCCGCTGCCTTTCATCAGAAAGAACCCGGCTCACTAGTTCCTGGAGCGTGGTGTAGCCGGGGCGGATGATTTTATGCGCGTTGAGCCAGATAATCAGCTCAGTCGCGACAAAGCCGGGGGTCACATCGCGCTGAACAATCTGAGCGGCCTGTTGCCCAAGTTGTGAAGACAGTGCTGATGACCACGGTCGGTAACCATACAGCGCGCAAATATTTTCCCGCTGAGCATAGCGCTCGTGCTTAGAAGGAGATTTGTCAGGAGGTGGCTCTCCCGGGAAATAACGGCTCAGAACAAACTTGCAGTCCTCCTGAACATCATCCCAGCCGAAGCGAAAAAACAGGTGTTTGGCTTTAAAGTAAGCGATTTGCAGAATGCAAAGGAGTTGAGCATGAAGCCCTTTACGATTGTTCACTAGTGCCAATTCAGATTCATCCAGAGCCAGAAACTCCAGCCGCTGCGCATCATCGAAATCAGGGAGTCCGTACAGTGCTTCCTGCTCAGCGTCCGAAAGAATACTGAGGAGTTTATTTTTATTGGCCATCCCTGATCCTTATGCTTATTCTTATTCAAACGTAAGTGTCACATTATCATTAAAAAATAACCTTTACGTGCCATAATTTAAATGACGGGTAATGTGACTGATGTTGACAGATTTCTGCGCCAAAATCAGAATGTCACATAATCGAACGTATATGTGACAGGTGTGAAATGTTAATCGGGTATATGCGGGTATCAAAAACAGATGGTTCGCAGACGAATGATTTACAGCGTGATGCGCTGATAGCTGCAGGTGTAGATATTGCCCATCTTTATGAGGACCAGGCATCAGGAAAACGCGAAG
Organism: Pseudomonadota bacterium; assembly: GCA_041179305.1. Classification (GTDB taxonomy): domain Bacteria; phylum Pseudomonadota; class Gammaproteobacteria; order Enterobacterales; family Enterobacteriaceae; genus Yersinia. The sequence continues at coordinate 2,045 of JBEGTQ010000177.1, read as the reverse complement.
ATCGTCCAGGGTTAATTGCCTGTCTGAAAGCACTACGGCCTGGCGACACATTGATCGTATGGAAACTAGACCGACTAGGTCGAGACCTTCGCCACCTAATTAATACGGTGCACGACCTGACAAGTCGAGGCATAGGTCTGAAGGTACTGAGCGGTCACGGTGCGACTATCGACACTACGACCGCTGCCGGTAAGCTTGTATTTGGCATCTTTGCTGCACTGGCCGAGTTTGAGCGCGAACTGATTGCTGAACGGACAGTTGCTGGATTGGCCTCTGCCCGTGCGCGAGGGCGTAGCGGCGGTCGACCATTCAAGATGACAGCGGCCAAGTTGCGTCTGGCGATGGCGGCAATGGGGCAGTCGGAAACTAAGGTCGGTGACCTTTGCCAGGAGCTTGGCATTACCAGACAGACATTATACCGACACGTTTCACCTAAAGGAGAGTTGCGTCCAGATGGAGCTAAATTGCTTACCAGAACTTGAACGACCTAGGGATGCAAATAACGCAAACAGATGTGTCTAGCCGTAGATGCCGGTGTTTTGGCCAAAAAAGTAGAAGGTCAATGACATGGTGGTAAAATGATAACCATCGATAACGAAGGAAGAAAAATGGGCTTGCATGTACATTCTTTGAGCAATATACCTAGAAGCGAAAACCGTGATTACCTTATTTATCTCTTAGAGTACGGGTGGTATGAGCCGCTAGCTGAAGCTCTAAATAGTAACTTCTTCCAGATGGCTGGCCTTGCAGCTAAAAATCGAGCAGTGGTGATCAAAGGTACTGAACTCGCCCATTTTGAAAATGAAGTATTCTCTTGGCATCAAATAAACAATGAGCGTGGCGAAGATATTCTTCCGGCTGTACTTATTACAAATGCGCATCCATCCTACTTCATGGCACACAACCATGGGTACAGTCGGAACAGTGGCCTGTATCGCGAGTCAAGAGATGGAGGGCTAAAGCTCATCCTTATCCCGCTAAAGAAATTTTGTTCGAACACGACCGAAGTGATTTCGCTAATCGAAAAGCTGTTTGCTGACATTGAAGCTGGGAAGGATCTCTCGGAATTCAAGATTGCAAAAGAAACACAGAGAGGCATAGGTTCTGCAATTGTCGACGCACTAATTCTTGAACCCAATATCTCGGGAATAGGCTTTAACTTCAAAAAGTTTGGTAGCTTTTTCGGCAAAACCAAATGACATTGCACTTAACTTTTTGCAAGTTAGCACTCTATAGATCCGCTCAGGGTAGAAGTGCGGCAATGTCGGAAGTTTTCTAGTGACGGAAATTTCTGGGGTTCCGGCGTAGAACCCCTATCTTGAATTTCACAAAGCACTCGATAGTCACCGACTCGATAACGCCAAAAAATACCCAAATCACCCTTCAATGGCTTTCCTGACGTTCTCGGATCTTCCAATATCGCTATGCGCTGTTCCAAAAAATCCAGAATGCGTTTAGCATTCTGCTTATCCATTTTTTTTAGTGATTTTAGCGCTCGTTCTGAGTAATCAATTGTCCAAGCCAAGAGACGCCCTCACTTCTTCGCTCCTGTAAGTTTTTTCAGCGCCTTTACGAATATCAGAGACAATCTGAGCCGCAAGATAGTAATCCTCCAGATCCTCTAAATGAGTCAAAATAGCTTCTCTGGCGTAAAAGGTTTTTGTTCTACCGGTTTGATCTGCCAAAGCAGCCAGACGGGTTTCAATATCATCAGGTAACCGTATTGCTAACATAATTAAATCCTCCATTACTATACACGTATAGCATACGCCATTTATCGATTTAATCCACGATCATTTCTTCGGCCGCGCTGCATCGCTATCTGGTGCACGCCCCATTCCCAGTTGATATCCGAAACCGGTCGGTTTCGTACACCCACTTACAAATATGTACGAAAGTTAGTGAAATTCGTTTCGGACATGCATTATAATTCGTACATCCTTTTCGTACGGATAATTACATTATGTCACGCGTTTTTGCCTACTGCCGTGTTTCCACACTGGAGCAGAATACTGAAAATCAGCGCCGGGAAATTAAAGCGGCCG
>JBEGTQ010000176.1:0-5898 GCA_041179305.1 Pseudomonadota bacterium | reverse complement strand
GCGTTCGGCCAGCATTTCCTGCAGTTCACGATAGCTGATGCCATATTTGCAGTACCAGCGTGCCGCCCAGAGGATGATGTCGCGCTGAAAATGCCGGCCTTTAAATACGTTCATGGGGAGCATCACTGGTGAAAATGGGAAGAAAGTTTATCAGCGCAGCGATCTTTGCAACAGTGCCCAAACCGGTTTTGGTAAATATCTGCTGTTTATTTTTACCTGATTCAAGCAGTTTAAAAGCCCGTCCTGGATGTTCACCAAATATTTTATATAGATTCTTTACTTCGAGTTTAATTGCCATGCAGTTGGTGGATTCCTCTTGTCAATTTTAAATTATGTTCATTTTAATGTGGTTATACTGATGAAAAATAGAACGCTACATACCCTAACACAATTGAAATCTGAGACAACCCTCAATATTATTATAATCTGATACGTAATTCTCATTATCAAAATATATATCTTTTCAAACGGTTGGTTTTCCAGTGTTAATATTTTAATTTTTGTGCTCTATTAGTTGCTGAATGTCATAGGATTATTGAGCTGCCAAAATAATGCTTATTGTTTATGTGGCAGTAATATTTTTTTGTATTGTTATGTGTTATATTAACTTAATGTTTGCTATTAATTATCATATAAGTTACGTGATATTTTTAGCGCCAGTTTGCCCTCTCATCGGATGTGATGGGTATGCTGAATCCCCTTTGTGCTCTGGTCTGCCGTTAAATAGAGAGTCTAATAATAATTGCAAATTTCATGACAAAATCTGGCGATTGACTCAGCTAAAATGAACTTGGTTAGTCAAGGCTAATGACATGCCTAAATGAACAGTGCAATGGCGCAAAAAGACGGCAGCCGGATTATGGCTGCCGATGGTAGCTGCACCTGTATTTTAACGTCAGTTGAAAAGAGAGGTAGATGTGGAGTAAAGAAAGACTAAAAATCCCAATCTTCATCTTCGGTGTTGACCGCTTTACCTATCACATAAGACGATCCTGAACCTGAGAAGAAATCGTGATTTTCGTCTGCGTTGGGCGATAGAGCAGCCAAAATGGCAGGACTGACTGCCGCCTGATTGGTTGGGAATAATGCCTCATAACCTAAATTCATTAATGCTTTATTGGCATTATAATGGAGGAACTTTTTGACATCTTCTGTCCAACCGACATTATCATAAAGATCTTCAGTATAACGGACTTCATTGTCATATAAGTCCTGCAATAAATTGAAAGCAAAATTCTTTATTTCCAGACGTCTGGCGTTATCCTCCTTCTCCAGGCTCCTCTGGAACTTGTAGCCGATATAATAACCATGCACTGCTTCATCACGGATAATAAGGCGGATGAGGTCTGCGGTATTTGTTAATTTAGCCCGACTGGACCAATACATGGGTAAATAGAATCCGGAATAGAATAAAAATGATTCAAGAAATACACTGGCAATCTTTTTCTTCAATGGATCTTTATTATTATAATGTTGCAAGATAATATTAGCTTTCTTTTGCAGTGGGCCATTTTCTTCGCTCCAGCGGTAGGCATCATCAACATCGGATGTCATGCAAAGGGTAGAAAAAATAGAGCTATAGGAGCGTGCGTGTACAGCTTCCATAAAGCTGATATTGGAAAATACCGCTTCTTCGTGGGGCGTAATAGCATCCTTAATTAACGCTGGTGCGCCCAGGGTGTTTTGAATGGTATCCAGCAGCGTCAGGCCGGTAAAAACACGAATCGTTAACTGTTGTTCATCTGCTGTCAGAGTCGCCCAAGAGGGAATATCATTCGACAACGGAACTTTTTCTGGCAGCCAGAAATTAGAGGTTAAGCGGTTCCACACTTCCAGATCTTTATCGTCTTCAATTTTATTCCAGTTGATGGCGCTGATGTGGATTAGCGATTTTGTTGTTTTCATGTTATTTATCCATTCTTATTCGTTCAATGCTGCCTGTTACAGCGAGCAGGAAACACAGCTTTCGACTTCGGTACCTTCCAGTGCCACCTGACGCAAGCGGATGTAATAGATGGTCTTAATTCCTTTCTTCCAGGCGTAAATTTGCGCTTTGTTAATATCGCGGGTGCTGGTGGTATCGCGGAAGAACAGTGTTAGCGATAATCCCTGGTCAACGTGCTGGGTCGCCTCAGCGTAGGTATCAATAATTTTCTCCGGCCCAATCTGATAAGCATCTTGATAATATTCAAGATTGTCGTTTGTCATATAAGGTGCGGGGTAATAAACGCGGCCAATTTTACCTTCTTTGCGGATTTCAATCGGTGAGACAATCGGATGAATGCTTGATGTTGAATGATTTATATAGGAAATAGAACCAGTGGGCGGCACCGCCTGTAGATTTTGGTTATACATACCGTGCTTCATCACTGACTGGCGCAGTGTGTCCCAATCCTGTTGGTCGGGAAGGGGAATTCCGGCATCAGTAAATAAGGCCTGTATTCTGGCAGTTTTGGGTTGCCAGCTCCGTTCGACATATTTGTTGAAATAGATCCCCGAGGCGTAATCCGACTCATCGAACCCTTTGAAATGGCTGCCACGTTCTATCGCCAGTTGGTTAGAAGCACGGACTGCGTGATAGACTACGCAATAGAAGTAGATATTGGTGAAATCAAGAGCTTCTTCCGAGCCATAAAAGATATGTTCCCGTGCCAGATAGCCGTGCAGATTCATCTGCCCGAGGCCAATAGCATGGGATTCCTGATTGCCTTTTTCGATTGAGGGTACCGAACGGATATTGCTCATATCAGATACCGCCGTCAGCCCACGAATTGCGGTTTCAACGGTTTTACCAAAGTCTGGTGAATCCATCGTATTAGCAATATTCAGAGAACCAAGGTTACAAGAGATATCTTTGCCAATATGGTGATAGCTGAGGTCTTCGTTATATTCAGTTGCTGAATTCACCTGCAAAATCTCTGAGCACAGGTTACTCATATTGATACGACCTTTAATCGGGTTGGCACGATTGACCGTATCCTCAAACATCATATAAGGGTAGCCGGACTCAAATTGGATCTCGGCCAGAATCTGGAAGAACTCGCGTGCTTTGATTTTATTTTTACGGATGCGTTTGTTATCCACCATTTCGCGGTATTTCTCGCTGACACTGATTTCAGACATCGGCACGCCGTACACCTGTTCTATGTCGTAAGGTGAGAACAGATACATCTCTTCATTGTTCTTCGCCAGCTCAAAAGTGATATCCGGGATAACCACCCCCAGCGACAAAGTTTTAATGCGAACTTTTTCATCGGCATTTTCCCGTTTGGTATCAAGAAAACGCAAAATATCTGGGTGATGGGCATGAAGATACACAGCACCGGCACCCTGACGCGCACCTAATTGATTGGCATAGGAGAAGGCATCTTCCAGCATTTTCATGATCGGGATGACACCGGAGGACTGGTTTTCAATCCGTTTGATTGGTGCACCCACTTCGCGGATATTACTGAGCAGGAAAGCGACGCCACCGCCACGTTTAGACAATTGCAGCGCGGAATTAATGGAACGGCCAATCGACTCCATATTATCTTCAATGCGTAAGAGGAAGCAGGAGACTAACTCGCCACGCTGTTTTTTACCGCAATTGAGGAAGGTCGGGGTGGCGGGTTGGAAGCGGCCAGAGATGATTTCTTCTACCAGCTTTTGCGCCAACGTTGGGTTGCCTGCTGCGAGCGTCAACCCCACCATGCAAACCCGGTCTTCATAACGTTCCAAATAACGTTTACCATCAAAGGTTTTCAGGGTATAGCTGGTGTAATACTTAAATGCGCCAAGGAAAGTGGGAAAGCGGAATTTTTTGCTATAAGCTTGTTGGAATAACCTTTTGATAAAGGTGAAGTCATACTTCTCCAGCACGTCTTTTTCGTAATATCCCTCTTCAACCAGATAGTCGAGTTTTTCCCGTAAATTATGGAAGAAGACTGTGTTTTGATTGACGTGTTGCAAGAAATATTGCCGCGCGGCTCGTCGGTCCTTATCAAACTGGATACGTCCATCAGCATCATAGAGATTCAGCATCGCATTCAGCGAGTGATAATCAAGCTCATGGTTGGATGAATCAGTCATGTTCAGCTCTTTTGTTGCCAAAATTCAGTTACTCCCTTGCGCACGTTTGTCACATCTTCTGCTGTACCCAGTAATTCAAAGCGATACAGATAAGGAACCTGACATTTATGGGCGATGATTTGCCCTGCCAGGCAGTAGGCGTCGCCAAAATTAGTGTTACCGGCAGCAATCACACCACGGATTAAAGAACGGTTATGAGAATCATTCAGGAAACGTATAACCTGAATCGGCACTGCTCCGACAGGGCTGCCACCGCCATAACTAGGTACCAGCAAGATATAGGGCTGTTCGAGCCGAAGTTTTTGCCGTGCACCGGCAATGGGGATCCGTATTGCCGGGAGCTTTAGTTTGCCAACAAAACGGTGGGTGTTCTCTGAGGCGCTGGAGAAATAAACCAGTGAATTCATTTCATCACTCTCATCAAGCGCTGACAGCCTGAACCAACGCGTTAATTTTGTCGGGACGAAAACCTGACCAATGCTCATTACCTGCAATGATTACGGGTACTTGCTGATAACCGAGAGATTTAACATGGCTTAATGCCTGAGCATCTTGCGTTAAATCAATAATCTGATAAGTAATCCCCTGTTTATCTAATGCACGATAAGTTGCATTACACTGGACACAATCCGGTTTGCTATAGATGATAATACTCATGATTCGTATTTACCTTTTGGGTTGAGGAAAGGCGTAGTAGTTAGGTTATTGGTGTGATGCCATTAGCTGTCTCTGATTATCAACGGTGGTTTCATTTACGTTAGTGATAGAATAAATACTATATCTAGTGCCTGATTAATTCAACCACACTATATGTAGTTAATTAGGTTCGTTTGGTTTAGATTCCAGAGACAAGGCTGCCAGCACAGGGCTGGTGACTGAGTTTTCAAAATGTAAACAGAGGCAAAATATTTTTATTGCGGAATAAGGGCAGGATCGGTCACTGAGTAACGCAGGGTGGCGGGCGGTTAAACGCATTCATAATGCTGATTATCTTTTGAGATTTATCAATCTCCGATGGGTGGTGGAAAGTTTAGCCAGAAAAAATAGGTTTTATACCCGAAAAATCTCAAGATGCAGCCAATATATCTGCAATTTGCAACATGATGATTATAGACATAATCTGGGTGTGAAATGAACGCTATAGTCACGCTTCGTACATTTGGTTACTTAGCGAAACCAATGACTCACGGAAAAGAAAATTTCATTCCCTTATGATTATTCCAACCGTTCCATCAGGGACTTAGCGAAATAAACTGTGAGGATTTGAAAATGAAAAAACTATTAGCGTTGATTGTTGTTGCAACTATGGGTCTGTCTTCTGTTGCTTTCGCTGCCGAAACCACCTCAACACCTACCTCAACACCTACTATAACCAGCACTACTGCTGCTCCCGCTAAAGCAACTAATAAAAAACATAAAGCCACCGAACAGAAAGCACAAGCGGCCAAAAAGACGGTGAAAAAAGTACCTGCTCAAAAAGCTCAGGCGGCTAAAAAACACCACAAAACGACTAAAAAAACAGTAGCTGCACCCGCTGCATAATATTGCTGGAATTTGCGGTGCCAAATCCCGCCCAGTCAAGCTAACAACACCCGGGTTAATACTGGGTGTTGTTTTATGTTAACGGTGAAGCTGTAAGTATCCCTGTAAGAAGAACCATTCACATTTAGAAATCTTCCCGCATGCTGATACCGCTAGGGTTTTCGTTCAAAAGTAATACTATTACGTTATCTGAACAGCATGTTTCAGTCAATTTTTCTTCTACCGGGCAAGAGTGAAGTTTATCGGCCGTAGCGTAATATTTAATGCAATACGGCGTCAGTCTCC
>JBEGTQ010000175.1:0-10192 GCA_041179305.1 Pseudomonadota bacterium | reverse complement strand
GTCAACACACCCCGAAAATTATTAGATGGTGCCTTGTCATTTATATAAAAATGCAAGACTTTATTTTCATGTCCATTAACCAAATAGTGATATTCCCAATCAGCCATAAAGTACCACCTTTTTGTGTACATATTATATGCCACACCGTTATCACAGCGATATTCCAGGCTATTATCGCTGTAGTTACTACGATGATAAGTGAAACTGACTGGTGAAGATTGATCAGTGCCGTTGTTCAATAATGACAGGCAAGAAGATTCAATTAACGCCTTACCATCACTTAATTTATTATAAGCCATCAACGATTTAGTTTCTGCATTATAATAAATATGTCTTCCGTTACTATTATCGCCTAAATAAATGTAGGTATCATCAAGTTCATCTAAATGATGAACAATCACATCACGCTGATTATTACCGTTCATTGACTCTAAAGTTTCTTTATATTGCAGGAAAGGCCGGACCGCACTTTCTTTCCATAATTTAATCACAGAATCATCAAACCAAATTGTATCTTCACTAACTGGCACTGGTCGCTGGTTGTGTTGCTCTATTCTGCCGGGTAAACCATTAACAGGGCTAACATGTAAACTCACATAAAAACCCGTTTGATCCAGGGATAGCGCGGTGCCAGTTCCATGATTAATTAATACTATTTTTTCCCCTACAGTTTCGGGAAGCCAGATTTGACCTAAATTATTAAAATCACAATAGCTAAATGCCACATCAGCGTTTAAGGTACCACTCCGTCGGCTTGTCGGCATGAGGCAGTATAAATTACGCTCAAAACCCAATCCGAAAAAAGCAGTCATTATCTGCCCTGCATGACTGTAAAAGATGTACGAACTTTCCCCATCAACACCAACAGGCTGGCTCTGCTTTGCCAAAAGAATACTGTGCTCACTGTTGGTATAATAATTATAGCTAAAGTGATTTTCAGAGAAGATTTCTGAATTAAATTTGAATGCAACTCTTTTAGCATCAGGATATAAATTTTTTGGTAAAACGCGATAAGAACTTATATCTGCCATCAATCCATAATTAGCTAAAGCACTGGAGTTGGTATCACTATAAAGCGAGACGGACTTCCCAGTAAAAGAGTAATCACTAAAAATATCAACTCGTAAATTAAAAGGAATTTTAATCGATGCAATATTATTGTTCCATTGACTGAACAACCATTCATCTTCAGTATAATAAGGCACGCAAAATTTCTTACCATCTCCTTTCTCAGTATAATTATCATTAGAATAAAAACAGACATTATCTTCACCATGATAACCAGCCATTACAGATGACGACGCAAAAACAAAAACACAAGTAAAAATAAAAACATTATGATTAGCATTCATATGTTACCCCTTGAAATTAAAAAAATAAAATAAGAAGTGGTTCTTATTTATATTCACACAGGGAAAATTTATTTAAAAGAATGTTTATATGAAACACTGTATATTTTTAATTCACAAACAAATATAAAAAAGAAAGAAAACTTTTATTACGTTCGAACCTCATGACTTCAAAGGATTAATTTGATATACCCAATAGATTTTAAGGTGTAGTAAAGCAGCAAGCGAGAAAATCGCGATTGTAGTGGATCACAAAATCAGAACACCTTTGTAGCCCTTTCCATTGTTTTTCATAATCAGAAGGCGACGACAGGTCATTATGTTTATGAGGACATTTTTCGTGATAGTTATTAATTAATAAAAATAAAAAACCGCCTGTAAATCAAGGCGGTTATTATTTTTGATGGTGATTAATCGTAGAAAAACGTTAACAAATCACTCCCACTCAATGGTTGCCGGCGGTTTACCACTGATATCGTAAACGACCCGCGAGATACCGCTAACTTCATTGATAATGCGATTCGAAACGCGACCCAGGAAGTCATAGGGTAAATGTGCCCAATGTGCCGTCATAAAATCAATGGTTTCTACGGCGCGCAAAGAAACAACCCAGTCGTATTTACGCCCATCCCCCATCACACCAACAGAGCGCACTGGCAAAAATACGGTAAAGGCCTGACTCACTTTATTGTATAAATCTGCTCTATGAAGCTCTTCGATAAATATGGCATCAGCGCGACGCAGCAAATCGCAATACTCTTTTTTCACTTCGCCCAGAACACGGACACCTAAACCTGGGCCTGGAAATGGATGGCGATATAGCATGTCGTACGGCAGGCCTAATTCCAGACCAATTTTACGAACTTCATCTTTAAATAGCTCTTTCAGGGGTTCAACCAACCCCAGCTTCATCTCTTTTGGCAAGCCGCCCACATTGTGGTGAGATTTAATCACATGCGCTTTACCCGTGGCAGAAGCAGCGGACTCAATCACGTCAGGGTAGATGGTGCCTTGTGCCAACCATTTCACCAGATCCTGTTTGCCGGCTTCTTCATCAAACAGTTCAACAAACACCCGACCAATGATTTTACGTTTCGCTTCTGGCTCATCTACACCGGCCAGCGCAGCGAGGAAACGGCCTTCTGCCGCAACATGGACAATATTCAGGCCGAATTTATCACCGAACATTTCCAATACCTGATCCGCTTCGTTCAAACGCAGCAAACCATTATCTACAAACACGCACGTCAGGCGTTTGCCAATAGCACGATGCAGCAACATCGCAGTGACGGATGAGTCAACACCACCGCTTAAACCAAGAATCACATGGCCTTCACCAATTTGCTCACGCAAACGGATAATGGCGTCTTCGATAATCGTCGCCGGGGTCCACAGCGCCTCACAGCCGCAGATATCCAGAACAAAACGCTCCAGCAAACGTTGGCCCTGCCTGGTATGCGTCACTTCAGGATGAAACTGCACACCATAAAAACGCTTTTCTTCATTAGCCATAATGGCAAACGGGCAACTATCGGTGCTGGCTATAGTGACAAAATCGGATGGGATCGCCGTGACTTTATCACCGTGGCTCATCCACACATCCAACATGGCTTCACCGGCTGGATTGATAGCGTCTTTGATATCACGGATAAGCGCACTGTCAGTTTTAATTTCAACCTGCGCATAACCGAATTCGCGCTGATTTGAACCTTCAACTTTACCGCCCAATTGCATCGCCATCGTCTGCATGCCATAGCACACGCCGAATACAGGAACGCCCGCAGTAAAGACAAAGTCTGGTGCTCGAGGGCTATCATTTTCAGTGGTACTTTCAGGGCCGCCCGACAGGATTATGCCACTTGGATTAAATGCACGGATCTGGGCTGCGGTCACATCCCATGCCCAAAGTTCACAATAAACACCGATTTCACGGACACGACGCGCCACCAGTTGAGTATACTGCGAACCGAAATCAAGAATAAGAATGCGGTGTTTATGGATATTTTTTGTCATGTACAGTGTATTCCAGGAATCCCCTTTATTACTTAACGTTACAGCAGTGTTAGCAGCTTTCATCTACCCGAACACTGACTCATGTCAGCGCATCGGGATTAATGAGCCTCGTTGAGGCTCACCCTGCGGGCTAGAATAAATGCTATTCATCGACCGATTTGTTATTCGTGTTTTGCCTGGCTGCAACGCCAATTAATTTGGGTATTAATATTAAAATAAAAAACTGTCACCCAGCTTACGGCAAGGTTGACGCTAAAAATAATCAATAAATATGACTATTAGCCCATACGGTAGTTTGGTGACTCTTTGGTAATAGTCACATCATGCACATGACTTTCCTGGATCCCGGCACCACTGATGCGAACAAATTCTGCTTTGGTGCGTAATTCATTGATAGTTCCACAACCGGTCAGACCCATACAGGAGCGTAAGCCACCCATTTGTTGATGCACGATCTCTTTTAACAGACCTTTGTACGCGACACGGCCTTCGATACCTTCCGGTACCAATTTATCAGCGGCATTGTCAGTCTGGAAGTAGCGATCTGAAGAACCTTTGGACATCGCGCCCAGTGATCCCATACCACGATATGATTTGAATGAACGGCCCTGATACAGTTCGATTTCACCCGGGGACTCTTCAGTACCGGCTAACATGGAACCCACCATGACACAGCTTGCACCTGCGGCAATGGCTTTGGCAATATCGCCGGAGAAACGAATGCCGCCATCGGCAATAACCGGGATACCGGTGCCTTCCAGTGCTTCGACTGCATCAGCAATCGCAGTAATTTGAGGTACGCCTACGCCCGTCACGATGCGGGTGGTGCAGATTGACCCAGGACCGATACCCACTTTAACCGCGCTCACACCTGCATCAGCCAGGGCTTTTGCACCCGCGCCCGTCGCGACATTGCCGCCAACAATTTGCAACGCAGGATATTTACTACGGGTTTCACGGATACGTTGCAGAACGCCTTCGGAATGACCATGTGAGGAGTCGATCAGTAACACATCAACGCCAGCGGTGACCAGCGCGTCGATACGTTCTTCATTGCCAGCACCGGCACCAACAGCAGCGCCAACACGCAAACGCCCCTGCATGTCTTTACAGGCGTTTGGTTTACGTTCTGCTTTTTGGAAGTCTTTTACCGTAATCATACCGCGCAGATGGAAGCTGTCATCAACAACCAGCGCTTTCTCAACACGTTTTTCATGCATTTTTTGTAGCACAACTTCGCGGGCTTCGCCTTCCTTGACCGTCACCAGACGTTCTTTAGGTGTCATCACCGCCGTCACCGGTTGATCCAGGTCAGTCACAAAGCGCACATCACGGCCAGTAATAATACCGACCAGCTCGTAATCTTCGGTCACAACCGGATAACCGGCAAAACCATTACGGGCAGTCAATTCCTTAACCTGGCGGAGAGTAGTGGTAGGGGTAACCGTGTGTGGCTCAGTAACAACACCACTTTCGTGTTTTTTCACGCGGCTAACTTCTTCAGCCTGACGCTCAATGGACATATTTTTGTGGATGAAACCCAAGCCGCCTTCTTGCGCCAGCGCGATGGCCAGATGAGCTTCGGTAACGGTATCCATCGCTGCGGACAGCATAGGAATGTTCAGGCGGATAGTTGCCGTCAATTGAGTGCCAAGTTCGGCCGTATTCGGCAAAACTGTGGAGTGGGCTGGAACCAGGAGAACGTCGTCAAATGTTAGAGCTTCTTTCTTGATACGTAGCATGGGCAATATCTCACCAAGGTGAATGTAAAAAGATAAAATATTGCCGTGGCATTATACAGAGCGTAATCGCTTGCCTCCAGCACTTTCTCATAATTTTTCTTGCCAATCGTTATGATGCAGGTAATATCGATCAATTAAGTGATTGTTTTAAAATTTGATCCAGGTCACATGTCGCAATCTTTCGCATCAACGATATTTACTGTCAGCCGCCTTAATCAGTCCGTGCGGCAACTGCTGGAAATGGAAATGGGCCAAATTTGGCTCACTGCCGAGATATCCAATTTCTCCCAGCCGTCATCCGGACATTGGTATTTCACCCTGAAAGACGCCCAGGCGCAGGTGCGTTGCGCGATGTTTCGTAACAGTAATCGCCGTACCACGTTCCGGCCACAAAATGGTCAACAAGTGTTGGTCAAAGCATCGATCACCCTGTATGAACCACGCGGCGACTATCAGTTAATTACCGAAAGCATGCAACCTGCCGGTGATGGATTGCTGCAACAGCAATTTGATCAACTCAAGCAGCAACTGACCTCGGAAGGCCTGTTTGATCAAAATCATAAACAACCACTACCCGAGCCAGCCAGGCAAGTCGGGGTAATCACTTCGACCAGTGGTGCGGCACTGCACGATATTTTACAGGTTCTACAACGCCGCGACCCATCACTTCCAGTTATAGTTTACCCAACAGCAGTGCAAGGTGCTGATGCACCAATACAGATAATCCGAGCAATTCAACTGGCTAACCAACGTGCTGAATGCGATGTATTGATCGTCGGGCGTGGCGGCGGCTCACAGGAAGATTTGTGGAGCTTTAACGACGAACACGTCGCTCGCGCAATATTTAACAGCCGCATCCCTGTTGTCAGTGCTGTTGGTCATGAAACAGACGTCACTATCACCGATTTTGTCGCCGATTTACGTGCACCCACCCCATCAGCCGCCGCAGAGTTGGTGAGCCGCAACCAGATTGAGCTGGTAAGGCAAATTCAGGGCCGGCAGCAACGGATGGAGATGGCGATGGATTATTATCTGGCACAGCGCAACCAGCAATTCACTCGCCTTGAGCACCGTTTACAACAACAACACCCGCATTTACGGCTGGCACGTCAACAGACATTATTGCTGAAATTACAGCGCCGATTGGCAGAAAATGTGCAAAACCATATCCGCCGATTAAGCCGCCACACTGAACGCTGTCAGCAGCGCCTCGCGCAGGTACAACCGCAAGGGCAGATTCACCGTTATAGCCAACAGGTGCAGCAGCAAGAATACCGTTTGCGCCAGGCTCTGGAGCGCCAGCTTAATGGCTATCACCAACGTTTTGGTATCGCCTGCTCACAGTTGGAAGCCGTGAGTCCATTAGCGACACTGGCACGTGGCTACAGTGTCACACAAACCCCGGCAGGTATGGTGCTGAAAACCACCCAACAGGTACAGGCCGGTGATAAACTAACCACCAGACTACAAGACGGTTGGGTTGAAAGTGAAATCACACAAATCAATGTGTCGAAGAAATCACAACAGCAGGAGCGATAGTGTCAGCGAATGCGTAATAATACGCTGGGTAATACCAATAGATCAGGCACCCTGAAATTACATGCAGGCAGCCTGATTTCCCAAACCATGACTGACCGCCCACTTTTTCTGCCTCTTGAGCGCTAACCCAAAGTGCAAATTCCCCAGACCGTGCGCTAAGAATGTAAAACGCGCGGGATGCCCGCGCTTTATTGATATTACTTACCTTTTTTCAGATGCGACATCAAACGCTTACGTTTACGCATCTGGTTCGGCGTTAAGGTATTACGCTTATCAGCAAACGGGTTTTCACCCTCTTTAAACTGAATACGAATAGGTGTACCCATCACTTTCAGCGAACGGCGAAAATAATTCATCAGATAACGTTTATACGAATCAGATAAATCGGTCACCTGATTACCGTGGATAACCACAATTGGCGGATTATAACCACCGGCATGTGCATATTTCAGCTTCACGCGACGCCCCCGTACTAAAGGAGGTTGATGGTCTTCCTCTGCCATTTGCATAATACGGGTCAGCATTGATGTACCCACCCGCTTAGTAGAACAATCATAAGCCTCTTTAATGGATTCAAACAGGTTACCTACACCGCTGCCATGCAAGGCAGAAATGAAGTGGATACGGGCAAAATCTATAAAGCCAAGGCGCAGATCCAGCATATCTTTGACCTGCTCACGGGCTTCTTCCGTCATGCCGTCCCATTTATTGACTGTAATAACAAGTGAACGCCCACTATTAAGAATAAATCCTAACAGTGACAAATCTTGATCCGAAATACCATCACGGGCATCAATAACCAGCAGCACAACATTGGAATCTTCGATCGCCTGCAATGTTTTGATAACAGAGAATTTTTCAACCGTTTCCGTGATTTTGCCGCGTTTACGCACCCCGGCAGTATCAATCAGGATGTATTCGCGCTCATCGCGGGTCATCGGGATATAAATACTGTCACGGGTGGTACCTGGCATGTCATACACCACAACACGATCTTCACCAAGGATACGGTTTGTTAGTGTGGACTTACCCACATTAGGACGCCCGACAATCGCCAATTTAATTGGTAACGTCCGTGGATCAAAGTTATCTTCCCCTTCATCTTCCTGAATCTCGTCGCCGTCAGCTTCCTGTGCAGCCCAGTAAGCCGCATTGGCTTCTTCTTCTGTCAGCTCAACTTCTGGTTCTTTGGCATCCATATACGGCGCCATCACATCTTCGATCAACTGAGTTACACCACGGCCATGAGAAGCCGCAATCGCGTGAACCTCGCCTAAACCCAATGAATAGAAATCGGCTGTAGCCGTATCAGGGTCAATACCATCCGTTTTGTTGGCAACGAGGAAAGTGGCTTTTTCACGGCTACGCAAATGTTGGGCAATGCCCTGATCTGCAGGCATTAATCCGGCACGAGCATCCACCATAAACAACACGATATCGGCCTCTTCAATCGCCAATAACGATTGACCCGCCATTTTAGTTTCTACGCCATCTTCTGTGCCATCAATACCGCCAGTATCGATAACAATAAATTCATGACCTTCGACCTCGGCACGGCCGTATTTACGATCACGTGTTAGCCCAGGAAAGTCCGCAACTAACGCATCTCGGGTGTGCGTTAAGCGGTTAAATAAAGTGGATTTCCCCACATTCGGGCGCCCGACCAGCGCGATGACAGGTATCATTGTTGAAGCCTCATTACTTAATTTTCAAATCATTACAGCGCTGTACCGGATCTTCAACAACGCCGTTTTTAGAAGACAAACGGCCCCTGAACCTCAGGAGCCGCTTAAAACCTGTCGTCTTTGAACGTTGCAGCGGTGTTAGCGGCGCTCATTCTCCCAAATCACTGACCGGGGCATCAGCTCATCGGATGAATGAGCCTCCTTGAGGCTCACCCTGCAGGCTAGCATAAATGCTGCTCAAATCGGCCACCGACTGATTTGTCATGCATAAGCTGGCCTTACTGCAACTTCAATAACGTTAGGTGTTGGCCTGTTGAACAGGCTTTAAATCAAGGTTAACGGGTAAACGCATATACCGTGCCGCCTTTGGCTTGGATCAACAGCTTATCGCTGGCAACCACTGGCGCACTCAGGAAGCCGGAGCTGTCCACACTTTGCTGAGCAACAAAACGACCATCATCGGTATTCAGCCAGTGCAGATAACCTTCAGCATCACCTACCACCAAATAACCATTATACATCACTGGTGCAGTCAAGTTACGATGCAATAAATCGTTTTGACTCCAAAGGGTTATGCCACCATCAGCTTTCAACGCAACGATGCGATCATTTTGATCAACCAGATAGATAGTGCCGCCGTTGACAATAATGTCATTCACTGAACCCATTTCACGCTTCCACACAACCTGGCCCGAACGCAGATCCAGTGCAGTCAAGTTGCCGTTATAAGCCAGCGCATAAATCACACTATCGACTACCACAGGAGTAGTATCAACATCATTCAGACGGTCAATTTCAGTGGTACCGGTCACTGGTGAAATACGTTGCTGCCAGATCAGTTGACCTTGCTCCATCATCACCGCGCTGACACGGCCATTGTCACCACCGACAATCGCTGCACCAAATGCTACTGTTGGCGCAGACTCACCCCGCAGAGACAACGCAGGGGTATCGAGGTTTAAGGACCACTTAATCGCGCCGTCTGATTCATTCAATGCTTGCAGCATACCGTTCGACGTATGGATCAAGACCACGCCATCACTCACCACCGGGCGGGACAAGGCTTCACCAGCAACGGCTGTCTGCCATGCCACCTGTCCATCGTCAGAATTCAGCGCATAAACCACCGCTTTCTCGCTACCGACATACACATGTGCGCCAGAAGCGGTTACACCGCCAGACAACATGGCTGAACGGTTACTGGAGAGGAAATTGGTTTTTTCAGACAAATCAGTTTGCCAAATTTGCTTACCGCTGTTTGCTTCCATCGCTTTCACCAGACCTTTACGGTTTGCGGCAAAAACAGTGGTACCCTGCCATGCGGGGCGCAAATGAGAGTAATAATCACCGATACCACCACCAACAGAAGTGCTCCACACTTTGTTGGGTATGAACTGATTTTCAACTTTTGGCAGTGGCGACATAGTCACCACGTCTTCTTCACCGTTAAACAGTGAACAGCCACTCAATAGGGCAACAGAAACTAGTCCTACCAAGAGTGTTTGACGCAATTGCATGGGAAGACCCCTTAGTTGGACAAGTTATTCAATTTCATGCGCAACAATGCTTGCAGCGCCTGAGAAGCATTGGATTCGATGCCTTTACTGTAAGCTGCGCGTGCACCTACGATGTCACCCTTGCTTAATAACGTATCGCCACGAACATCTTGAGCCATCGCAGTCCAGCCATCGCCTTGTACCGCATTCAGCGTTTTCAACGCCTCATCTGGTTTTTTTAATTGTAGCTGCACACGAGCAAGACGCAGATTGATCAACGACAGTAGATTTTCATCTTTTGTCTGACCCAGCGCCTGGCTGAGTTGCTGTGCTGCTTGATCAAACTTGCCTTGTTCAACAAAATGGTG
>JBEGTQ010000174.1:0-5474 GCA_041179305.1 Pseudomonadota bacterium | reverse complement strand
GACAGGTATAAGATTGTGTCAACACATAGGTACAAGGTACATGTAACAAGACATCCAGTAAGCCCGTGGCACTTTCCGGTGCGTAATCCTTGATTTCCAGTGAGCGGAAAAACTCCGTACCGCAGCGGGTGTTTCGCTGCCCTGAGTCCCCACTAAAGAAAAGGTCAGCCGTACCGAGCAACTCATAGAATGGGGTGCGTGTGACACGGATTTTTTGCCAGACGCCAGTGAGCAAGAAATGGTAGAAACTGAGTTGTGTAGAGAACACAGCTTCGTCTTCTTCCACTGTTCCCAAGGCCTCCGCCTGAAATCGCGACAGCGCCGTGTTGAGGGTGGCGCGGATTTCCTGCATCCGCTTGATAGCCCCATCCAACACACATTGCTTTTGCCCTATACTCATACCCTTGCGCTCAGCCTTGTCCAGTGAGGGGGGTGGCATCAGGCAAACGGTCAAAAATAAACGGTTGCGGTGAAATGGGGTATGTTCCTGACTGGCGTTGTAGCGTTCGGCTACCGCATCAGCAAAATCATTGCCGGAAACAAACGGCAGGCTGTCGTGATACAACTCGCGGATGTTGTGAATATAAAAGGTAACCGGTTGCCCTTCAAAGCTTTTAATTAGGGTGTTGAGCTGGGCGGTTTTCACCTCCTTTTGTTCCTCCGTCTCAAACTCAAAGGCATTGCCCCCCACCTCCCATGAGGCCATCAGGTCACTATTTTTACCCTTGATAATGTATTCATGCACATGCGATGAATACGGGATTTTATCCGTTAACGTCACTCTTTCATTGAGCCGCATAGCGTCAGTAAACTCCGTGATATCCACATTGCCGTAGTCATTAGCGAGGTATGCCGTAGCGTCGAAAAAGGCATTGGTGGTACCGTTACCCCGCGTTTGGCGTTTTAAATTCAACAAACTGAAAATGTGCGCGTCTCGGCGTGCCAGCAATCGCATCACAAACCACACCACTGGTATAAACAGAAACAGCAGAGCGCTGAAATAGACCGCCGCGACGGCAATAACACTTTCAACTAAAATTAAAGGGATCACTGGAACCCCGAGGATTATGGCGGGGCGGGTTAGCGCTTTAAAGAGGGTGGTCATTGATATACCCCCGCCGGTTACGCGATGAATAACTGCGCAAATTCAGCACCAGAGATAATTAAAATCGCGCCGATGATGATATTGCCGCAGTCTTTGAGTGACTGACCGTTCCATAGCACTTTATAGCCCACCCACACCACCGCGACAGTGATAGTGATAGCCGCCACCCCATGCAGGCCGGTAGAGATTTTCGCCATCAGGGTGTTGGCCTTACTGAAACCGTCAGCAAAAGCGGGTGATACCAGCGCCAGTAACGACACCGCCGCAACAGAACAAGAGAACAGGGATTTGATTCTTTGCAGTAATAACATGTTTACTCTCCATTGATTAAAACGAATTCGCCCCGCACAAGCTGCTGCGGGTACACAATTCGGGGTTTGGGTTTAGGTTTGAGACTCGGAGCCACGTATTCCTTATTAGCGGCTTTATCAAGTTGCGTACTGGGGACAACATATCGTCGGGTGGCGTTATACCCCACCCGTTCGGTGTAGCTGGTTTTGCCAAAGGCGGTTTCTTTCTTCTGACCGGTCACGAAATTGCCTGAGTAATAGCAACTCAACGCCCGTTTCAGGGTTTTTCCTCGCTGGTAACAATCAGTGATAATTTTTTCGAAGACAGACAGATTAATGCAGGGTGAGAACAATGCGGGGGCATCTACGCCGTACCGATTAAAATTGGCCTGATTGATTTGCATCAATCCGACTGAAAAATTTTTACCTTCAGCACGTAAGCGCTTAACGAGCATCAGTGCGTCTTCTTTATTGGTGGGGAATAACCCTTTTTTTTCTCCAACCACACCAATGGCGTAGGGATTAAACCCACTTTCAATACGGGCAACATCATGAGCTGTATCGGGATGAACGGTTGAGGCACATTGGAGCGCCAAAGAGAGAAAGGCCGCAGTCGACAACATAGTGATTTCCTCAGTGATTTTATGCCTACCGCCTCAATAAACAGGCGGCAGGGTAAAAACACTGTTTAGGCCGACATATGTCGCTGGCCTATGCACTGATCCATTGCTCGCATTAATCCTTAATTGACTCAATCCAGCTCTCTTAGGATTGGCCGCCTTTTCATTTTGCTAGGGATGCGATTAATTACCCAGTGCGCGACTACAAATTGTTAAAGAGCGTTTTAATATTTACGGAATAAGGGTTGCCAAGAATTCAGGCAAAACAAATCCCTGCGACAAAAGCGCATAAATATTCAAAATAAATAACTTAAATAAAATGGGTTCCCTGGTATTGAAACCCTGGTGAATTAATTAACCTTTATTGCCACCCTCGCGAAATCTGCGTCCCGCTGTAGCAATATCAGGAAAGTTTTTAAGATGGTCCTCCAAACGAACCAGTGCTTCCATTGTTTTTGTACGTTTAGAACGTTGCGCCGCGTGAGTTAGCAAGCGGTTTACATCAGGCGGGACATCTACGGTTAGCCCCACCTTCTTAAATTTATCCTCTGACATGGGTTGCCTTTTGCCATTCTGGGTTAAGATTAAGATGTATTATCCGACAAGAAATACAAACAAACAGGTGCCACGAAAGAACTATTTATTTCAAGGAATTAATGGTATGATAAAGGGTTTTTCAGAAGAAATAGAAAAGGCTGTTATTGACCCGTTGGTTGGTATTGCCATTACGGAACTTGCAAAAGGTGAAAAATTAAACAGCTTTGGCACTCGCATGGAAGTGGGGAAGAAAGTTGGGTGTCATGCTCACACTCACGGTGATGAGTGGTACATCATACTTTCTGGTGAGGGAACTATCTTTCTTGGTGATATTGAAAAACAGATACTGGTTAACATCAGGAGTCACAAAGTCAAAACTGGGGATATTTTCTGTATTCCGCAAAAAACAGCACACCAGTTGCAAGCAAACTCGCAACTGGATTTAATTTTTCTGTGTCCTGAATCACATCTATCCGCAGATAGAATGATGTTTCCAGATATGTGTTAGCCATTTAAAAAAACATGCCTATGTGTCAGAAACCTTTCTGGCACATAATTATTCCACCCCATATTTCGACAATACTCTGCTAATTGGCGGGCGCTAGATACCCCAATTTTTTCAAAAATAACAGATATTCTATTATGCACATACCCACAAGAAAATTTTAAAAACCTTGCAATCTCTTTTTGTGTTTTACCTTGAATAAGCAAAAAAATAACATTCCACTCACCATCAGTGAATATATTACTGGGTCGCGTTAATATCAGAGAACTGCCAGAGCGGCGAGTAGTATGTATATAAAAATCCAAAGGCAAGTGTTCTGCAGGACGACCATGGAAATATGTACCAACAACGTTACCCTTATCATCGAAAAATGGTATTTTATCGAAGAAGTACGCCTTTAGCTCTTTTTCTCGACCAAACGGATGAATTTCCAGCGAGGATTTCCTTTGCTGTTCTTTTTCAACGATACGATCATGCAATTGAAATTGCTCAGAAAACTCCGCGGTTGCAGCGGGTAGTTCACTATCTAAACGGCCAGTTATATCAAATAAGCTAGGGAGGGACAACAAATAGAAATAGGCTTGATTTGCATAGACAAAACGCGACTGGAGATCTTTCACTCCACAAGGTTCGTGTAACTGATCCCAGCAAAAAGTTAAGGCTGGCGGAATAGGCACTGAGCCTTGAGATCTGCCTCGCAGGTCTGTATCATAGTTATTGGGCATATTGGCTTCCTAATAAAGTCAAGTTGTCAAGGTAGGGGAAGTGTGTAAGCAACATTTCCTCTACCGCCTACTACATAATCGATTTTTTCTTCACATTTACCAAATCATTTTGATCAACCCAGCATTGCCAACCTGTAGCGGCAGAAAGCGCACTAAGCGATTTTTTCAACATTCGCCGAAACTCTACTAAAGTAGATTCACTACCGCACAAGTCTTTAATGGTTTCCGATTTGTAGGGGTACGGATTTTTGTGACTGCTATAGAAACCGTGTAACCATTGAGCTAACGGCTTACCTTTTAGAGTATTTCGTTCAGTCTGTGATAATCGTGTCCAAACATCGCCAGAAAAGAACACCGCGATTTTCGGATTTAAGGCAATAACAAATTCCCCTGTTTTTTCGTCGCGGTATTTTTCATTCAACAAGTGCCCTGTGTAGAAAAATCTGCCATCGCCAATGTCTACAATGCTTCCCATTAAGCGTAGTAATCCAGCTTTCAACCAAGCGTACTGTGTATTTCCATGATCTCGATTTATCGATTTCAAAAAGTCGTAAGCAGTAAACCTCACTAGATCTCCGAGTGGATGCGAGGCACAGCGCCGAACGCATTCGAGATAAACATCAAGATCCGCTTGGTCTAGCTTCGGCCCCGTAAACGTTATGGTTAAACCTTGCACAGTTGCTTTCAACACATTCTGTTCGTAATTTCTATGCCCTTTTTTTATCACACCAAATAGAGAGCTACGCAATATCGCATTCGGAACTGCTCTTTTAGTATTAGACAAGAGAGGTAGGGCGTTAGATGATTTAACCTCATCAGCATAAGTTTCTATAATTTCTACAGAATTTGGTGCCACCAATGAACGTTTAGCCAACATCGCATCAATGCGGATTTGCAGCTTGGTAGGCAAGTTAGACATGTGTGAACGCCTTGAAATAAGCTAACATATTCAGAAAGTCTGAAAATTCAGTAGCGGACATCGCAGGAATACGAACAGACTCACCTTTGCGAATTTTTTCACAAAGTATTAGAATGGAAAGCGCCGACATGGTTTTATCCTTTTTAGTTGGTCAGCCCCAAAATCTTGCCGGATGCAGGGGCTGTTATTCACTGATTTTTTAAAATAAAACGGTTTACCGTTACTGAAGTAACATTAACCTCTTTATTTTCAAGCCACTCTTTTATTTGTCTGTAGGAATACCCTTCAGCTCTCAAAGCTAAAATATCCCCTCGAAATTTCTCTAACTGATTTCTTTTAAATCCACTTGGTTTTTCCATCACTGATCAAACCTGGTGTGTAAATAACATGGATAAAATATAACACAATAAAACATTAGTACAATAAAAAATTAGAACGTATGCGCTATCGGCATAGCACACATACGCTATCGGCATAGCACACATCAACCGAAGACAAAAATACAATCAATATATTGATTTATATATCAAAAAATTTTTTTATTCTATAACTAATACTTCTTTAATTAAAAGAAATAATACTCTTTTAATCTTCGCGTGCGTGCGATAAAAGTTGAGGCTGTGGATAACTTAAAATTTGCCAGAGGGGAATATTCAACCCATAGAGTGACCGAGTATCAATTTCAGATCGGTAGTTATTCTGCTTCCTCGACAAGACAGACTCGCTTTGCTCGCTAATCTTGTCTTGCGGCGAGCAGTGGGAAATAACAGTTA
>JBEGTQ010000173.1:0-16814 GCA_041179305.1 Pseudomonadota bacterium | reverse complement strand
CTCGCTGAAGCTCTTGGATTTACCATTAATGCAAAAAGCCATCATACTGCTTTCTTCCTGCGGTTCATTGCTGGTTTTCAACCGTTGCAGAGCAGCAATCATCTTCTCGCGCCCAACCAATCTGGCAGAACCTGCGTCTGCATGGAACTCACGGTGACGTGAGAACCACATGGTAATAATGCTGGCCAGAATACCGAATACCAATTCCAGCACCATAGAAACTGCGAAATAGACTATCGGGTTACCGGAGCTACTCTCTTCACCCTCACGATCACCAGACAAGAAACCCGTAGCCACTTGCGCGATCAGACGTGAAATGAAGATCACGAAAGTATTCACAACCCCTTGAATCAGCGTCATAGTCACCATATCACCATTAGCCACGTGGCTGATTTCATGAGCGATAACAGCTTCAGCTTCATCACGGTTCATATTTTGCAATAAACCCGTACTGACCGCCACCAAGGAGGCATCGCGGCGAGCACCCGTTGCGAACGCATTGATATCCGGTGCTTGATAAATCGCCACCTGCGGAACGGCAATACCCGCCTGCTGAGACTGGCGGCGTACCGTTTCCAGTAACCAGCGTTCGGTTTCATTGCGTGGCTGTTCAATCACTTCCCCCCCAACAGAACGCAAAGCCATCCATTTGGACATCAGCAACGAAATGAATGCGCCGCCAAAACCAAACAGACCCGCCATAACCATCAGCCCCTGCACACTGCTGGACTGAATACCTGTCAGGCTGAGTACCAAGCCAAACACCAACATTACCGCCAGGTTGGTGACAAGGAACAGAGCGATACGCATCATAGAAATTTATTTCCTTTTTTGTTAAATCAAACTTGTGTTAAGTCAAATTTGTAATGAATCAAAATGACGCTAAACCGACATGGTGACTTAGCCAAATGACTGTCGAGATATGCTGATCGTATGGGCATCTGATAAATTTTCAAGGCTTGTTAAGTTGTAAGCGCGTAAATCAACATAACTTTACAAACCTGGATACTTTCCATTACTTATATTGCTATTTTTTCGCCAATCGATAAATCCTGCGAGGAAAAAAGCATAAAAAAATCCGAGCTCTTTAGAGCCCGGATTCTTGTTACCATCGGCAGGATCACCTGGCTGCGGTTACCACCGCAGGGGCAGCCGCTTGAGGTTCGACCTTTAGCTGCACCTTTTCCTGATGTGCTAAATCCAGCGCAATATGAACAGTTTCATCCAGATAAGGATCCGGACCCTGATAGTCTTTTGGCAAACTTTCCAATGACTTCAGTGGTTTTTTACCTTCGCGTTTAAAACGTTCATTCAAGCGATTCAGGCGCGTAACATCATCATCATGATTTTCTTTCTCACGCTGAGCGTAATTCAACGAGACAATGTTGCGCTTCTCTTTCATCGCCTTATAACGTTCAATATCCTGCTGAATATGCTGGAACTCAGGATCAGCGGCAATACGCGCTGCATGCGCTTTTAGTAATACCGGTTCCAACGGTTTCAGTGAGCCAGACTTGGTATAGCTGGCAGCATTAATGCTGTCCCAAGGCAACGCATTATCTTCAAAGCTTTCACCCGTTTCAGCCGGATCAACACCCGTTGGCATCACGATATCTGGGGTAACGCCCTTACGTTGGGTACTACCACCATCTACCCGATAGAATTTCTGGATAGTGTATTGTAGTGATCCCAACGCAGGCCATTCTGGCCGCAGCATTTGATCGTAAATGCGATTGAGTGAGCGATACTGTTGAACCGTACCTTTACCGAAGGTTGGCTCACCAACAATCAATGCACGACCATAATCTTGCATTGCCGCTGCGAAGATCTCAGAAGCAGATGCGCTGTAACGGTCAACCAATACCACCAATGGACCCTTGTAATACACTACACCGTCAGTATCGTCGTCTTCACGCACTTTACCGTTGTTGTCGCGAATCTGAACCACCGGCCCACTGGGAATAAACAAGCCTGAAAGTGAAACGGCTTCTGTCAGTGCCCCGCCGCCATTACTGCGCAGATCAATGATAATACTGCTGACATTCCGCTTTTCAAGCTTTTGCAGTTGCACCTTAACGTCTTCGGTCAGGCCAACATAGAAACCTGGAATATCAAGCACACCAACACGCTCTTTACCGATGGTTTTCACCGACATTTTCACCGCACGGTCTTCCAGACGGATGCGTTCCCGGGTCAGCGTGACTGTACGAGGTTTGCTCCCTTTACCTGCTGGCAAAATTTCCAATCGCACTTTACTGCCTTTCGGGCCTTTTATCAGTGCCACGACGTCGTCAAGACGCCAACCTATCACATCCACTACGGGTTTACCGGCCTGCCCCACCCCGATCACGCGATCGCCGACCGCGATGGTCTTGCTTTTCGCTGCTGGCCCCCCCGGGACCATCGAGTTGATTAATGTGTAATCATCATCCATTTGCAGAACCGCACCAATACCTTCCAGAGACAAGCTCATTTCAGTATTGAACTGTTCGGTATTACGTGGTGAAAGATAGTTGGTGTGTGGGTCAATTTCGTGCGCAAACGCATTCATGAAAATTTGGAAAACATCTTCACTGTTACTCTGCGTTAAACGCTTGATAGCTGCCTGATAGCGTTTCGTCAGCGTCTCTTTGATATCTTTTTCCGTTTTACCGGTCAGTTTCAAATTGAGCTGATCATATTTGACTTTTGCGTCCCAAAGCTTGTTCAGCTCGGCTTCACTGGTTGGCCACGGAGCCTTGTCACGGTCAATATCAATGGAATCATTGCCGGTAAAGACCATTGGCCTATCCAGCACCAATAATGCATATTGATAGCGTTCAAAGCGGCGTTTTTGCGCCAGATTGAATAGCGCAAAAGGCGTATCTAACTGACCTGATTTTAACTCGCCGGCCAACGAATGCTTCTTATCTGTGAACTGTGCTACATCTGATGCCAACAGCACATTATGGCTGTAATCCAGCATGTTGAGGTAGCGATCAAATATTTTTTCTGAAAACTGATTGTCTAATGCAAATTGGCGATAGTGGGAACGGGTAAAGCGCGATGTTACGCGCTCACTCACGGTTGCATGCTCAGGTTTCTGACGCAGTTGAGGAAGTTGATCAATACGGTATGCCGTATCGGCTGCGCAACTCGCCCCCGTCAGTAACAAGCCTGCTATTGCTGTTAGTCTGACAAATTTGTTCATACCTGGATTGGCCTCCGTATCAGAACTGCAAGTGTTCTGCGCGTACAATCATCGCCATACCGGAAGATAGCTGCACCCGAACGCCATCTTTAGCGATTTCTAATACGGTTGCCTCCATCGCGCTCTTACCTGCTCTGACTTTGATTTCTTGACCAATTTGCAATTTAGAGATATCTGTGACCGGTACAGGGCGCGGCGCGCTTTTCTCAGCCGGTGAGCAAGGGGGCCGAACCTGTTGCGGAGGTGATGGGTGAAGCTTACTGTTTGCCACAATAGTACCTGCCTCACGACGCGGCGCAGATTTTTTAGCTGCCAAACGTGGGCGACGTGGCTCTGGTGTTTCACCTGCAGCAATGGCTGCTTCGCGTTTTTTAGCTTGTTGTTCAGCACGTTGTGCCTGAACACGGGCTTTCGCCTCTTCTAGCTGTTTACGGGCATGTTCTACATGTTGCTCTTCCAGCACACCACAAGGGTTGCCGTCCAGATCAACCCGCTCAACACCGATTTTGACCCCATATAAATAACGCCAACCAGAGGTATAGAGACGCAACGCAGAACGCAATTGTGTTTTGCTTAAACTCTCTTCTCCATGAACACGTTCGATCAGATCTTGAAAAATACCGATCTTAAGTGGGCGCGCCTCTCCTTCAACGGTGAAGCAAAGCGGGAATCGTTCAGCCAAAAAGGCTATGACTTCTTTACTACTGTTCAACTTAGGTTGATTTTCCATGAAATTTCCTGATTACAACGGGTTTGCCAACCAGCGCAGGCATGAACAGGCGTCATTATAATGACGCCATCAGCAATTACCACGTTATCCGTATATCAACTTGCAGTCTGTGTGACATTTTTTGTACTGTCGCAATGCTAAAAATACGCGCAACGCCGCGCCACAACTGAGTTAAACCCCAAATCGTTGTCTTCATCAGAGCAACCAAAAACAATGCAGTCGATATCCAAAACACCGATACGTTCAAACAATAATAAGACATTAACATTGACCCGTGTGACAATGAAATTGGTTTCACCCGCCATCAAGGCACTCAAATCACGTTTTAATTCCGCGTAAAATCCCGCGTTTTCGTGTAATGACCGTTATAAACCCTGGAATAACCCGTGACGATGAATTACTTAACTCATATAGAGTAATCATTAAATACCGTTTGCCACAAGGTTATTCCGTTAAATACCCAAGTTACTTCAAGATGTTCTTGCAGTAACTTGGGTATTAAGCAGCAAAAAAGTTATCAACATTGGTAACTTTGCCCGTTTTTTCACTTGTTTTGGCCTATTGCTCTGCTACCATCCAAGCTGTTATTGATAATAATGGCATCGGTGTCAGGATATAAATAATATGAAGATACATGCCATCCAACGCCCATTATCCGCAGAACGCGTTCAACGCTGCTCTGAGTGTGATGCGCTGTTTACCTTACCGCCGCTCAATAACAGGCAAACCGCGTATTGCCCACGTTGCAATGCGAAAATTGCCAGTGGGCACGATTGGTCACTTACCCGTCTGACCGCGATGGCTGTGGCCATGCTGCTGCTTATGCCGTTTGCTTTCACCGAACCATTGATTACCATCCGCCTGTTTGGTACACATATTGATGCCAGCCTGCTGGAAGGGATTTGGCAAATGAGCCGTCAGGGTAGCCCCATTACTGCCAGCATGGTGGCATTCTGCATTCTCGGCGCCCCCATTACGCTCACCATTTCTATCCTCTATCTGCGGATCGGTAGCCGGATCGGTATGAACCTGCGCCCGATCCTACTGATGTTGGAACGGTTGAAAGAATGGGTCATGCTGGATATCTATTTAATTGGTATGATTGTCGCCAGTATCAAGGTTGAGGACTATGCCGAAATTATGCCGGGTAGCGGTTTAATGGCTTACCTGGCATTGACATTGCTCAGTATCCTGACCCTGGTTCACCTTAATCTGGAGCAATTGTGGGAGCGCTTTTACCCACAAGAGCAGCTCCCTGGCTCACGGGAAACATTGCGAGTCTGTCTGTCATGCCTCTATACCGGGCACCCTGATGAACAGGGCCACTGCCCGCGCTGCCATACTCCCCTGCGCCACCGTCGCCGCCACAGCATACAAAAAACCTGGGCAGCACTTATTGCCTCTATAGTGCTATTAATACCCGCTAATCTACTGCCGATATCAATCATTTATACTAACGGCACACGCATTGACGATACCATTTTCTCCGGTGTGGTTTCGCTGGCAAAATCAGGTAACTTGCCTATTGCTATTGTGGTGTTTATTGCCAGTGTGCTGGTGCCTGTCACCAAAATTATTATTTTGATAACACTGCTGTTAAGTATTCATCTGAAAACACAACACAACCTAAAAACCCGGATGCGCTTGCTACGACTGATTACCTGGATTGGCCGTTGGTCGATGTTGGATCTGTTCGTTATCGCGCTAATAATGTCGCTGATTAATCGCGATCAGCTCCTTTCCTTTACTATGGGGCCTGCAGCCTTCTACTTTGGGTCTGCGGTCATTTTGACTATCCTTGCCGTTGAATGGCTGGATAGCCGATTGATTTGGGATGCACATGCAACAGGAAATGCCGAGTACGCCGACTGAGGCACAGGTTAAACATAAACACCGGATTTCATCTTTCTGGTTACTGCCCTTTATTGCCTTGCTGATCGCCGGTTGGTTGATTTATAACAACTGGCGAGAGCGAGGGACTGAAGTCACCATTGACTTCGAGTCTGCCACCGGGATTGTTGCTGGCCGTACCCCGATTCGTTATCAAGGGGTGGAGGTAGGTATGGTGCAATCCATTAATCTCGATGATGATTTGCGTAATATTAAGGTAACCGCCAGTATCAATAATGATATGGAGGATTCACTACGCGAAGGAACTCAGTTCTGGCTGGTGACACCAAAAGCCTCGCTGGCGGGGATTTCAGGTCTGGATGCGCTGGTGGGCGGTAATTATATTGGTATGCTACCGGGAGAAGGCAAACCACAGAACCACTTTACAGCCCTGGATACGCAACCCAAGTTTCGCCTGAATACCGGTGAATTAATGGTTCATTTGCATGCCCCTAACCTCGGTTCACTCAATAACGGGTCACTGGTTTACTATCGTAAAATTCCTGTGGGCAAAGTTTATGATTACAATATTGCCCCAGATAATAATGGCGTGGTCATTGACGCACTGATTGATCGCCGCTTTGCAAAATTGGTTAAAAATGACACCCGTTTCTGGAATGTTTCAGGTTTTAAAGGTGATTTCAGCCTGAACGGATCAACAGTTCAGATAGAGAGCTTGGCAGCACTAATTAATGGTGCAGTAGCGTTTGATTCACCGCCAAACAGCCAAAATGCAAAACCGGATCAACTCTTCCCGCTCTATCCTGATCTGGCACACAGCCAGCGTGGTGTTTCCATTGCGCTGGATTTGCCCAGTGGCAATGGCCTAAACGCAGGGCGTACTCCGTTAATCTATCAGGGTTTGCAAGTCGGTACTTTGACCAAAATGACACTGCAACCCGACAGCAAAGTAACCGGTGAACTGACCATTGATCCCTCTGTAGTTGAGCTTATGCGTACCGGTACTCGAATTAAAATAAACAGCCCACGCATCAGCCTTAATGATGCCAAACTGAGTGAACTGTTGACTGGCAATACCCTGGAGCTGATTCCGGGTGAAGGCAAGTTACAACAACATTTCACGGTACTACCAGGCAGTAAGAGTCTGTTACAACAGCCTAATGTACTGGAGTTGCAGCTGACAGCACCGCAAAGTTATGGCATTGATGTCGGCCAACCCATCACACTGCATGGGGTTAAAATCGGCCAGGTATTAACCCGTGAGCTGACAGCAACCGGTGTCAATTTCACTACAGCAATTGAGGCCAGGTACCGTAATTTGGTGCATAAAGACAGCAAATTTGTCGTCAACAGCCGCCTGAATGTGAAACTCGGTATTGACGGTATTAACGTGCAAGGTGCCAGTGCCCAGGAGTGGATTGACGGCGGTATTTTGATCCTCCCCGGCAGTAAAGGGGAAGCGCTGAATAAGTATCCACTTTACAGTAACATGGCGAAAGCGACTGAAGGTATTTTAGGTAATGCGCCAGCGACCACCCTCACCCTGACCGCTACCAACTTGCCTGATGTACAGGCCGGCTCGGTGGTGTTGTACCGCAAGTTTCAGGTTGGTGAAATTACCAATATCCGGCCAAAAGCTAATGAATTCGACGTGGATGTATATATTCAGCCGGAATATCGTAAGCTGCTGACAGAGAGAAGTATCTTCTGGGCGGAAGGCGGTGCAAAAGTGCAACTGAATGGTAGCGGGTTAACGGTTCAGGCCACACCGCTTAACCGCGCGTTAAAAGGTGCCATCAGTTTCGACAATCTGGAAGGCGTCACCCTGGATAAAGGTGCCAAACGCATCCTCTACCGTAATGAGACTGCCGCCCGCGCTGTCGGCAGCCTGATAGTACTGCGCACCTTCGATGCCAGCAAACTGGCAGCAGGCATGCCTATTCGCTATTTGGGCATTAATATTGGTCAGGTTGAATCATTAAAATTGGCACCAGAACGCAATGAGGTATTGGCTAAAGCTGTGCTTTACCCTGAATATGTGCAGAGTTTCGCGCGGGTAGGCACCCGTTTCTCCATTGTATCACCGGAAATTTCCGCCGCTGGGGTCAATAATCTGGATACGCTGTTCCAACCCTATATTAATGTCGAACCGGGTAAAGGTGACACATTGCGTTCATTTGAGTTACAAACCGCCACCATTACTGACTCCCGCTATCTTGATGGTCTGAGCATCATTCTGGATACAGCAGAAGCAGGATCGTTACAAGTCGGCACGCCAGTGCTGTTCCGTGGGCTGGAAGTGGGTACGGTGACCGGATTTAATCTTGGCGCAATGTCTGATCGGGTGCAGGTATCAATACGAATCAGCCAAAAATTCCAGCAATTAGTGCGGCAAAACAGCGTGTTTTGGCTGGCATCAGGCTATAACCTCCAATTTGGCCTGACCGGCGGTGTAGTAAAAAGTGGCACTTTCCAGCAATTTATCCGTGGTGGTATTGCTTTCGCAACCCCGGCAACCACACCGTTAGCGCCGAAAGCCAGTGTCAATGAGCACTTTCTGCTCAATCCAGAAGAGCCTAAAGATTGGCGCAACTGGGGTACGGCGATCCCTCGCTTTTAAATCAGCATGTCAGGGTAGCTTCTGGCTACCCTAAGGTTAATAACAAGGTGCCCACCACGATAAGATCAGACACGCCGTAACATCATTCATGATGGTTAAAACTGCACGTTTGGCGATCCGGATCAGGCTAATTTAATTGCTGACAGCAGATGAGGCATTTTGTTACGCCAAAAGAATGAGCGTAACCAATTTAGTGTGGCAGAACTTCCCTGCTAACGCAGCGCTACGACGACATTTCTATGAGCATTACACTTTTTTGCGTCATCCTCTGGCACTTTTTTTCAGCTCAGCTATTCTCAATAAAGCGCCATCTGGTCGCACCTCCTACCACTTCAGTCAGTAAGGAGTCTTTATGGGAAAAACGGTAGTAAAAATCAGAAATTTTGAAGTTGATGATGCAGAATTCTCTTCGATACCCGCTAAAGGCGAGAATACTCTGAGTATTCCCTGCAAATCGGATCCTGACTTGTGTATGCAGTTGGACGCATGGGATGAGCATATCAGTATTCCAGCAATCTTAGATGGCCAGGACAAGCTGCTATACAAAAAGCATTATGATCAACATAAAGACGCCTGGGTGATGAGGGTCACTTGATTGTGGTAACAAGAAGATCCGTCAACCCATAAATATATCTTATAGCTGACGGTTTCTTCTATTGAAATTTGATGATATAACGCGAGGGAGATAGGCAATAAGCCGCTATACCCGCCCTGCTGTCAGAATTTTTCTAATACTTTAAACCGCATACAAATCAGCATCATATCAGGTGAGAAAAGATCATATTCCTCAAAGAAACGCTGCTGTATCTTCCGCCAGTAAGCCAACGTCCGGTCGCCTTCACCTTCTGCCAGAGCATGAAATTGATCAACCTGATCAAAGGTCTTCAATTCTACGTCCGTAAGTTCAACAGCGCAGACCGGTTCGTTTCGGCCATTGACTACAACAAAGGCATCACCCACCTGCGGAACGCCATCTTCATCCAGAGCGGCGCAGGTCGCGGTTTTAGTGCCATCCAAAACCAGCGCCAGTAAATCATCAGCACCCTGTTCAGTATCACCAAATACCCAACGCTCGGCGTTTTCATATTTTTGTGGAATTGTTGCCATAAGTTCGTTATTCCTGTTCGTAATATTATTGATGCAACGCATACTTCATTTTACCTGAATCGACAGGAACCCACTAACTCTGGTCTCTGGATAAATTTTTGCTATTCTCTCCAGAATCATTGAAGGCAATAATTTCAACGCCCAGAGCAAGATGAAAATGATAATAAGAGCCTTATGGTCATCAAATGCTAACATACAAAATATTGGAAATATGCTGGTGGTATTATTCTGCACCTGCGGCGCATTGGTACTATTACGCTAGGCATAAATGATTTTTAGCTGAAATGAACGCGGCTAGCCTTTATCTTTTGGTAAAAAAAGACAACCACACTTAGGGCAAACCAGCGCCGTATTTTTATGCAATTTTTCCGCACGTTGCTCAGAGGACGCACCACAATCTGGGCACTTAATATTCATTTTGTCGCTGCTGACCAGTTTCCTAACGCTATCAAAAAATGACATAAACTTGCCTCTCAGTTGCACAACTTGTTTAGATTACGTTAACCGACCGCAACAAACCGTGGGGTAGTCAGCGTTTACTCAGATTATTTGTGCCAGACCAAATTATTATTAGCGGCGATCAACAGTTGCGTTAGACAACGAAAAGAAACAAGCAGAAAACGGAAGGAACGAGGAGGAACATCAACCACGCAGCATAGCTGGCACACCTGGCGTAGTGAAATAGCAGACAGGTTATTGGCAACCGTTGAACCAGGATCAGTGATTCCATAATTCTTGGATCAACCCTCTGACCCTAACCTTGGAAGCACCTGCAACCAGGCTGATAATACGGTTCGCACTCAGTATAGAAACATCGGTGTTCCATTCCTCAAAAGAGTGTTCCGCGTAGCTGTCGTTGAAAACTTTTTTTATCGAGGATTCAGCTTCAGACATCTCACTGAAACTCTTGGCGTTTATTAAACACTGAGCGATGATCGAGACTTTTTTCATGTTTTATCCTTGATTATTGGTCGCACAGTATAGCACAATCACGCCCCTTCCGGTCACATGCTGGTTAAATTGTTTTGATTACAAAACAATCGATTGATAAAAAACTACTTTTTCTCAAAGTCATCTGCTATATCTCGGTATAAAAAGCACGAATTTCCAAAAAGCTGCCACAAAACATTCCTGCCACCCACGAATTAGCGTTAATTATTCAACAGAAAATGGCCCTTGAGGTAAAACACGGTCAACGACATGATTGCCGTATCTATGGCCAGATACGGGATGTTTTGCCAGCAGATTCATTGCTCAAGCGTTTCAATGACAACTTTCAGATGCTAAATCCAACATCTTGATGTTGCGTGAGTATAAGCATTGCTATGATTATCGAACCCGACAAAGCATTTGGCAGACATTCCTTACAATAGGAATTGTGGCAACGCAGTTAGGGTAGTTAAAAAGCCTGTTGGTAGGTCATTTTATAAAAATAGGTACTGAATGGCAGCTCATAAAACGTACGCGTACTTTCCAATAGCGATGGCAGTAGCCTGGATTCACAGTGTAAGGGATCTTCATTGGGATACAGGCGCTGGCAGTAGCCCTGTGGGCTATCGATAAAATTCATTTTTGGCGTACGTTTCAGAACTAACACTTTCCCTACACTGATGCCGGTTTGAGGTGCGATAAAAAAGAAGCTGAGCTGCGATGTCAGCGCGGTAATGCCAATCGCTACCACGGCTATCCACAAATAAACAGAGCGCATACACAATTCCCACAATGAATAAACCACTATGACTTACTCTAGCAGCTAACACATAAGGAGCACCAAGAATAATCGCAGATTATAACAACGATTGGTTTTACAGTGCATAAAAAATCAGTGCGGCGATACCACCGAACAATAGCCATTTAATCAGATAATAAATCCTACGGTTCCAGGCTTTTAGCCTTTTACCCACCTTACGCACTGCATAAATATATTTGAATATACGATTGACGCCACCTGTGCGATCGCCTTCTTCATTAGGTGCAGTGGCTGCACTCATTAAATTTCGTCCCAACCAATGGTTAACTCCCTGTGCCCAGCGATAACGCATTGGTCGCTCAATATCACAAAATAGAATAAGACGATCTTGCCCACTCTTATTTTCTGCATAGTGAATATACGTTTCATCGAACAATACCCCGTCGCCATCACGCCAGCTATAGGAAATACCATCAACATCAATAAAACAACGGTCATCGTTTGGCGTAATAAGTCCAAGATGATAACGTAATGAACCAGCATAAGGGTCGCGGTGCCTTGGCAAACGGCTACCATCCGGTAACGTAGCAAACATCGCCGCTTTCACTGACGGTAATCCGCGTAATAACTCTGTGGTGTAAGGGCACAAAGTCATTGCCGACGGATGACTGTCCTCATACCATTTCAGATAGAATCGTTTCCAACCGGTTTTAAAAAAAGAGTTAAAACCGGCATCATTATATTTATCCGATGCTTTAATTTGCTGAATTTCGAGCAACGCTTTCCCCTCTTCCTTGATTTTCTGCCAGTTTTCGCGCAGAACAGCCAACTCAGGGAAAAGCTCCTGTTTTAAATAAGGCGTCGTGGGGGCTCGTGAAAAAAAATACATAAATACATTGATTGGTGAAACAAATGTTGAATGGTCTGAGAGTTGGCGCCAGAAAGGATAACGAACTCTCCCACGGAAATGCACATAGGCTACACATAAGATGAAAATTAATAGCACTATATATTTCATGATGTCCTATCAAATAAGCAAAGTGGGTAGCAAAATGTTTAGTCTATCCCCGTTAAAATTTCAAATTTTAAAAGATAAAAATCATTAAAAATGCCACAGGCCGGAGACTTAATAAGCAATAAATGTCTGGATATCACTGTCATTGAGACTGAAGCAGCCAGTGAAACAGCGCCCTGCCGAAAAATCATTACTTAATTCACGTAATAGTTGTAACTCAAAACGCCCCGAGGTGAGTGAATAACTCAAAAAGCGCGCATCAAGGAAATCAAAATAGCGCCCGAGCTGCGGATATATCGCTTTAAATAAGCTCTCTTTGGCTGAAAAAACCAACGTCAATAACTGATTAAAAAGCAATGGCCCTTGCTGCAAACTACGGTATTCTTCGTCACTGAGAATACTTGCCCATAATTCTTTCGCCCTTTCAACTGCAATCAGACTTTCAATATCCAACCCAATACCATGAATACTACTGCACTCGACTGAATACCCCGTTGCCGGGGTGATAATTTGGGCTGCGCATAAAGCACGTTGGTTGTTATGGCTGATACTGCCAATTAAGCCAGCCGGCCACACGGGGGCGCGGTCTACCCCGGTGGCTAACGGATAGTCGCGGATCGCCAGCACGTTCAATATCTGACGGGCGACAAAACGCCCCGCCAGATATTCGGCACGCCGTTTAGCGACCGCCTTTTGCAGGCTATCAGGAAAGTGAATAGCATAAACAGCAAACAACTCATCCCGGTATTCATTGATATTAAAATCACATTTAGCTAAAAGCCCATTAAATGGCGGTTGATGATTCAAACCATTGGCGGGCAGTGCTGCAAAGGTAAAATTATGGATAAATGCCGACGTCACGCTCAATCCTCCCATCATTTACACAAAAAATTCTCACAATTAAAAATTATTGAAAAATTGTTCTGGCAATTTCATTTTATGTGACCATAGCCAATTTAAATACAACATCGTCTGATTGTTATCAGAATGATGATGGTGATATATATTCTGGGGATCTCGCTATGGCTGCTATCCGTATTTGGTGTTTACGCGGCTGATAACGCTAGTTTTTGACAAAACCGGTAACCAGGCAAAAAACAACGCAGTTAGAGTTACACTGTAACTAATTTGATTTTTTATAATCAAATCGTGTCTAAAAGCAAAAAGTCATTTACCGGTTCATCTGCTGGCTCGGGATGGACTTCTTTCACTTCAACGGTGAATTCGTGATGTTAACCCAGGAAACCGTCAATTCTGCCGAAAAAAAAACCAATAAGCTCACTCTATCAGCAATCGTGCATTTTAAGCATTTTTCTACTTTGACAAACATCACCACCCTCGCTACTATTCGCTCCGTTCAAACGATTCCTCTGTAGTTCAGTCGGTAGAACGGCGGACTGTTAATCCGTATGTCACTGGTTCGAGTCCAGTCAGAGGAGCCAAATTAAGAAAGGCAGATATCTGGTGATATCTGCCTTTTTCATCTCCGTCACTCGTTTGCCTCTTATACCCAGCCTATTCACACCAAAACCTATTTGGGCGAGAAGGCGATGCCCGAGGCAATCCTCATCATAACAAACACCTGCTTTTTTATCGGGTCAGTTATTCATAATCGAATGTTATGAATAAGCATTTAGGGTGCGTTGACAAAGCTCAGAGCGAACACAGTCCTGTTTATCAAAGCGAATAATACCAATCATCTCATCCTCAGTAAAACGCGCCAGTGCATCACTGAGCCCCGATTTAACACCACGCGGCAGATCGCATTGAGTGATATCACCATTAACAATGACTGTGACATTCTCACCAAGACGAGTCAAAAACATTTTCATTTGGCTGGCAGTTACATTTTGTGCCTCATCAAGGATCACCACCGCATTTTCAAAGGTACGCCCACGCATGTAGGCAAAAGGCGCAATTTCCACCTTACCGATTTCCGGCCGCAGACAATATTGCATGAATGATGAGCCGAGCCGGCGCAACAGAATGTCGTACACCGGGCGGAAGTAAGGCGCGAATTTTTCAGAAATATCACCGGGCAGGAACCCCAGATCCTCATCTGCCTGTAGCACAGGTCGCGTCACGATAATGCGTTCAACCTCTTTGTGAATGAGTGCTTCTGCTGCCTTGGCAGCGCTGATAAAGGTTTTACCACACCCCGCTTCACCGGTGGCGAAGATAAGTAGTTTACTTGCTATGGCTGATAAGTAATGACCCTGAGCTTCGGTACGTGCCAGAATAACGGAGGTATCACGGCTATCCCGCGCCATACCTATTGATTCAACACCGCCCATCTGCACTAACGATGTCACGTTTTCTTCCTCACGCTGACGATGACTGCGTGAGTCACGTCTAATCACGCGTTTCGCTTCACGACGAGCTTTGATCACTGCCTTCTGTCTTCCCATAGTGGCACCTTACAGTTTGTTTTACCTACCGCAGCAGCAATAGCCTGCGCGATTATGTTTCACATACGGATGAGGTTTTGGTTTCCTTTGCAACCAATAATACCAATAAAAATGCGAATAACGTGAACGCGCAAGCCCTCGAATGACTTGGATAAAGATAGGACTTGAGTGAAAACAATATCGCAAGGGGGGTTATTTGGTGAAATGAGTACTGAAAATAACAACGTTGGGAACAACCGTGAAATACTGTGGCAAGATAATAACTGTACTGCTGAAAAATCTGAGTTGGAGAGAATGTCCTCATAACAACGAACCGCTTGAATACAACCCTGGTTTTGTCTTAACAGCCTAATCTCGGACTCTGCCATTAACGATCCCCGCAGTTATAAGCATCAACCTGAGCCAGACACAGTGTGAACAATACCGCCAGATGACTACAGTATAATGAGATTTTTAAGTTTCGCGATGGGAAAATGTAAAAAATATATAATTTTTCACATGTGCATTTTTTGCTCTAATTATTTTTCACTTTGCGCTATATTATTAAGCCCCCTCCCGCAGCATTAGCTAATGCTAATTCTTTTATCTTTACTCGTTGTCACCTATTTATGGTCATGCATTCAATAAGTTGATCACCCACTAATGTAATATTCACGTACAATAAATATGCGCGTGATCCTGTCATACATTGCCAATAAAGCTAAATATCCCAAGATCTCACGGTTGAACCATTTCAGCCAATTACACAGTGTCGAGTTTGCATGCCTGACAGCAATAACCATATTTTTTCACTGAGCCCATCTACTCACAAACCAAACATCTTACTTTAACTTTAGCCATCATAATCTCCGCATTAAAAATGCAGGGATTTTATACCGTAATCAACATATTGAATACTCACTCGAAACCGGCATTTAGATGCCTGGGAAGTATTTATATACCCAAGTTACGTCAAGATGCAGTAAGGCGGCAAACGTGAAAATTCCGATGAGCTTATATAAATAAGTGATTCGGGTTATTGAGTGCAGCCAACACACCGCAAAATAATACTACCAAGAACTCACACTCCAATTGGTTTTCGTTTATATAACATGCCGTTATGTTCATCATACACAGAAATAAAATGCCTCAACACTACCCCTATGAGTTTAAAAAACACCACATTGACGCATGGCGAGCCAGCGATCTGGTTCCGAGCAAGCATTACACAACAAAAAATTACCCCCGTCAGTTAGACGGAGGCAAACACAACACTTAAAGGGCGCGCTGACAAATAGCGACGTATTCTGTGCTATTATTCCAGTATTCCTGAGGATAGACAAAACCATTATTGTTCAAATAAACAGTATAGTATCGTTGATCCAAACCTGGAGGGGTATTCTGTTCAATCTCAGAACTCCAGGCAAGAGTTTGCCCCGCATCGGTAAAATAGCCGTAAGACTGGATATTTCCCCATTCACTCCATAAAGCACCCACACTACGAACACTTGGATTATTTCTATTTATATTCATTTGTTCCACCGTCGGTTGTGACCAAATCCCCATACAACTATCACGCGCTTGTGCCCAATTTACTTGGTTACTTCCCGGCTCAAACCAGGTATCCACTTTAAAGATATAATTGATAAAAATATTGGGATCAGCCGTCAAGGTTGCGGTTATGGTCACCGGCCCTGCCGGGGCGCTGTTAAGTGTCACAACTCCCCCATTTACAGTCACTGCGGGATCAGTACTCTCCCAGGTAAAATCACCGGGGTTTCCATCCATATTGAGTGTGAATGTTGCCCTATCAAAACCGGTTTTAGGGAATTGCTCACTGATGCTAAATATGTGAGTGTTAGCCGTTGTATCAATGTTGGTAAATTGAACCAGAGGTACAAAGGTGGATATCTGCGGCAGTGTGGTGTTCGCTGCCACCGTCGCCGTTACCTGATTGCCCGCAGCCACCAGACTCACCAGATTCGCCGTGGCCACCCCGTTGGCATCAGTCTGTACCGTCTGGGTGGCTGGTGTCGCAGCCCCTGTCACCGTAAAGATCACATCAATGCCGGCACCCAGCAGATTGCCATTGCCATCCCTCACCGTCGCGCTCAGCACATTGGGCGCCGTTCCATTTGCCAACGCACCGGTGCCCACCACAAAGTCCATGTCGTTAATCACCGCCGTGCTGCCATCCGCCACAAAGGTAGTCGGCTCTGTCTGG
>JBEGTQ010000172.1:0-4635 GCA_041179305.1 Pseudomonadota bacterium | reverse complement strand
CACCATGCAACCGAGCGTTATGGCATCAAAGCACTGGGGGAATGGCTGGCTACACAGCATCAATTAGAGGTTATTTTTATCGATATTCCTAATCCAGCTTAAATCAGTAGTTACGCTTCTTCGGCACTGATGGTCAACATCGGTGCATCGCTTTCGTAAATCACACTTAACCATATAAAAAAAGACGTTTCTGTCGAATTAATAGAGACAAGTCAGTGAATGTTGCACTATTCCTATTGCCCCTCAGTAGAAAATCGGTAGTTTGGTTTGAAGTATCGATAGCGCGATCGAGGTATTTCCCTGGTTTTTTGATTTTGATACAGGCTTAACTTAATCTATACATTCATCGGCACCCAACAATGCGTTTATGTTGACGAAAGTCCTAATCCAGCAAGGGTGTTAGTAACACACTGAGCAATGGTATTGATGGGATAGCGCGGGACGCTTGAGTATTTTTCTTATCATAGGTAATGTTAGATAATATCTAAATGTAAAACAGCATGTTACCCGAAAGTGTCTTAGCGTAACAGAATGTTAAAAACGCCAAATGGCTGACAAACTCCCAGATATGTCATTGTAGCCAGAACGAAACAGATCGCTCGAAACCCTCGCTCCCAGTTCTACATCCTTATTGACGAGATGACGAACTCCCGCCTGTACGTTAAGCGTATCACGGCCTACAACCTGATTTTCACTGCTAAACCCGACGTTACTGTAGCCTGCGAAAGTGGCATTTTGCACCAGCGTGGTATTCTGTAATTCATGATCCCAAGTCAGTTGCAGATTGGCTTTAATCGTAGTGCCAGAGGTTAGTAGCCTTTCCCAGTCGCCATTGGCCCCAATGCGCGAACGCAGTGAGTTAAAAGTTTTCGAGTCCAGTTTTAACCTGCT
Organism: Pseudomonadota bacterium; assembly: GCA_041179305.1. GTDB lineage: Bacteria > Pseudomonadota > Gammaproteobacteria > Enterobacterales > Enterobacteriaceae > Yersinia. Next base: position 3,744 of record JBEGTQ010000172.1, on the reverse strand, counting down.
GCCTTCATTGCCGGTTTCTGTCGTGCCCCTGCGAGACAATAGGGTGTAATTCAATGCTGCCAGCGGGCCGGCACTCAGGTTTTCATTGAGTACCCAACGGTAGCCGCCGCCAGCCATTAATGAACCGCTAAATCCTGTCCAATTGGCATGATTATGAGCGGTATAGTCATCCATATTGACACGGCGATCCATCTCTCCGTCCTCAATTCCAATCCGACCATTGCCGAACATATACCTACCTGCCAGCGGATCAGTAGCATAGTGAGCCTGCATCCCTAGGCTAAAGGAGGTGGTTTTACCGATACCATTTTCCGGTGACTTGACGTTGACGGATTGGCTGCTGATCGCGCTGTGGAAACCCAATATTCGGTTTCCGCTATCCACACTCTGTTTCTCTGCACCAAAAACGATACCATGGCCGGAAGCGTTGTAACCTATGTTATTGCCGTGACGTTTTTGCCAAAAACCTCCACCAAATGGTTCCACAAAGCTGCGCCACTCGTCTTCGGCCAACTGGGACGGTATGGTAGTGAAATTGTGTGTACTGATAATATCGGCAATCTGCTGTTCACGACTCAGCGAACTGGCAAACATAGCACTGTAACTGGCAGGGGAAAGCTGGTTCAAGGCAATGGCAATGTCGCTGCCGTCTGCGGTGGAAAAGTCCAGCGTACGATACAGTGCCTGCATATCTGACTGGGCGTTTACGACGATACGATCCAGTGCCAAACCGGCCTGTCTCGCATTGCTATCCTGCCCATACTGGCTATAGGCATTCGAATCACGAAGCATGGCAAGTTGGTAAACTGCCCTCCCTTGAGGCGTAATTTGTAACGTCAGTGTTGGGGAGTGTATCTGACTATTGACCGTATTGAAGTCACCGATCTGGCTGCCGGTTTGCAATAATTCGGTCGAACTCATAATCCAGTTAGTCGCGTACCAGTCACGCAGCGGTGCAAACGTCAGTTGTCCACTGAGTTCGGTATTACCGTTGACGGTAAAAATATCATGCCCACCTTTGCCATCCACCTCGAGCAGTAATTGACCATTTTCGCTCTGCTGATAACCGCCTGTCACGGTGATACTTCCCAATGAATTGCCTGGTGATATTATACCGTTATTCACGAAACGCCCTGCTGGATTCACGGTATATTGGCTGTTTCCCGCCAATATGGCATTTGCTGCAACATTCACGTCATAGACGTGGTGGTTACCGTTCAGCGAAGTTATTCCACCTTGTACATTTAATACCAAGTTATTGATGCCGTTAATGTTGTCGTTGTAACGAAACCGGAAGTTCGGATCTGCCTGTTCAGTGGTTCGACCTTGAACATCGGCCAAATGACCAAAGGAAAGCCGAGTCAGCCGCGGTTGATCATTCACATCTTGCTGATTGTAATGGGAGTCAATATTCCCCTCTATCCGTGCACCGTTCAACACGTTGATATTTTTAACCAACGCGTTGGATGAAATATAAATAGCGGCCACTTTTCCGGCGAGCCTTCCGCTAATATCCACATTATTTACTAGTGCACCCTCCAACTCTGGTAGTAGAGCACTGACTTGACTTTTGACATTATGAATATATGAACCTCTGTAATCATCATCATTGCCAAGCAGGTTATTACCAAAATCAAAACTGGCGGCAATACCATTTTCCCCTAATGCCTGTACATCACCACGCTGAATGAAATTATGGTCTTTGCCATAAGTGAACATTACCCCACGGCCATTCAACCCATCGGCGTAAATACGTGTTCCTGGTTCGACATTCAATTCATTGTTTTGCCCATCAATTCTAATCCCAGCAGCCCCCGCCCCTCTGGTGAGCAAGTCCGCCTCCTGAAAAATCAGATTATTGCTGCCATAAACATGCAGCCCTAAACCCAAGGAGGCAGTGTTGTACTCACCAGGAATGTAAGCCGTGCCATTCGTATTGCGCTGAAAATAACCGTGTTGGTTAACTCGCAACTGCCCACTGCCATATATCGAGAATCCATAGAAATTACGTCGATCAATCTGATATCCCATGTCTTGTAGCAATGCCAATTCGGCTTCCATAAAAGTGGTGTAGTTACGGTAATCTTGGTGGCTCATCATGCTGTTTTTTAGCTCGCTATGGCTCATGTAGTCGTCATCCACTAACCCATCATCGTCTAATATTCTGACTGGGATACCGGGCAAAGCTCCTGCTAATACATCACTCGCGTTTTTCCCAGCGAAATAGGCCTGATCGCGGCGGACATCGAATCCTTTAGGATCGTAGGCATTTTTGCACCCAGTGCAGAGGATGACCTGACCACGCCGTGCTGGATTACCGTTGTCATCGCGTAAATGTTCGGTCCAAGTACCAAAAGTTTCATCAAAATAGGGAGTAGCCGTTTCATCCCCTAAGCGATCACTTACTGCATTTTGGATCCCTAGCCCATGCGCCAGTTCATGGATTGCCACACTCACCAGATCAGCTTCTGAATGCTGTGGTATTAGAGACGGTATATAGGGTATTGTGTCAAATATCATCGTACCTATAACTAACTGAGCATGGGAACCAAAGGCTAATCCTCCGGTTTTTTTGCCAGTTAATACTGCTTGTAATTGAGTTAGGCTAAATGTGCCTTTAGTCACATTGTCACTTGTTCCAGCAGCGTTGTCGTCATCAAATGTACCCACATTGATCACTGCCGGTAATTGTTCTGGCGGTGATGAAATAATCTCTGCCCAGTAACTCAGTGCATACAGTATTTTTTCTTTTTGCTGTTGATTCAAATCCCAGGTTGATTCAAGTGGTGGGCTATCAGGATCGTTTTGAATAAAAAAACCATCGCCGTTATCAAAAAAACGCACCTGAAAAGTAGCAATACCTTGGCGGTTATAAACTATATGTTCATCTTTTGCATGTAGCGAAACGCCAGGTAGCATCAGTGCCAACACGATGCTAAACGAGATGTTTTTCATATTCTTTGTCCTTGTGGGAACCGTCTATCAGTCGTGTGTTTACGTAGCTGTGGGTATAAACAGAAGCTATCAACTTATATAAAGATAGAGTCTATTAACGTACTTATCAGACATATTTTGAGGTTCATTCCAGACTCTGTGAAAATGCTCGTTTATAAATACTCGGATAACTGCTCCGAGTGTTCGCTTATAAAGGGTTCTTTCGCATTAACAGAAGGGGGTAGTGGCATAGTGAATTTGGCTTCACTGGTATGACGGCGGCTTAACGCCAAATGAATCAGAGCGGCTGTTCGCAGGCGATACTCCTCGCTGAACAGGTTGTCTGGTTTGCCCTTGGTATCGCTTTAATGCGATACCAAGGGCTCAGCAACGTATTTAACTAAAAAGAAAGCCGCTCGTTCTTAAACAAACGGTATTAACCAAAAAGGGGGCACGCTTTCCAGAAAACTAAATCTTTAGCTGGCTTTTAAAATCACGCTTCGCGTAACCGGTATAAAGTTGACGCGGACGGGCAATTTTGATGCCTTCGTCGTGCATTTCATTCCAGTGAGCAATCCAGCCGATGGTACGGGCGATAGCAAAGATCACGGTAAACATCGAAGATGGAATTCCCAAAGCTTTCAGGATGATCCCCGAGTAGAAATCGACGTTTGGATACAGTTTTCTCTCAATGAAGTAAGGATCGTTCAGTGCAATATGTTCCAGCTCCATCGCCACTTTCAGCAGGTCGTCTTCCAGTTTTAGTTCTTTCAATACTTCATGACAGGTTTCACGCATCACAGTGGCCCG
>JBEGTQ010000171.1:0-10550 GCA_041179305.1 Pseudomonadota bacterium | reverse complement strand
GTTTTTTCACTGGGGCTGTTTGCTTACAAAACGGACATTTTACATCAACCTTAGCCATCAGAATCCCTTTGATAAAAACGGGGAGTTTATCTGATGATCACCGGATTGAATACGTGACCCTCTTCCTGGCCCCTCTTTTATATTAGTCATAAAACCAGTATTGGGGCTATTTATTTGAGTTTGCAGATAGCTGAATTCCAACCGTTGATCGGCGGGCAAATTCCAGCCCAGTTTGGCCAGTTGCGAATGCATTTTATAATTGGTGAACGGCACTTTATGACTCTTAATGTCATAATTAAATAGCCCTTTCGCGGCGGTGCCAAAGCGAATTTCGCCAATATCCCCCTTATTGCCCGGCCAATAATCGTTTAAATTTCGTTCACTGGCGGCAATTAATATATCGCCATATTCATTGCCCAGCGCCAGCGCCGCACTGCCAATAAAATTAGTACCGTTATCACCGGTCATAGCACGGATTTTACCACCAATCTCTTTGCCCGGTTCAAGAAAATCACTGGCATTAATAGTATTAAAGGTGGCAATACCGCCAATGACACCCGCCCCGCCAATGCCACTGGTGGCGCCTTTTTCAATGACCACATTACTCAGTATTTCTGGATCGATATACATCACACCGTGGCGCTGACCGTGACCACTTTTCATAAAGTTCTGACGCATACCGTCAATATTCATATTGACGCGGCCATAGTCTTGTATGCCACGGATATTGACTGAAAGCGCAGGGTCTTGCTGACTCACGCTGGAATAGACACCAGAGGTTTGTTCCAATATATCCGCCGTATGACGAGCCGGGCGATTATCTAACTGTTCACGGGTAATTTCACTGACCGAGCGCGGTTCATCATAGACCCAATCATCGTCGTGGTAGTTGCCGCTCCCTTCAACTTTGAGCGGATCTAACACCACATCACTCTCAGCAGGGACTACTGATGTTGCCTGCGCAATTATCTGCGCAAATACCCCCCCTGAATATCCTTGTGCTGTCAGTGCTAATAATATACCCATTGCAATTTTATTCATTGAAACTATAGTTTTTCTATTATCTCTGTCTGTATTATCCATTTATGAGATTTCATCCTCAATAATATAATTAACCAGTTAATTTTACATTATTAATTAAATGGCATGCCCAGCGGCAGCCAGTAATAAAATTAACACTGAACAATCCGAGGCGTTGGTTTATTGCAGAATGTGTGAATATCCATTAGAATAAAAACTCGCGCTTTGAATGCGCGATAATTAAATGCAATAGCCACCCTGCCACTTTATTAATGAATAAAGTAACGTTAGATAAAATAAAGTTACGGCTATCTTTCTATAGGTAAATATATTTACTTTTAATATTTAATAGATGTTTCACTGCAACGCCAACGGTTGATAATGCTTATCATAATCATTAAGGGGTGCAAACTCAACTTTATAGTAAAAATAAAACCTTAGTAGGCTGAAAGCATTGTTTTTATCACGATAAAATAAAACAATAAATAATCATTTATGTTACGTGATTAAAAATAAAAGCATCAGAAAAATAACAGAAAATTTATTTTAACTACCTTTACATGTAAAACAAACCACTATAAAAGTGGTTCGCTCTCAATATGAATACCCGACGAGCTAAGACAGGCGAGTTTTCGCTTCAGCAATGGCAAAAGCGATTTGCGGTGGCGACACACCCCCTTTAGCAACCCGTTTATCCAAGCAAGATTGCAACGCCAAAATCGGATAAACATCATTACCAATCACTGCACTGAATTTCTGCAAATCGGCCAGTGATAATGCTTCCAACGCGTTACCCTGACGGATGGCTTCAACCACGGCTTCACCGACAATATGGTGCGCTTCGCGGAACGGTACACCTTTGGCGACCAGGTAATCAGCCAGCTCAGTAGCGTTGGCATAACCCTGTTCAGCCGCTTCTTTACAGCGTAGGTTTTTTACCTGAATACCGTCTAATACCAGCGCCGCCATATGCAAGCAGTCGAGCCAGGTATCCAGCGCATCAAACAACCCTTCTTTGTCTTCCTGCATGTCTTTGTTATAAGCCAGAGGCAAGCCTTTTAGCATCGTCATCATCCCGATCAATGCACCTTGTACCCGGCCACATTTCCCACGGATTAATTCCAGCGCATCTGGATTTTTCTTCTGTGGCATCAGGGAGGAACCTGATGTCACGCGGTCGGATAAATCAATGAAGGCCGCTTCGCCGCTGTTGAAGAAAATCAGATCTTCAGCAAAACGGGACAGATGCACCATACCGATGCTGGCATTGGCCAGTAACTCTACTAGGTGGTCACGGTCTGAAACGCTGTCCAGACTATTACGGGTGGCAGCAGCAAAACCTAGCCAGCCGGCCAATTGTTCGCGATCAATTGCATAGGCGGTGCCCGCCAGTGCGCCGCTGCCTAATGGGCTAACATCCAGGCGTTTCAGTGTATCTTGCAGGCGACTTTCATCGCGCGACAGCATTTCTGTATACGCCAGGCACCAGTGAGCAAAAGTCACCGGCTGAGCACGTTGCAAGTGAGTGTAACCCGGCATCACCGCGTCCTGATTGGCTTCAGCGGTGATAACCAGCGCCTGCTGCAACTGCCGCACCGCAGTGTGTAATTCGGTAATCTGGAATTTACACCACAATTTCAGATCAGTTGCGACCTGATCATTACGGCTGCGGCCAGTGTGCAATTTCTTGCCTAAATCGCCCACTTTATCAATCAGTTTGGTTTCTACCCAACTGTGAATATCTTCGGCATCACTGTTTAAAATCGCCTGTGGATCGGCCCGCACTTCTTCCAGTAATACTGAAAGCGCCTGCTCAAGTTGTTGCTGTTCGGCGGCCGTTAGTACGCCCACGGTGACCAGCGCCTTCGACCAGGCAACAGAACCCATAATATCCTGCTCTGCCAGCCGATAATCGAATCGCAGTGAATCGTTGAATTGTTTAAAACGCTGATCTGCCGCCTGACTAAAGCGCCCGCCCCACAATGCCATAATCTTGCTTTCCTACTATCTGAATAAAAACGCATAATATACTCAAAGTAGTTGGCGTGGCAGCGAACACCCGAATCCCGTTGAGCTGACTCACGTCAGTGAGTTGGGTGAGTCAGAGCCGCTAACACCGCTACAACTTCAAGTAACAAGGGTATTTAGACCGAAATACGTGTGCCAATCGGCACACCGTTAAACAGTGCGGGTAGCTGATCCGCATGGCGCCAACTGGCAATATCTACCGGGCGGCCCAATGAGCAGGCTGCATCCAGCGCTGCATTCACTTTAACTGCCATACCGTCGGTGATAATGCCCTGAGCAATCAATTGCTCCGCTTTTTGTGCGGTCATTTCAGCAATGCGTTGACCTTTACCATCCAGAATACCACTGACATCGGACAGCAAAATCAAATCTGCGCCAAGCGTGGCAGCCAACGCAGTTGCAGCCTGATCAGCATTCACATTCATCAGTTTGCCATCAATCGTAATACCAATAGAGCTGATAATGGGCATGTAATTCACAGCCAGCAAGGTTTGCACTAAAGCAGGCGAACCCGCTTCAGCTTTGCCCACATGACCCAATTCTGCATCCAGCGGCGTTACTGATACCGTATTGCCGTCACCCAAACACAGGCCAACCGCGTTAATATGGTGTTTTACCGCCCAGGCCAGTAGCATTTTGTTAGCCGTGCCCGCCAGCGCGCCGGTTATAATATCAATCTGATCCGCAGGGGTGACGCGTAAACCGTTTTTCTTCATCACCGGCAAGGCGAGTTTTTTCATCAGCTCATCTACCAAACAGCCGCCACCGTGCATAATCACCAATGGGCGCTGATGCTTCTCGCGATAAGTCACCAATGCAGTGAATAAGCGTTCCAGCGCTTCTTCACTGTCCAGCAACACACCACCTAACTTAATGACTAACGGATTCATCATCTTTGCACCTTAATTAATCGGATAAAATGCCAATGTCTGCCGGTTACTTACAACAGAGATCGCGTTTCTGCAAAACCAAAGCGTATATTCATGCATTGAACAGCCTGAGCCGCTGCGCCTTTCAGCAGGTTATCTTCAGTCGCAACAATAATTAAATATTCGCCCTGCACCGAGAAACCGATGTCGCAAAAAGGCAAGCCAACGACGCTTTTCAGCGCCGGAACACCTTGTTGATATAACCGTACCAGTGGCTTGCCCTGATATGCGTTGTGATACGCCTCAGCAATATCTTGTGCTGTAACATCGGCTTTCAGGCGGCAGGTCATGGTTGCTAAAATACCTCGGGCAAAATTCCCTAGGTGCGGAACAAAAATAACAGGCGTGCCAAGGTGAGCCACGATCTCTGGATGGTGACGATGGTTAAACAAGCCGTAAGGCTGCAAACTCACTTCACAGCAACTGTTGTTGATGCTGGCTTTACGCCCGGCACCGCTGACGCCACTGATCGCATTAATCACCGGCCACTGTGCTTCATTCAATAACTTGTTATCAACCAAAGGCTTAAGTGCCAGTTGCGATACGGTTGGATAACAGCCAGGCACCGCAATGAGCTGTGCCTGTGTAATCTCTTCAGCTTGCCATTCCGCCAGCCCATAAACGGCCTTATCCAGCCAATCGGTATGTTTATGCTCAAAACCGTAATACTGACTGTAAAACGCGATATCCTTAACACGAAACGCACCGGAGAGATCGAATACCACACAACCGGCAGCTAAAAATTGAGGTGCTAAATCATGACTGACCTCATGGGCGGTAGCGAGAAAGACCACATCGACACCTTTTGCTGCCTGGGCGACATCCACCAAGGGTTGCAGCGGAAGATCGATATTGCCTTTTAGCTGCGGATGCAGGTCAGAAAGTAATTTTCCTGCATCTGCGCTTTGCGCTGAAACCGTTAAACCGGTTATGTTCATCTGTGGATGACGATTCAGGTAGGCTGTAAGCTCTGCTCCGGCATAACCGCTGGCACCAACAATTAGCGTATTCAACATGGGGTCAGTTCACCTTACCCTTTTTACTTGAAGTTACAGGCAGTGTTAGCCGCACTTTTTAACCCGAATGATTGACCAGTGTCAGCTCATTGGGATTAATGAGTCTGTTTGAGGCTCACCCGGCAGGCTGGTATGAATGCTATTCAAACGGGTTCACGATCGATGCTCGTTTGCTGCTTTGCTGCAACACCATGTAATTTAGCTATAAAAATATAATTCGGCATAAAAACATAAAAGTAGTCATAACCGGTATTTGGGTTTTCAGTCATGTTTTACTGTTACCCATTAGAGCTGAGCGTTAATATTTTGGGCGGCGCAAAGACGTATTGCGGTTCTCTTGTGCCCAAGTTAAATGTATTTTTATTCATATTTACTGAATTAATATTGATACTACCCTAACCAAAGGCTGTCAACAGTGAAGATGAAATTACCTCCATTTATTGCGCTGTATCAGGCGTTAATTGCGACACCCTCTATCAGCGCAACCGATAGTGCCCTCGATCAAAGCAACAAGACCTTAATCAATTTGTTGGCTGGATGGCTTGCAGACTTGGGTTTTCGTGTCGAGATCCAGCCGGTGCCTGATACGCGCCACAAATTTAACCTGCTCGCCTCTATTGGCAAAAAAAATAGCGGTGAAGGGCGGGGCGGGTTACTGCTGGCCGGTCATACCGATACCGTACCTTATGATGAAGGGCGCTGGACACGCGATCCGTTCGCGCTAACCGAGCATGACAACAAGCTGTATGGTTTGGGTACTGCCGATATGAAAGGCTTTTTTGCCTTTATTTTGGATGCGGTGCGCGATATCGACGCCAGCAAACTGAGCAAGCCACTGTATATTCTGGCAACCGCCGATGAAGAGACCACAATGGCTGGTGCGCGCTACTTTGCCGCTTCCACTCAGTTGCGACCCGATTTCGCCATTATCGGCGAACCAACCTCGCTGCAACCGATACGAGCGCACAAAGGGCATATTTCTAATGCTATCCGCATTACCGGTCAGTCCGGGCATTCCAGTGACCCGGCACGTGGTGTTAATGCCATTGATTTGATGCATGAATCGATGACTCGACTGATAAAATTGCGCACCACGCTGCAAGCGCGTTATCACAATCCGGCGTTTACCATTCCTTATCCAACCATGAATTTTGGTCATATCAATGGTGGTGATGCCGCAAACCGTATCTGTGCCTGCTGTGAATTGCATATCGATATCCGCCCGTTACCTGGCCTGACATTAAACGATGTGGATGAATTGGTGAACGAAGCACTGGCACCCGTCAGGGTGCGCTGGCCAGGCCGTTTAAGCATTGACCCGTTACATCCACCGATCCCTGGTTATGAATGCCCGACCAATCACTCTATGGTTGAAATTATAGAAAAATTGCTCGGTATGCGAACGGAGGTGGTGAATTACTGCACTGAAGCCCCGTTTATTCAGCAAGTGTGTCCGACATTAGTGCTGGGGCCAGGCTCAATCAATCAAGCCCATCAGCCAGATGAATTTATCGATATGACCTTTATCAAACCAACCCGTAAGCTAATTGGTCAGTTAGTTGACCATTTCTGCCAACAATAAATTCACCTGATAAATACGACTTAGTAATTAAATATCAAAAACAGCTCCAATTTTGATGTTTTTTTGCTAAAAATAGTGTCAATTAGGGTATGGGATTGAACGAAGCAGGGCGAGTATAGGTCAGGGGTCATATGAACGAACAATATTCCGCAATGCGAAGTAACGTTAGTATGCTTGGTAAGCTACTCGGTGACACCATCAAGGAAGCGTTAGGCGAACACATTCTTGATCAAGTAGAAACCATCCGTAAATTATCCAAATCCTCACGTGCGGGTAATGAAGCAAGCCGTCAGGAGCTGTTGAGTACACTGCAAAATTTATCCAACGACGAGTTGTTGCCAGTGGCTCGTGCTTTTAGCCAATTCCTCAATTTGACGAATACGGCAGAGCAATACCACAGCATTTCGCCACACGGTGAAGCCGCAAGTAACCCGGAAGCGCTGGCTCAACTGTTCACCCACTTAAAAGACAAAAAGGTGAGCGAAAAAGACATGCGCAGCGCGGTTGATGAGTTATCCATTGAGCTGGTATTGACCGCTCACCCAACCGAAATTACCCGCCGCACCTTGATCCACAAACTGGTGGAAGTAAATACCTGTCTGAGCCAGTTGGATCATAATGATTTAGCCGATTACGAACGCAACAAGATCATGCGTCGTTTGCGTCAGTTAGTCGCGCAATCATGGCATACCGACGAAATTCGCAAAATACGTCCTTCCCCAGTGGATGAAGCCAAATGGGGCTTCGCCGTGGTTGAAAACAGCCTGTGGGAAGGCGTGCCCGCATTCCTGCGCGAGTTTAACGAGCAATTGCAGAACTCCCTTAATTACCGTTTGCCGGTAGAGGCCGTGCCGATCCGCTTTACCTCATGGATGGGTGGCGATCGTGACGGTAACCCGAATGTCACCGCTGAAATCACCCGCCATGTGTTGTTACTTAGCCGCTGGAAAGCCACTGACCTGTTCCTGCAGGATATCCAAGTGTTGGTGTCAGAGCTTTCGATGTCGGAATGTACGCCGGAACTGCGTGAATGGGTCGGTGGCGACGAGGTGCTTGAGCCTTACCGCGAACTGATGAAGCGCGTGCGTACTCAGTTAACCGATACCCAAACGTATCTGGAAGGCCGCCTGAAAGGCGAACGCGTGTTGCCGCCAACTGACGTCCTGGTGAGCAATGATCAACTGTGGGATCCACTGTACGCCTGTTATCAATCCTTGAAGGCTTGCGGCATGGAGATCATCGCCAACGGCCAGTTACTGGATACCCTGCGCCGCATACGCTGCTTTGGCGTGCCATTAGTGCGTATTGATGTGCGTCAGGAAAGCACCCGTCATACCGATGCCATTGTTGAACTGACTCGCTATTTGGGTCTTGGCGATTATGAGAGTTTGTCTGAGGCGGACAAACAAGCCTTCCTGATCCGCGAACTGAACTCCAGGCGCCCACTGGTACCCTTGAAATGGCAACCGAGCGCTGATACACAAGAAGTACTGGAAACTTGCCGCGTGATTGCCGAGGCGCCACAAGGCTCTATCGCCGCCTACGTTATTTCGATGGCGAAAGTGCCATCAGACGTGCTGGCAGTACATTTGCTGCTGAAAGAAGTCGGTTGCCCGTTCACTCTGCCGGTTGTGCCATTGTTCGAAACCCTTGATGACCTGAACAACGCCGACGACGTGATAACACAGTTGCTGAATATTGATTGGTATCGCAGCCTGATCCAAGGCAGACAGATGGTGATGATTGGCTATTCTGACTCCGCGAAAGATGCCGGGGTGATGGCCGCATCCTGGGCGCAGTATCGGGCGCAGGATGCTCTGATAAAAACCTGCGAGAAAGCCGGTATTTCTCTGACGCTGTTTCACGGCCGTGGTGGCTCTATCGGTCGTGGTGGTGCGCCAGCTCATGCCGCTTTGCTTTCTCAGCCGCCGGGCAGCCTGAAGGGTGGCTTACGTGTCACAGAACAGGGCGAGATGATCCGCTTTAAGTTCGGCCTGCCGGAAGTCGCTATCAGCAGTCTGGCGCTGTATGCCGGGGCGATTTTGGAAGCCAATCTGTTGCCGCCGCCAAAGCCGAAGAAAGAGTGGATTGAGGTGATGGATATTCTATCTGATACCTCCTGTGAGATGTATCGCGGCTACGTACATAAAACCCCGGAGTTTGTCCCTTACTTCCGTGCTGCCACCCCAGAGCTGGAATTAGGTAATCTGCCACTGGGTTCGCGCCCGGCAAAACGCCGCCCGAACGGTGGGGTAGAAAGCCTGCGTGCTATTCCGTGGATTTTCGCCTGGACGCAAAATCGCCTGATGTTACCCGCCTGGCTGGGTGCCGGCGCCGGTTTGCAGAAAGCGATTGACGCCGGTAAACGACAAACGTTAGCCACTATGTGTAGTGACTGGCCGTTCTTTTCCACCCGAATCGGCATGTTGGAAATGGTGTTCGCCAAAGCGGATTTGTGGCTGGCTGAGTATTACGACCAGCGTTTGGTGGATAAATCATTGTGGCCGTTGGGTCAGCAGTTACGCGACCAGTTAGCTGCAGATATTAACGTGGTGCTGGCTATCGCCAACGATGATCATTTAATGGCTGATTTGCCGTGGATTGCTAAATCAATCGCATTGCGTAATGTGTATACCGACCCATTAAATGTGCTGCAAGCCGAGCTGTTGCACCGTTCGCGCCAGCAAGAGCATGTTACAGACGCCCGTGTTGAGCAGGCGTTGATGGTGACCATTGCCGGTGTGGCGGCAGGGATGCGCAATACCGGTTAAAAGCTTTATTGTTGATGCAGAGGTGGATGGGGTCGGTTGTGATGAAATTTGTGTTCAACCGGCTCTGCTACACATTGGCAATAATGGAAAACTACGGCCTGACCCCAAGAGTATGGCAAATGGCATAGCTCAATTCTGCCCGATTCAAAGTATAGAAATGGAAATCCTTCACCCCTTCGCGGCTTAAAATCTTCACCATATCCATCGCCACTGATGCCCCAACCATTTTGCGCGTTTCAGGGTCGTCATCCAGACCTGCAAAAATACGGGTCATCCAGTTAGGCACCCGCACATTGGTCATGATAGCGAAGCGCTGGAGCTGCTTAAAATTGGACACCGGCAAGATACCCGGCACAATTTCTACATCAATACCGGTGGCAACACAGCGGTCGCGGAAACGCAGATAACTCTCAACATCAAAAAAGAACTGGGTAATGGCCCGGTTCGCACCGGCATCAACCTTGCGTTTCAGGTTAATCAAGTCCGCCTGCGCGCTCTTCGCTGCTGGATGAACTTCTGGATATGCTGCCACCGAGATATCAAAATCACCAATATCTTTCAATAAACCCACTAAATCAGAGGCATACATTTCCGGCTTGCCAACATCCGCTGGCAAATCACCGCGCAGAGCAACGATATGGCGGATACCGCTGTTCCAGTAATCAGTGGCAATTTCACGCAACTGAGTCAGAGAAGCATCAATGCAGGTCAGATGCGGTGCAGCTTCAAGGCCGGTACGATCTTTAATACCTTTAATGATGTTATGGGTACGATCACGCTCACCGGAGTTTGCGCCATAAGTCACTGAGACAAATTTAGGTTTCAGCGTACTCAGACGGTCAATCGAGCACCATAGCGTTTCTTCCATCTCGCAGGTTTGCGGCGGAAAAAACTCAAAAGAAACATTAATCTTGCCTTGCAACTCTGCCAGACTTTGATTCAGCGCTTCCCGCTGGTTTGCATGGAAAAAACTCATACCCTGTGACTCCATTGCCTATGATTGTCGTTTTGACAACCTATGTTATCTGCCACCACCAATAATGGACGTCTGAACATTTAGACGTCTAAATAGAAGATGGCCGACGTTAGCTAAAGAGTCAACGTTTAAATAAGGTTAGAATGATGATTAATCTTCACACGCAACACGCAGAAAATTCATGTGGCGTCACTTATGATTTGGTTTTTATCAAAATGATATAGCTAC
>JBEGTQ010000170.1:0-8465 GCA_041179305.1 Pseudomonadota bacterium | reverse complement strand
TTATTTTGTTTTTTATTATTAATTGTTGTTTCTGTGATAAATTAAATTATGTTGTTATTTTTATTTATTCGATAAATTAGCCTCAGTATTGATATGTCCAGGTTACTTCAATAGGCAGCCCACCCCTTGAATCTTGAAGATCACCCGGTATGGCGCATTGCTGTTCATCACTGGAGGGTAAGATGATAAAAATTATTTATTTTGTAATAATATATTCAGTTGTATTAACGACAAATGTTTTAGCTGAATACCCTAAAGTTTGTTTTTATGTTGATGAAGGTTATCAGGGGGAATCTATTTGTGCCACTCAAGGTCAGGTAGTTAATGATCTTAAAAGCGAATGGAGTGATAAAATATCATCTATTACCATTCCTCCTGGCATGGTGGTTACTGTATTTAAAGATATAAACTTTTCTGGGCGATCCTTAACATTTAAAGAGAATATTGATTTATACTCAGCCCGCAGATGGAGCAATTTAAATGATTCGATTCGTTCCTTTAAAGTAAGGAGTGCTGCCTGTTTTTATGAACGCGATGGTTTTATCGGTGATTCTATTTGTATGTCTGGCAACGAACGTATTGACTTATATAATGAAAGTCGCAGAGATAGCAGCCATATTATGAATCCGCTTAATGATAAAATTAACTCTATCATTATACCACCGGATACTCAGGCTTTTGTTTATAAAAATGACAGTTACAGTGGTGATTATTTTGTTTTGATAGATAATTATTCTGCATCAGATTTAGAACAAATAGGCATGAATAATGCGATTAGTAGCATTAGAGTTTCCCAATATGAACACTTTCTCTGTGATCAACACTGCGTGATCAAAGATAGCATGATTATTCCAATCCAATATGCTTTCGGTAGCCATTGGACTGATAAAAGAATAGGTTACAAACAAGTGTTGATTAGCTTTAATATAACAAATGAAGATAATTACTCTATAGATATAGCAGGTGGTGGTCTTTTTAAAATCAAGGGACGTGAGGTGTTTTTTATTAATGAGGAAAGTAATAATAGTGCTACGTTTAAGATAAGTGATCAGGGCGATAGGTTATCAATGTTATCGAGATTTAATGGTGGCTATTTTGAAGTTCAACTTATTGAGTCTGTTGGTGGCGTGTCGGTCAATGTTTATCCAATTTTTAGTTATTTATTTGATGTTGATAATACAAATGTCAGATATTTCATTAATAATTCGAATACGCATAAACCGCTTATAATAGATAAGCTTGTTATGACCGTTGAAAAAAAACATGATAGAACTAAGCGTGGCTTTACAGGAATAGCTGCCTGTTGGTTAGTCCCTCTGCTTAATATTTATAACTATATTATCCAGGGGCAGTGTAATCAGGCTGATCGTTTTATAACGGATGCTTATGAATTTTTCAGCGCTACCAACGATAAAATATTGCAAATATCTGGTACGTCGAAACCCTTGCCCAAAATGGCAAATAATGAAACCTTTCCTTCTGAAATACGCCTTGCGGACTTTTCGTCTGATTCAACAGGCATATTGACTCATATTAATTCTGATATGAACGGTAAATCATTAACGCTAGCGGCAACGGCGCTGGCCTGCAATGTTTCGATGAAATATGATGTACTTCCTCATCTGCGTTCTCGCCGTGATCTTATGCCTCCTTGCATTGATTGGACGCTAAATATTTTGACTGATTTTACGCTGTTATTTGGTGACAGTGACAGCACCTGGAATACTGAAAATTTTGGTCGTGTTATTGCCCGCATTATCAATTTTGGCGATACCGGTTATGCGGCATCCGATACAATCACTGATGCGCGTTTGATTGACAATGTTCGAACCTATCTTGCCGAGAATATTGATAATATTGCGCGTGTAAAGACGGCATTTGATTTTTCACAGCTCAGCTACGCGAGTTATTTACGCCATAATGATACCGGATCTGAGGCTCAGCCACCTCAAGTTGTGCAGTTGTTACCTCAGGGCCGCTATGAGTTGGCACTGCAAAATTTTCAGTTTGTCGAGACGATACCCAGAAGGCAGCTTCATGGTGAGTGGATTGAACAACCTGAATTGCATTTTGATATTGAAGTGATTAGCGGTGCTCTGAATGATACATTGGTTGCCCGACAAAATGTTCTGCCGGTAGTGGAAGAGTGGCGGCAATTGTATCGTCAAGCCTCAAGGTCTTTAACGGTGGCAGAGAATAGAGAAATCCCCAATAATCCTAATCTGTATCAGGGCATGGATACCGTTATTTCTGCTGCTACTATAGTAAGTGATGTGGCGCAAAGTTGGTTAAGAACACCTCGTGACGATTATATTTATGTGATAGTTCGTTTATCTGGCGAGGTAATCAGTATCGCGATGGCGGTGGATATTAATGATGTTGATGTTGGTATTGCAGGTTCGTTGACTCGCCCTGCCTACGTACTTAACCCTGCTTCTGACGGTGTTATTAGGGGCGCCGGTACTGCGGCTATCAGGGCATTAGCTGATTATTTGGCCAAAAAAGGAAAGCGCGCATTGATATCGGATGTTATCAGCCAGCCGTCAGCCATTGTGAAAAATAAAGTTGGTTTTCAGTTTATCGATGAACTTTGATATATATCCAATACATTACAGGGGTGAGGTCTGGCATGGACTGAGTAGGGAGGTAGCCAACATACTTGCATCTTGAAAGATGACAGGTATAAATAACTTTTAATTGAGTTTGCAGGTGTGTGGCGGGAAGTATGGCAAATTGGTTTTTATGCAAAGTGTGATTTGTGCATAAAAATGAGGAATAAAGATAACTATTTTTTAATAAAATGTTGTGATTCCCGTATGCAAGCGCTGATAGCACACATATAATCTGTGGCCGCTGCACAGTGGTCGGCATAATTATAGAGTAAAAGAACCGCCCTCCTGTTACTTCAAGATGCAGTGGGTATATTTTTTATTAATGGTACAGAACGGTGCAGGTCCTGAACCGGCCAATATTAGAAATTCAACTGAGGTTATCATGGCTTTAGAACGTACTTTCTCCATCATCAAACCTAATGCTGTTGCCAAAAATGACATTGGTGCCATCTATGCTCGTCTTGAAAGTGCCGGCTTCAACATTATTGCCGCAAAAATGCTGCGCTTGACTAAAGAACAAGCTGAAGGTTTTTACGCTGAACATAAAGGTCGCCCATTCTTTGATGGTCTGGTTGAATTTATGACGTCTGGCCCAATTATGATTCAGGTTTTGGAAGGTGAGAATGCAGTACAGCGTTACCGTGATATCATGGGTGCAACCAATCCGGTAAACGCATTGGCCGGTACTTTGCGCGCAGATTTTGCTGACAGCTTTACCGCCAATGCGGTACACGGTTCTGATGCTGTTGAATCCGCTCAGCGTGAAATCGCTTATTTCTTCCCCGCGAATGAAATTTTTTCCCGTTGCTAATTAATTGATTAAGTAAATTAATTTATATCCAATAGACTTCAAGATGCTGGAAGGCAGCAAACGAGAATATCGCGATAAGCTTACATCGGTAAGTTATTGGGGTGGCTAATTTGTCGGGAGTAGATCTGAACGCTGCTTGCAACGGCTTCGCAGAGGTGAGGCTCATGACTGGCGAGCGCAGCCAATACACTGGCATTTTGAAAGATGACGGGTTTAATTAACTTGAGCAAATAAAATTGTTAGGGCACATTTCCAATCATGGAGTCCATGCTCTAAAATTTGTACAATGCCGCGCCCCGCTGGAGACATCTGCCGGGGCGTTCTATTATTTATCCATCGCCGTTTCTGAAGCCATACCCGGTTTAAAGTGCAGCGCCGTAGAGTGTAACAACGAGGCCACGACAACTCATGTCCGAACAATTATTAGCAACATCAACATCTGATGCTGCATCGCTGCCTGACAATGCGGTTTATATCGCAGTTCCTGTCAGCAGCAAAATCAATCTACTCGATCTTAATCGCCAGCAAATGCGCGAATTTTTCGCTGAAATGGGCGAGAAACCTTTCCGGGCAGATCAGGTCATGAAGTGGATGTATCACTATTGCTTTGATGATTTCGAACAAATGACTGATATCAATAAAGTGCTACGCGCCAAATTACAGCGTGTTGCAGAAATTCGTGCGCCAGAAGTGGCAGAAGAACAGCGCTCGAATGATGGCACCATTAAATGGGCAATCAAGGTCGGCGACCAGCAAGTTGAAACCGTGTATATCCCGGAAGGCGATCGTGCGACGTTGTGTGTGTCATCTCAGGTAGGTTGCGCACTGGAGTGTAAATTCTGCTCCACTGCACAACAGGGTTTTAACCGTAACCTGCGGGTATCGGAAATCATCGGTCAGGTATGGCGTGCTGCGAAAATTATCGGTTCATTGAAATCAACCGGTATCCGCCCGATAACCAACGTGGTGATGATGGGGATGGGCGAACCGTTGCTGAACCTGAATAATGTCGTTCCAGCTATGGATATCATGATGGATGACTTCGGTTTTGGTTTATCCAAACGCCGCGTAACGTTATCTACTTCAGGTGTGGTACCTGCATTGGATAAACTGGGAGATATGATTGACGTCGCCTTAGCTATCTCTCTGCATGCACCGACCGATGATATTCGTGATGAAATTGTGCCGATCAACCGTAAATACAATATTGAAACCTTCCTGGCTGCGGTACGTCGCTATTTGGCAAAATCTAAAGCGAATGGTGGGCGGGTTACGGTTGAATACGTTATGCTGGATCACATCAATGATAGTATCGAGCAAGCGCATCAGTTGGCGGCGTGTTTGAAAGACACGCCATGTAAGGTTAACTTGATCCCTTGGAATCCGTTCCCAGGGGCACCTTATGGCCGTAGTTCAAACAGCCGGGTGGATCGTTTCTCTAAGGTATTGATGGAATATGGTTTTACGACTATTGTGCGTAAAACCCGTGGTGACGATATCGACGCCGCATGTGGTCAGTTAGCCGGTGAAGTTATTGATCGTACTAAGCGTACCCTGAAAAAGAAAATAGCGGGCGAACCTATTACCATTAAGACAGTTTGATTCATAATTTTTATTAAATAATTTGGCTAATTATTATTTAATTTATGATTTAAAAATCATCTAATAATAATGATAAGAAAGCTATACCCAAGTGCCGTCAATATGCAGGAAGCCCGCTTGCAGTGGTGAGGGTCAGCGATGAGCCGAGTAAGGAATGCAGCCAACGCATACGCAGCTTGAAATATCACAGCATCAGTATTCGGAATAACATGAGAGCCTGATGCTGGTGCTCATCTTTACACATAAGGACAATGGGGAAAGCATGAAGCTGACAAGAGCGTGGAGAGTTTGCCTGATAGCAACGGTATTGGCTGGCTGTTCCGGTTCTTTACCGGAAAAGGTCAATCAACCCACGGTAGGGCAGACGCGTTTACAACTGGGTTTGGAGTATTTGGCGCAAGGTGATCTTAATGCCGCGCGTCAAAATCTTGAGAAAGCTGTCGAGGCGAGTCCACAGGATTATCGTGCTCAATTAGGCATGGCTTTTTACGAACAGCGTATCGGTGAAAACAGTGCAGCAGAACAGCGTTACCAGCAGGCGATGAAGCTGGCCCCAGGAAATGGCACTGTACTGAATAATTACGGTGCGTTTCTGTGTAGTTTAGGGCAGTATGTATTGGCTCAACAACAGTTTAGTGCTGCGGCATTGTTACCTGATTACGGTCAGGTTGCGGATGGTCTGGAAAACGCGGGTTACTGCTTTTTACGGGCTAACCAAAATGAGCAGGCACGTATGTTGCTGAGTCGGGCATTGAAGTATGATCCGGATAAAGGTGAGCCGCTGCTTGCAGAAGCTCAAAGGCGTTTTGGAGAAGGGAATCGCGCTCAAGCGCAATTATTACTGGATGTTTATCAACATACGCTTCCAGCCAGTGCTGAAAGTTTATGGCTACAAATTCGTTTCGCTGCGCTAGCAGGCCGTCAAGATAGTTTACAACGCTATGGCGAGCAGCTTGCGCGAAGTTTTCCACAATCCAAACAGTGTCAGCACTTTCTAGCTAATGAATACTGAAGCCTCCCAAGATCAAATTGTTCCAGAGACAGCAGGTGTGCGCCTGCGTCAAGCCCGTGAAGCACTCGGGCTAACTCAGCAGACGGTTGCAGAACGTCTGTGTTTGAAGGTATCCACAATCCGTGATCTTGAGGAGGATAAAGCGCAAGCTAATCTGGCCTCAACATTCCACCGTGGTTACATTCGTTCTTACGCCAAACTGGTTCATCTTCCTGAAGATGAACTATTACCTATGCTGGCAAAACAGGCTCCGGTCAGAGCGCCTAATGTTGCCCCGATGCAAAGTTTCTCATTGGGCAAAAAGCATAAAAAACGTGATGGCTGGTTGATGATTTTCACCTGGTTTATTGTGTTGTTTGTGCTGGGTTTGACTGGCGCCTGGTGGTGGCAAAATCATCA
This sequence comes from Pseudomonadota bacterium, assembly GCA_041179305.1. Lineage (GTDB taxonomy): Bacteria > Pseudomonadota > Gammaproteobacteria > Enterobacterales > Enterobacteriaceae > Yersinia. The sequence goes on along the minus strand of JBEGTQ010000170.1, from coordinate 2,029 downwards.
GGTACAGCAAGCTGAAATAGCCACTATGGCTGATCAGTCTTCTGCCCAATTATCGCAAAATGGTGGGCAAGCTGTGCCACTGTCTGATGATCACAGCGATGCTATCGCACCGGATGTTTCGGAGGCGAGTAAGAGCCAATCCGCGCCCGCACCAATAACTATCACCGATACTGCGTCTGCTACAAACCGCGCAGCATCTGAGGCTCCGGCGGCGAATACCGCTGTTGCCGCGACAACAGCACTTCAGGGCGCGACGTTGGCAACACCAGCCGTTGTTTCTCCAAGTCAGGCTCCTTTGCCTGATGTATCGACTGCGCAATCACCAATACCTGGCGCGGATGCAGAGGTGAATGTTGCAACGTCGTCTGTGGATTCATTGGTTATGAATTTTACCGCTGACTGTTGGTTGCAGGTTATTGATGCTAATGGAAAAACACTCTTTAGTGGTATCCAGAATAGGGGCGCGACTCTCAATCTATCGGGTAAAGCTCCTTATAAATTGACCATTGGAGCACCGGGTGCGTTGACCATTACGTACCAAGGTAATCCAGTAGATTTAACTAAGTATATTAAGGCTAATCGCGTAGCCCGCCTGACTGTCGGTGTAGAGTAACATGGTCATTTTGCTAAATAACTATGTTGTAAAAACTACACGGTTTAAAAACTACACGACTGTAAAGGAGAGTGTGTAATGCATAACGAATCCCCAATTATTCGGCGCAAATCGACTCGGATTTACGTTGGGAATGTGCCAGTTGGTGACGGTGCACCTATTACTGTGCAATCGATGACTAATACCAAAACCACGGATGTTGATGCGACTGTTGCCCAAATCAAGGCATTGGAGCGTGTGGGCGTGGATATCGTCAGGGTTTCAGTACCGACAATGGATGCGGCTGAAGCGTTTAAATTGATCAAGCAGCAGTCGAAGGTGCCGTTGGTTGCCGATATTCATTTTGACTACCGTATCGCTCTGAAAGTAGCTGAATATGGGGTAGATTGTTTGCGGATTAACCCTGGCAATATTGGTAACGAATCCCGTATTCGGGAAGTTGTTGCCAGTGCTCGTGATCATAACATTCCTATCCGTATTGGTATCAATGGTGGGTCGCTGGAGAAGGATATTCAAGAGAAGTATGGTGAACCTACACCGGAAGCCCTGCTTGAATCCGCGATGCGTCATGTCGATATTCTTGACCGCCTCAATTTTGAGCAGTTTAAAATCAGCGTTAAAGCCTCAGATGTTTTCTTGGCTGTAAACTCCTACCGTTTGTTAGCCAAACAAATCAATAACCCTTTGCATTTGGGGATCACCGAAGCCGGTGGTGCACGCAGTGGTTCAGTTAAATCGGCCATTGGGTTAGGTTTGTTGTTGTCTGAAGGTATTGGTGACACGTTACGTATTTCACTGGCAGCGGATCCGGTTGAGGAGGTCAAAGTAGGTTTTGACATCCTTAAATCTCTGCGTATCCGCGCGCGGGGGATTAACTTTATCGCTTGCCCGACCTGCTCCCGCCAGGAGTTTGATGTTATTGGTACGGTGAATGCTTTAGAGCAACGGTTAGAAGATTTGATTACGCCTATGGATGTTTCTATCATCGGCTGTGTGGTTAATGGCCCGGGTGAAGCATTAGTATCGACCATTGGTGTGACTGGTGCACATAAAAAAAGTGGTTTTTACGAAGATGGTGTTCGTCAAAAAGAACGTTTTGATAACGAAAATATGATTAACCAGTTGGAAGCTAAGATCCGCGCAAAGGCATCAATGTTGGACTCCAATAATAGAATTATTATCAATATGTTGGATGATAAATAAGCTTAGCTGGTAATGTTATTTATTAGTAACATGATTATTGGCAAAACTATTATCGATCAGAACGGCACCGGTGGGTATGACCTGCCTTATGTTGCGCCTGTAGAGGAACAGATTGCCTCCATTGAATATGCGAGCGGCAAGCCTTTATAATCGGTTTTATTTTTTGAATTATACCCAAGATCAAAGATGTTGAGTATAAAACTATAGAGAACA
>JBEGTQ010000169.1:0-7401 GCA_041179305.1 Pseudomonadota bacterium | reverse complement strand
ATAATGATGTTGAATACTAAAGCATATTATTTGATAGAAAATAATTAATATCATGTTATATATGAATAAATAATTAATTAACCAAGATTATTTCACTGTTTATCGCTCTTTTTCATCAATTGGTCAAAGTTTGGCCTTTCATCTGAGCGTAAAAATGCGTAATATACGCGCCCTTACAGACACTGTGTGGTCATTCTTTGTCTATGCGCATTGGACATTTTCAGCTTACAAATTGCCTGATTGCCGCCCCGATGGCGGGTATAACAGACCGCCCCTTCAGAGCGCTATGTCATGGCATGGGGGCTGGAATGACTGTATCTGAAATGCTCTCTTCTAATCCAGAAGTGTGGCGGACGGATAAGTCACGTTTGCGCATGGTTCATAGTGATGAACCGGGAATTCGTGCCGTGCAAATTGCCGGTAACAACCCGGATGATATGGCAGCGGCCGCGAGGGTCAATGTGGCATATGGCGCTCAAATCATCGATATCAATATGGGATGCCCAGCCAAAAAAGTGAATCGCAAACTGGCAGGGTCAGCATTATTGCAGCATCCTGAATTGGTCAAACAGATCCTCTCCGCAGTGGTTAATGCGGTAGATGTTCCAGTGACGTTGAAGATCCGGACGGGTTGGTCGGCCGAACACCGTAACTGTATAGAAATTGCCCGACTGGCCGAAGACTGTGGTATACAAGCCCTAGCGATTCATGGCCGAACCCGTTCTTGCCTGTTTAATGGTGAAGCGGAATACGACAGCATTCGGGCAGTTAAGCAAACTGTTTCCATTCCCGTTATCGCGAATGGTGACATCACTGACCCGCATAAAGCCAGAGCGGTGCTCGACTACACTGAAGCTGATGCTCTGATGATAGGACGTGCTGCTCAGGGAAGACCTTGGATCTTCCGGGAAATCCAGCATTATCTGGACACAGGGGAGCTGCTGCCACCGATGCCACTTGGCGAAGTACAGCGCTTGTTAAACGGGCATATACGGGAATTGCACGACTTTTATGGTCCAGGCAAGGGATTTCGTATTGCACGTAAGCACGTATCCTGGTATCTCCAGGAGCACGCCCCTAACGACCAGTTTCGGCGCACATTCAACGCCATTGAGGATGCCAGCGAACAGCTGGAGGCGTTGGAGGCATATTTCGAAAATCTTGCGTAAACAAAAAAAGAGCTGACAGAACTATGTTCGAACAACGCGTAAATTCTGACGTACTGACCGTTGCAACGGTAAACTCACAAGATCAGGTGACTCAAAAACCTTTGCGTGACTCGGTTAAACAAGCACTGAAGAACTATTTTGCTCAACTAAATGGTCATGATGTAAGCGACCTGTATGAGTTGGTACTGGCTGAAGTTGAACAGCCATTGTTGGACATGGTGATGCAATACACCCGTGGCAACCAAACCCGTGCTGCCCTGATGATGGGCATCAACCGTGGCACGCTACGTAAGAAATTGAAAAAATACGGCATGAATTGATACTAGTCAGTTAATTTGTTGTTTAAAAAGGCGTTATCCTTAATTGGCTAGCGCCTTTTTTGTAGTGGATGACAAAATCAAAGGGTTGGGACATGCGTCATTCCTTTTTGATTGTATGTTACTGGAACGACACAGAACTTCTAACACATTCCTGAAAATGTGTTATTAGAAGTAGCCCAATGCCGTAAAAATGGCGCCCTGGGTTAATTAACGAATAACAGAGTCTCATCGCTTTCTTGAGATAATTTTTTCTTGTTTTGTCTAAAAATAGAGCGATCGACACGCTTTCAGTGTTTTTATGCTATAAATTCGTTGACGATCAGCAGCCAATACGGTTTAATGCGCCCCGTTGCCCGGATAGCTCAGTTGGTAGAGCAGTGGATTGAAGATCCTCGTGTCCTTGGTTCGATTCCGAGTCCGGGCACCATATTTAAGCTTGTTTGTTATTGTGACTAAACATCAGTCTTAACAAGCAGGTGATTGGGTAGGAATACGATGCACTCGTAATTTCACCACATATAGATTGTAAAGGTAAGTTAGTAATCGATAAGCTCGCTTGTTAAATCAAGTGGGCTTTTTTGCATGTTATGGTTACACATAATTTCCTCTAGTGCCAAATAAGCAAGGGTCGTCGATCCCTTGCTGAAAGCTGCCACATCAACTCTTGCTCCAAAATATCTCGCAAATTGTCTACGCTCTCATCAATATACTCAAGTGTCGATTGGATACTGATATGCCCAATAGCTTTTTCACAGCCTGTAAGTTCCTGTCTGGGGATTTCATCATGTGGATCGTGACGCAGATTTATTGATAGTGACGAATAGTAAGATACCAACCGATGATCTTATCGTGCATTTCCTCTGACTTCGAAAAGCAAATTGTTCTGCGGGTCAGTCGTTTAATATGTGTACGAAGATTAAGGTTATTTCGTTCTATCCGTTGAGTATATTTCTTGCTCACCACGTGACTTGTTCACTTAACAGTACCTTATAAACCGGCCAGGCATCTGTCATATAAAACGCAATATTAAATTGGCTTAACAGAGCCAGCAATCGTCGCAGGGTTGAGGCATTTCTCAGACCGAAGGCGTGGGCCAGAGCACGTTTGCGGATACGGTCATGAGCATAAAACAACCAACGTGGATTGCCTTTATAACGCACGTAAGACCACTGTTCATCGGCTTCACAGCAGATAACGACTACCGTTTCGGGGGAGATATTATCAGCTACCTGTTTTGGCGAAATTGTTTTAAATGTCGTAGAACCGTATTGAGACTGATGCCGAGAATCCGTGCAATATCGCGACATCCGGAACTGTTCATCGCCATATTAACAATGGTCTGGTGTGGTGTCAGGTTTGGCACCGGAGTAGCTAAAGTTGAGTTGAAAGGTCTTTGAGCAGTGGTTGCAAATGTAACGTTGGGCACCGGATGCTGAATGCCCGTTACATCTAACCCCCTGTGTTTCATTGCACTGAGGGCAGACGACATCAATTTTTGCCATGTGTGACATCCAAAGTGCAGAGCATACGCGATCAGCAAGTCTGCATCACGACCTATTCTTCAATGAAGACCCCGATGATTTTTTCATGCAGTTCAACAAAACGGGAGAATCCGGATTATGCGCCAGACACGTAATTCCGATTCCAAGCATCAAGTAGATTGGCAACGGGGACAATGAACATTAATGCTGGCCACGCACGCGAAAACCTCAAGGTCAATCAATTGGCGGCATCACTCTTTTTTAACTATCTTACTGGAATGACACGGAATGTCTGACGCTCCCGGCGCGGTTGCAATAACCGCAGTTGTCCTGTTGCAGGCTATTTTGCACTGTGGGCTTCCATTCCGACTAACCCAACTTTGAGATAACCCGATTTACGCAATGCATCCATCACATTCATTAGCGTTTCATAATCCACCATTTTATCGGCTTGAAAGAAGATAGTGGTTTCTTTATTGGATTGAGTCACCTTATCCAGTGCCGCTGCCAGTGTGTCCCGATCAACCGGCTGGTCACCAACAAATAGCTGGTTATCCGCTTTAACCGTCAGAAATATTGGTTTTTCTGGTCGCGGTTGTGGTACTACAGAGGACGCAGGTAAATCGACTTTAATATCTACCGTTGCCAATGGTGCTGCCACCATAAAGATGATCAGCAACACCAGCATCACGTCGATAAAGGGCGTTACGTTAATTTCGTGCAACTCACCGCTTTCATCGAGGTTGTCATTCATTCGCATGGACATAAATTACCCCGCACGCAATTGGTGAGGATGTTTTGATGACTTTGCTTCTGCGCTGCTGGCCAAGTCCAGATCCCGGCTTAACAACAGTAAAACCTGAGCCGCAACATCACCCACCTGGGCACGGTAGCTGCCAATTAAACGTGCAAAAATATTGTAAATAACAACCGCAGGAATTGCGGCAACCAAGCCTAATGCCGTTGCCAACAGGGCTTCGGCGATACCAGGAGCGACGACAGCCAGATTAGTTGTCTGTGAATGGGCAATACCGATAAAGCTGTTCATGATGCCCCAAACCGTACCAAACAAACCGACAAACGGTGATATCGCTCCGATAGTGGCCAGAAAACCATTACCTTTGCCCATTTGACGGCCAATTGCCGCCACGAGGCGTTCCAAACGGAAAGCGGTGCGTTCTTTAATGCCATTATTGTCATCGGACTCTGCCGACAACAGGCGTTCATTCTGCGCTTCACGCAGTAGCAAACCGCTGATACTCTCTGTGGCGAAATTTTTGGCACACTCGGAAGCGGTATCCAGATCAGTAACAGCATTAATCACTTCATACTCTTGCTGTAAACGGCGGCGCGCACGGAATAATTCAGTGCCCTTAGAGAACAGAATGGTCCAGGTCACGATTGATGCCAGCACCAGGCCAATCATGACCCCTTTAACCACAACGTCTGCATGCTGATACATACCCCAGACAGACAAATCCATCGCCAGCTTTTGTGGCACCGGTTGAATCATCGGCTCCGGATTCGCTGGTGTTATTGCCTCTGCCTGTGTTGCGGTAACGGGTGTAATTTCTGGTGCAGGTAATGGTGTTGACGTTGCCGCTGTTGATTCGGCGATAGTGGTAGTGACGGCACTACCATTACCTTGTGCAGCTTGTACCTGACCCGTTAAACCGGCCACCAGCAACAGTGTCATCGCACCTTTTGTCATTCGCTTCTGTACGAATGATCTATCTTTAATCTCTTTGCCAGCTATTTTCACGCTGTGCCTCCACCTGATGTATATATCAATTTAAAGATCAAATCAGTTGTCGATCATATCAAACAAATGTCGGATTGATAGTAATTATCATTAGTATTTAAGCTGATTTTTCAAGCGTAATAACTCATTATTTTGATTAAAATAATTGTGTGACCTAATGGAATAGACAATAATTTTAGCCATGTAACATAGACTGCATATACCCGTTGCCTTTTAAGATACAGGGGCGAGGAGTATAAAAAGGTGATAACGCTATCATGTCTGCAAACAAAAAAAGCACAAAAAAACGGGAAACCACCTTAGTGGCTGCCGGTAGAAGTAAGAAGTTCACGCAAGGCTCGGTGAATAGCGTGATCCAACGCGCATCATCGATCGTTTTCGATTCAGTACAAGCGAAAAAACAGGCCACTATCAATCGTGGAAAAGGTGAACTGTTTTATGGCCGCAGAGGTACGTTAACTCATTTTTCTTTTCAAGAGGCGATGACCGAGCTGGAAGGCGGCGCCGGTTGTGTGCTCTATCCTTGTGGAGCCGCTGCGATCAGCAATGCAATTTTGTCGTTTGTCTCAACCGGCGACCATGTGCTGATGACGGGTTCAGCTTATGAGCCTACACAAAATTTCTGCGATAAAATTTTGTCGCGCATGAATATCGCTACCACCTATTTTGATCCGATGATTGGGCCTGAGATAGTCTCTCTCATTACGCCAGCAACCAGAGTGGTATTTCTTGAGTCTCCAGGTTCCATTACTATGGAAATACAAGATATTCCGGCAATAGTGAACGCTATCCGTGCGGTAGCGCAGGAAGTGATTATTATGATGGACAATAGCTGGGCGGCAGGTGTGCTGTTTAAAGCACTGGATTTTGATATTGATATCTCTATCCAATCAGGCACGAAATATATTATTGGTCACTCCGATGCCATGTTGGGGATAGCTGTTGCCAATGCTCGCTGCTGGGAACAGTTGCGGGAAGACGCTTATCTGATGGGGCAATTGGTTGATGCGGATACCGCTTATCTTGCCAGCCGAGGCTTGCGCACTTTAGATGTCCGGCTGAAACAACATGAGAAAAGCAGTATCGAGATTGCCAACTGGCTGGCTCAACGCCCTGAAGTCGCGGCGGTTTATCACCCGGCATTACCCGGCTGTAAAGGTCATGAGTTCTATAAACGGGACTTTAATGGCTGTAATGGACTGTTTTCTTTCGAATTAAAACAAGAGTTAAGTCAACAACAGTTTGAAGTTTATCTTGATCACTTTACTCACTTCAGTATGGCTTTCTCATGGGGCGGCTTTGAATCATTGATTTTAGGCTATCAACCCAAAGATATTCATGCGATCCGCAAATATGATAGCGAGGGCATCAAAGGTACGTTATTTCGCCTACATATTGGTCTGGAAAATGTGCAAGATTTGCAGGATGATCTGGTGGCTGGGTTTGAGCGCATCGAAAACGCAAAGTAATGCGCAGTGGGCTCCTTTATGCCTAACAGATTTCAGGGCGCAGGAAGGTAGTAAACGAGATAGTCCTGATGAGCCTATATCGCCAAGTGAATATTGCTCTGTCGTTGCTCAGTTGGTTCTTAGTTTGGCGACTTCCTCACTCGGCGTATGGCCGAAGTAACGTTTAAATTCGCGGCTAAACTGTGAAGCACTCTCATATCCCACTTTGATCGCGGCCGTACTGGCTTTTAACCCATCGTGTAACATCATCATCCGTGCACGATGCAGCCGGTAAGACTTCAGGTATTGTAACGGTGAGGTATTGGTTACGGCTTTGAAGTTATGGTGGAATGCAGAAACACTCATATTTACATCGGTTGCTAACTGTTCAACATTTAAGTTATCTGCAAAATGGTTTTCGATTCGCCGCAATGTTTTGATGATTTGATTGAAGTGCCCGTGCCGGTTAACCAGCGCCTGTAACGCCCCGCCGCATTGACCACATAATACGTAGTAGATAATCTCTCGCACAATTTGCGGACCCAGCACTTTGGCATCACGCGGTTTGGACATCACATCCAGCAGACGTCCAGTGGCACACAGCATCTCGTCAGTGAGGGCTGCAGAGTTGACACCTGACGAATTGCCTAAGGGTTTATCCAATTCGTCATCACCGATATCTATCAGTAAATCCTGTAGAATTTGGCTGTCTATATGAATAGATATCCCTGCCAACGGTTTCTCAGGGCTGGCAAACGTCTCACATTCGAATGGCAGCGGCACTGTCAGGATCAGATAGTTCCTCGGATCATACTGAAACACTTTGCTGCCCAGATAACCCACCTTATGCCCCTGAAATAGAATCACCACACTGGGAGTATACATTACGGGAGTACGTGGTTGATGCACCGTGGAATACAGAATTTTTACCCGTGGCACAGTTGACGGCGTTAAACCATTACTCTGAACTAACAGGGTAATCTTCGCAGCCATCTGCGCCTGAATATGATTAACTTCAACCATGATGTTCTCACCTTTCCCTGCATTTTGATGTAGTCTGGGCATAAGTAAATTGTGCCTTATTTATTGAGTTTCCTACAGTGATTTGGAGAAATAGGCAAGAGCAAGGCAGGAATGTGCATTGAGGTATAACGCCAAATTGCCGACAATGGCTGCCAATGATACGACGATGAGTCACTTTAGCGCCAAAAGATAATATTC
>JBEGTQ010000168.1:0-13229 GCA_041179305.1 Pseudomonadota bacterium | reverse complement strand
TTGCCAGCGATGAAATGCTGCAAAAAATCGCCGTGTGTGTGGCGCAGAAATTTTATTTGCTTTTTCCACTGCAACAACCTTAGCGGTTGAAGTCACCGAACGCTGTAATTTGACGCTGATCGGCTTAAGTAAATTCGGCAGAGCAACGGGTTATAGCCATTCGCAGCGGATTAGCGAACAGAAAAACCATGCGATTAGTAAGGCATTGATAATCATTTTCAATGCCATTTAATTAACTATAATGATCCGAACGCTTACGCGGCGCCTACTTTTTTGCGCCGCCCTACAACACTACGGAGACGATGATTATGAGTTACTCACTGCCATCCCTGCCTTACGCTTATGACGCCCTGGAACCACACTTCGATAAGCAGACGATGGAAATCCATCACACCAAACACCACCAGACTTATGTCAATAATGCAAACACGGTGTTGGAGAGCTTCCCTGAACTGGCCAAACTGAGCGTTGAAGACCTGATCAAAAATCTGGACAACGTTCCTGCTGAAAAACGTACTTTCATGCGTAACAACGCAGGCGGCCACGTTAATCATAGCCTGTTCTGGAAAGGCCTGAAACTGGGCACTACCCTGACCGGTGATCTGAAAGCCGCTATTGAGCGCGACTTCGGCAGCGTAGACAGCTTCAAAGAGAAGTTTGAAACGGCTGCGGCTACCCGTTTCGGTTCTGGCTGGGCTTGGCTGGTGCTGAAAGACGACGGCAAACTGGCGGTTGTTTCTACTGCTAACCAAGATAGTCCGCTGATGGGTGAAGCTGTTTCTGGCGTATCAGGCTTCCCGATTGTGGGTCTGGATGTGTGGGAACATGCTTACTATCTGAAATTCCAAAACCGCCGCCCAGATTACATCAAAGCATTCTGGAATGTGGTTAACTGGGATGAAGCAGCGGCGCGTTTCGCCCAAGCAAAATAATTAGCGTTAACGGTGATACTCAAGTGACTTCAAGATGCAGCCAGGCAGCAACTGAGCGAAGCCCCGGGCGTTGGCTCAAGTAAGTGGCTGGTGCAGGTAAAGGCCGCCAATACCTCTGCATATTGAAGCGTGACGAGTATGAACGAACTCCAACGTCGAATCCATGCCAGTCTGCTCCTCTTGTCTGGCATTTTTATTACCAAAATTTAGCTATTTTCTGCCGACAGACTACGCAAGAAGGCCTCTGGCATTCATGGGGTGAATTTTCTGATTTTCCGGCAGGAGTCACCAATATACATTTACTCCTATACTTTTCATCGTTTCCCTCAATCCTATCGATAATTCCTTTTATCTTGGAACCCCGCTATCAGACAGGGTATTCTGAGTCTCCCTTCCGTGCCAAGACAAGGAGAGCAGATGAAATATCCACAGGTTTATATTGGTAAAATCGAGCGTTATAACGGCGGCTCGCCGAGCGCCATTGGTAAGCGTCAGGTTCAGGGTGGCATCATGCTCACGCCACTGGGATTGGAAGGGGATGAACAGGCCGAAACGCGCTTTCACGGTGGGCCGGATCGCGCCTTATGCCATTATCCTCGGGAGCATTATACTCACTGGGTGCAGCAGTTTCCTGAGCAGGAAGATACTTTTTCCGCCCCCGCCTACGGCGAAAATATCTCAACCCTCGGCATGACCGAACAGAATGTCTATATGGGGGATATCTACCGCTGGGGTGGTGCTATTATTCAGGTAACCCAACCGCGTTCGCCTTGCTATAAACTCAATTTTCACTTTTTGATCAATGAGATGTCAGAGCTGATGCAGCAAACTGGCTACTGCGGCTGGTTGTATCGCGTAATTTCCGCAGGCATTGTCAGTGAGGGTCATCCATTCGAATTGCTGGCCCGCACCAGTGATGTTTCAGTGGCGGAAGCTATTGCCATTGCCTGGCATATGCCGTTTGATGAAGAACAGTATCGCCGCTTACTGTCGGTATCTGGGTTATCCGCCAGTTGGAGCAAAACCATGTTGACTCGCCTTTCCCAAGGAAAGATCGAGGATTTTAATCGGCGGTTGCGCGGCTAAAGAACAAATATTGGTATCGGGCATGTGTATTTTTCATGGTAAAAAGATATTACCGCCGTTTTTGAGTATTTCCCGTTCTGTGACGCACTCAAAGTCTATGTCTTTTGGTAACCGTATTGCCCGATTCTGCCCATTGTTGACAATAGATACCGTTCTCATCTTTTTCTCTTGATATTCGTGTCACTAAAGACACGGACATAGGCTTAACCTATGTCAGGAGTATGGTCAAAACCACAAAAAAACCGGATGGCGGCCATGCCACTCACCCGGATTTAGTACCTCAGTAATCAGAACGCTTTTTTAGCGTAACCGGTCACGTCTTTCAGACCCATTTCACGGCCTAATGCGGTCATTGGGTGAACCACCACAATGCCGCGCACTGCTTTCTTCAACGCGCCCATATCAGCCTGTTCTTTCTTGGTGATAACACGACTGAATAGCAGTTTAGCCAGCTTCTGTGCTTCTGCGCTCACGTTTTTTACCCGCACTTCTTTCAGACGCTGAATCTCAGCCGCCAGTTTCTCTTTTTCTTTCGTATGTTGTGCGATTAAATCCAAATTACCCTGTTGGATCAAAGTAGGGTCTTTGTGGTTCAACGCATCCAGCATATCGCTCAGACGTTTGATTTCTGCGTGTTCTTTCATGATATTTGCCCGTACATGCCGCTGATGGGCACGCTATTTCGCTAAAGTTGGAGACAGGATAGCACTGATTATGCATCAAGATAGAGAGTGTATCACAGCCGGCTCCTGTCGCGGTTGCCACTGCATTCCGGCAGGTAACCCACTAACTTCACAAGCGATTGTGCCGAGCCTCACCAATGCTTCGGTATAACGGCTATTGAAGGGGTAACAACACGACAACCGCAATGCATTACGATAGCGCCCACTGGGTGAATAAAGTGTACCGGGGGTCAGGCAAATCTGCTCTTGCAACAGTTGATGAAATAGCGCCACGGTATCTACGTTGGCAGGGAATTCTACCCAAAAAACAAAGCCACCTGCCGGTTGGGTCACTTTGGTGCCGTGCGGGAAATACTGCGTGATCAGTTGCTGTGCCTGCTGCACCTGGTGAGCATAACGGCGACGTAAACTGCGTAAATGGTGATCATAGCCGCCCGATTCCAAAAACAGTGCCAATGTTTCCGATAATAACGCTGATTCCGCCATTGAAGAGACCGCTTTTAGCTTGTATAATGCCTCGGTGAAACGACCACCGTCAATCCAGCCGACGCGAAAATCCGGTGCCAGTGTTTTGGTGAAACTGGAGCAGAACAACACCCAGCCGTCACGATCAAAAGATTTAACCGCCGGTGACAGCGTGGTACCAAACTGAATTTCTGCATATAGCCCGTCTTCAATCAACGGCACATGATAATCGTTCATCAACTGTGCCAACCGCTTTTTCGCCGCCAGCGGCATGGTATAGCCCAATGGATTTTGCACGGTAGGCATCGCAATCAGCGCATTTAACCGCCCTTCCTCAAGCAGCAACGCCAACACATCAAGCGATAAGCCTTGCTGCGGATCGGTCGGAATTTCCACCGCTTTCAAACCGAGGCTGGCTAATAATGGCATCAAATAGAAATAGGTCGGTGATTCCAGCCCAACGCAATCGCCAGGCTTAGTGGTGACGCGTAAGGCCAACTGCAACGCCTCCATGCAACCATGAGTAATGGTGATATCGGACGGATTAGCCAACATCCCAAGTGTCATGGCACGACGGGCGATTTGTTGCCGTAAGCGTTGGCTGCCGGGCGGCAAAGCATATTGGCTAATCAACGGTGGCTGGCGGCGCAATAGCGAGGCCATAATGCGCCCCAGTTTAGCACTCGGATAAAAATCACCGGTTTGTGGGCAGGCTAGCGAGATATTGGTAAACAGGGGATTCTGTTGGGCGGCAAATACGGTATCAATCAGATCCAGTACCTCATCCACCGGTTTACCCACTGTGGCGGTGGGCACCGCTGCCGTGGACGGGCTACAGACATAAAATCCAGACTGTGGCCGAGCCTCGATCAGACCACGATCCTCCAACGTGCGATAAGCCGTGACCACGGTATTGATGCTCATCTGATGGCTTTGTGCATAACCGCGCACCGAGGGCAGGCGGCTACCGGCTAACAAGGTGCCGTTGTTAATGGCCTGTGCCAGGCTGTCAGCCACCTGCAAATAGCGAATTTTATTTATAACAAGGGACATGGTGACAGTTCTCCACAGGTTGAATGGGTACAGTATAAAGTAACTGTGATTGTACCCATAACAATAGATAACTTCTGCTTCTGCCGCTATAACGGATTACTGTTTATGATGAATTTCTTGGCAACCTCAATAATATGCCCAAAGTCATTGGAGTTGCAGGCAGGCGTCAGGCGAGTGGCAAATCTGCTGAGAGCAAATCTGAACGCTGCTTACAGAAGCGAGGCTCAGGGATAGACCAGATCGCTAACACTTCTGCGGCTTCAAGTACCAAAGGAAAGGAATTTTTTATGCTAGACAGTGCCTTTATCAGTTACGTTACCGTTATGTCGATCACTCCCGGTCCGAATAACCTGTTGTTAGCAGCATCAGGCGTCAATTTTGGCATCCGCCGCACGTTCCCAATGATGTTGGGAATTACCTTTGGCTGCGCATTGCAATGTGCGTTGATGACCACATTGCTGGCATTGATTCTCCGTTGGGTGGTGGTTATTCGGTTACCGCTGGTGACGCTGGGATGTGCTTACTTATTGTGGCTATCCTGGAAAATTTTCACCTCGGGAAGCCCGAATACCAAACACAGTCAGCAACCGATGGGTTTTGTACAAGGCACACTGTTTCAGGCCATCAATCCTAAAGCATGGTTGATGGCAATGAATATTGCTATATTATTCACGCCACGCGAACAGGCAACACTGAACCATACTTTGTTGATTGTTATCGGATTTGCCTTACTGAATCTGCCTTGTATCGCCGTCTGGGCGGTTATGGGCGATAAACTACGCTATGCCCTGCGGGTTAACTGGAAGTTGCGGTTATTCAATGGATTGATGGGCGGTTTAATGGCCATTACCGCACTATGGCTACTGGCCGATGAGTGGTTGAGCGCGTTAGCCTAACGCAAGCGAACCGATAATCTACTGACAAATTCTTCAGCAATGACTATGGGCCTGATATCAAACCAACGTCGCGCCACCAGCCTGATATTTGTGAAAATCAGTGCGCCGGTTTATCCTGGATGGCGTTATACACACTCACGACCTGTTCAATAACCTCGCTATCAGCGGGCAAGCCTGATATTTGCGCTAACGCATGTTTCGGCCCTAGCTTCGCCAGTAATTCCATCCATTCCTGAGCCTGTGGATCTTGTTTACTGCGATAACGCATGGCAGCAGCAATACCGGTCACCAGATTATTGTGCGGAAGTTGATATTCCAACGTACCCAATAACGGTTTGATCAATCGGTCACCGGCACTCAATTTACGCAATGGCTGGCGGCCTACGCGCTCAACATCATCATGCAGGTAAGGGTTTTCAAAACGAGAGAGAATTTTATTAATATAAATAGCATGTTTTTGTGGATCAAAAGCATAGCGTTTAATCAGCACCGCGCCGCTCTCTTCCATTGCGCCTTTCACTGTCTGGCGAACTGCCGGGTCAAGAATCGCATCACGGATGGTTTGATGACCCGCTAATTGACCCAGATAGGCCGTAATAGCATGACCGGTGTTCAGCGTAAAAAGTTTACGTTCCACAAACGCCATCAGGTTATCGGTCAGCTCCATGCCCACGATTTGCGGTGGCGGCCCTTTAAACTGAGTACCATCGACTATCCATTCGCTAAACGTTTCAACCGTGACGGCCAGAATATCGGCGCTGCCCGCTTCTGATGGTGGCACAATGCGGTCAACTGCGGAATCAACAAAACCGACATGCTGTTCAACCCACGCCTGTTCACTTTCCGACAACGCAGCAAACACATGTTGTTTTAACTGGCTGGTACCGCGCACCATATTTTCACAAGCAATAATGTTCAGCGGACGGGTGTTACCTTGCTGATGACGAGCGACCAGGCCTTGTGCCAAAGTGGCGGCAATACGCGCCAAAATTTGTGAGCCAACGGCGGTGGTTACAATATCGGCTTGAGCAATCAGTGCCACCACTGCCGGGCTGTCACTGTTTACCGCACTCACGTTACCGACGTTTTCAACCCGTGCCTGCTCACCGACCACATTAACCTGATACATTTTACGTTTATTCAGTTCGTCCAGCAGCGGCTGGTTAACATCGGCGAAGGTCAGTTGCGCACCGGTATCAGCAAGAAGTTTACCAATAAAACCCCGGCCAATGTTACCTGCGCCAAAATGTAATGCTTTCATATTCGTTACCTTTTACTGTAGAAGGGCCACGTTCTCCCCCCGGCCCGATTCAGTTATTGCTGGTTTGTTAGACTGATTTTTTACCATCAAGCAAATCCAATACTTCCTGCACGTTAGTGGTTTTGCTTAAGCGTTCAATCACCGACTCATCGTCCAACGCGTTTGTCAGGCGGGTAATAACATCAATGTGCTCATTATTACGAGCCGCAATACCAATAACCAAACGCGCTACTGCGTCTTCTTCTTCGCCAAAACGCACGCCTTCAGGGTATTGGCAAAACACCACTCCGGTTTTCAGCACGCGATCTTTCGCTTCAATCGTGCCATGTGGCACCGCGATAGATTCGCCCAGGTAAGTGGAGGCCAGTTTTTCACGTTCCAACATCGCTTCAATATATTCCGGTTCAACGTAGCCCCCTTTAACCAACTGTTCACCTGCGAAGCGAATCGCCTGTTCTTTGGTGGCCGCATGCTGATCCAGGAAGATGTTCTCCACGCCCAATTTGAACAGATTGGCTTCAGAGGCTTCAAAGCTATCGTCCAACGTTTCAATCACTTTTTGAGTCGCCGCCGTCGTATGGGCAGCGTCGACCAAACGTGCGATCAGGTTGGTGTATAACTGGTTGTCGAGGAAGTTGGTCAGCGAAATATGCTGTGCCTGTGGGACATGGCGCATCGCCCGCGCAGTCAAATCGCGGTGAGTAATCACCAGGTCCACATCTTGCGGCAAGTTGTAGATAGCGCAATTAGTGACAGAGATAGACTTCAGACCGGCGTCTTGTAATTTCTTACGCAGCACACCGGCACCCATCGCACTGGAACCCATACCGGCATCACAGGCTACGATGATTTTACGTACAGTTGTCAAGTCACCCACTGCGGCCGGCCTGTTCGTCACTGGCTCGCCTTTAGATTGCGCTTTCATATCATGCATACGGTGAGTGGCATCTTCCAAACTGCCTTTATCGTCGTCTTTAACTTTAGCGTTTTTCAGCAAGATTGCTGATACGGCGAAAGACACCGCAAAGGCGGCGGCAACTGCAACAATGTTGGCAAAATAAGCCCCCTTAGGGGTCATGGCCAATACCGCCAGAATAGAACCAGGAGAAGCCGGTGATACCAGACCGCCGTTCAGCATTGTCAACACGAACACACCGGTCATACCGCCCAGAATAACCGCCAGCAATAAGCGTGGGCTCATCAGAACGTATGGGAAATAGATTTCGTGAATACCGCCGAAGAAGTGGATAATCGCTGCGCCGCCAGCAGACTGCTTAGCGCTCCCTTTGCCGAAAAACAGGTAAGCCATCAACACCCCCATACCCGGGCCGGGGTTAGCTTCGATCAGGAAGAAGATAGACTTACCGGTCTCCGTTGCCTGTTGGATCCCCAAAGGGGAGAAGATACCGTGGTTGATGGCGTTGTTCAGGAACAGAATTTTCGCCGGTTCGACGAAGATAGACGTTAGTGGCAGCAGGTTGTTCTGCACCATGATATGCACACCTTTCGCCAACGCATGGGATAGCACTTCTACCAGTGGACCAATCGCCATAAAGGCCAGAATAGCCAATAGCATACCAATAATACCGGCTGAGAAGTTGTTAACCAGCATCTCAAAGCCGCTCTTAATTTTACCGTCAACCCAGCGGTCAAAGCGCTTGATTACCCAGCCACCCAGCGGGCCAACCATCATCGCACCAAGGAACATTGGCATATCGGCACCAACGATAACGCCTATGGTAGTAATCGCACCCACCACACCACCACGGTCACCTCCAACCAAACGCCCACCGGTGAAACCGATCAGCAGGGGTAGCAGATAGGTGATCATTGGGCCAACCAGCTTGGCTAGCGTTTCATTCGGCAACCAGCCGGTTGGAATAAACAACGCGGTGATAATACCCCAGGCAATAAATGCGCCAATATTGGGCATTACCATGTTGCTGAGGAATCGGCCAAAATTCTGAATTTTAACCTTTGCGCCTAATGAGAACATAAAACACCCCTATTGGTACGCGCTAACAGTAAGAGCGCGATATAGTTGTTTTGTTGAGGCCGTATATTATCTGGTCTCTACTGGGTAAAAAATGATTATAATCGCAAGTCGGAATTTGTATTCCCCCGAACTCACTTTGTAAGGCAGACAGCAGCATGGAACAGTTTGAAACAATCAGTGTTGAACAGGCTTATTCCCGTCTGAAAGAAAGTAATGCGGTATTGGTGGATATTCGCGATCCACAAAGTTACGACGTTGGCCACGCGCCGGATGCATTCCATCTGACCAATGACAGTTTGCAAGCCTTTATGCAGCAAACCCATTTTGAGCAACCGGTAATGGTAATGTGCTACCACGGCAACAGCAGCAAAGGCGCGGCTCAGTATTTACTCCAGCAAGGTTTTGATACAGTTTACAGCATTGATGGCGGTTTCGAGGCCTGGGCCAAAAACTATCCGCTAGAGGTCGTTCGCGCTCGTTAGCCAATACTGGCCAAATTGTGATATTTTTAAGCATGTTAATCGCATTCATAATACCTATACCCAAAGTGATGGGCGTTGCCGGCAGGCGACAAGCTACGGCCTCGCAAGGTAAGACCCGTATGGGCAGGGTAATGAGGGCAGCCAACACATTTGCCACTTGAAAGATGACGGGTATAGGCGGTAATAAAAATATGGTTCGTGTAATAGCAATATCTAATCTACGTCTGGCGCAGGCCTTTGTTGATTATATGGCCACCTGCAATGTGGCATTAGAAGTTCGTCGTAACACCCAAGGTGCAGAGATCTGGCTCGCCGATGACGAGCAACTGCTTCAGGTACAACATGAGCTGGAACAATTTCTACTCGATCCCCTCAATCCACGTTATCAGGCCGCCAGTTGGCAATCCGGTAACCTGCATTCTGATTTGAACTATCAGCGCTTCTCTTATCTACAAACCCTGCGTAGCCAGGCGGGGCCACTCACCCTTTCTGTCATGGTGTTATGTATCGCCATCTATATATTGATGCAATTTGTTGGCGATACTGCGGTGATGTCCTGGCTTGCATGGCCCCTTGACGAGAGCCAATATCTGCAAGTCTGGCGTTGGGTCAGCCATGCTCTGTTGCACTTTTCACTGTTGCATATCCTGTTTAACCTAATGTGGTGGTGGTATCTGGGTGGGCAGATGGAGAAACAGCTCGGTATCAGCAAACTGCTGGTATTAACTATTGTTTCAGCGCTATTTAGTGGCTGGGGGCAATCGCTGTTTAGTGGTGTGAATTTCGGCGGTCTGTCTGGTGTGGTATATGCCCTAATGGGCTATGTCTGGCTGACGGGTGAACGTGCTCCCGAGCGAGGTATCTCACTGCCGCGTGGCCTGATGGCTTTTTCTGTGCTCTGGCTGGTTGCCGGATATTTCGATATCTTAGGTTTGTCGATTGCCAACGCCGCTCATGTGTCAGGTTTGATTATTGGGTTATTAATGGCTTTTTGGGACACCCGCAACAGCACAAGAACCGCACAATAACTGTCTGGAGTCACCAGGCGCATTTAAGGGGATTATCGTGAAGCAAACGCAGCGGCATGATGCGATTATCGAGCTGGTACGCCAACAGAGTTACGTCAGCACTGAAGAATTAGTGGAACATTTTGCTGTCAGTCCGCAAACCATCCGGCGTGATTTGAATGAGTTAGCGAACCAAAACAAGATTCACCGTCATCATGGTGGCGCGGCATTGCCTTCCAGTTCAGTCAATGCGGCTTATAACGATCGTAAAATAATGTGGTTGGAAGAAAAAGCCCATATTGCCCAACGGGTTGCCAGCCAAATCCCTAACGGTGCAACTCTTTTTATCGATATTGGTACCACACCGGAAGCGGTCGCTCATGCCTTGATGAATCATAAAGACCTGCGGGTGGTGACCAACAATCTGAACGTAGCAACCTTGCTGACCGCCAAAGAGGATTTCCGCCTAATTCTGGCGGGCGGTGAAGTCCGTACTCGCGACGGCGGGATTATTGGCGAGGCCACGCTGGATTTCATCTCTCAGTTCCGTCTTGATTACGGCATCCTCGGCATCAGCGGCATCGATATGGACGGTTCATTGCTGGAGTTTGATTACCATGAAGTGCGCACCAAGCGGGCGATTATCGAGAACTCTCGTTGTGTTATGTTGGTAACTGATCACTCCAAATTTGGCCGTAACGCAATGGTTAATCTGGGGAATATGAATTTAATCGATTATCTGTTTACTGATCAAATGCCCCCCGCCAGCGTGATGAAGATTATTGAACAGCATGAGGTTCAATTAGAGTTGTGCTGAGGTTTTAGCTAAGACTGGATGTTTTTTTGGTTAACTCTTGGCTTGTTTATTGGTTTTTGATTACAATGCAATGAGCGAAATCGAACATTAAAGAGCCATTTCGAACATCCAGAGGAAGTAAGCATGGAAACCAAAGACTTGATCGTTATCGGTGGCGGCATCAACGGAGCCGGTATCGCTGCGGACGCGACAGGGCGTGGCCTGTCAGTTCTGCTGCTTGAAGCGCAAGACTTGGCCTGTGCTACGTCTTCCGCCAGCTCCAAACTTATTCACGGTGGCTTGCGTTATCTGGAACATTACGAGTTCCGTCTGGTGAGCGAAGCATTGGCTGAGCGCGAAGTTTTGCTGAAAATGGCGCCCCATATCGCCTTCCCAATGCGCTTCCGCTTGCCGCATCAACCTCACCTGCGCCCGGCCTGGATGATCCGCACGGGTTTGTTCCTGTACGATCATTTGGGTAAACGTAACCACCTGCCCGCCAGCAAAGGGCTGCGTTTTGGTTCAGAGTCCGTATTGATACCTGAAATAATGCGCGGTTTCGAATATTCGGACTGCTGGGTAGATGATGCTCGTCTGGTCGTACTGAATGCTCAGGAAGTGGTAGCACGTGGCGGCGAAATCCGTACCCGTACCAAAGTGACCCGTGCATGGCGTGAACAAGGCCTGTGGATGGTTGAAGCGACAGACGTAACTACGGGTAAAACCTTTACCTGGCGTGCCAAAGGCTTAGTCAATGCAACCGGCCCGTGGGTTAAACAATTCTTTGACGATAGCCTGAAGCTGAAATCACCTTATGGTATCCGCCTGATCAAAGGCAGCCATATTGTGGTGCCACGGGTTCATAACCAACCGCAGGCCTATATTCTGCAAAATCAAGATCATCGTATTGTTTTCGTCATTCCATGGTTAGATGAATATTCCATCATTGGTACTACCGATGTGGAATATCACGGCGATCCGAAAGAGGTGAAGATCGACTCACAGGAAATCGACTATCTGCTGAAAGTGTATAACGATCATTTTAAGAAACAGCTCAGCCATGACGATATCGTCTGGACCTATTCTGGCGTGCGTCCACTGTGTGACGACGAATCAGATTCGCCACAAGCGGTTACCCGTGATTACACACTGGATGTCGCGGATGAAGCCGGTAAAGCACCACTGTTGTCAGTATTCGGTGGCAAACTAACCACTTACCGCAAACTGGCTGAACACGCACTAGAAAAATTGTCTGATTACTATCCGAATATCGGTCCCGCATGGACTAAAAATAGCACGCTGCCAGGTGGCGATATTGGTGGTAACCGTGATAACTATACTGTTCAGTTGCGCCATCGTTATAACTGGTTACCGGAAGGGCTGGCTCGCCGATATACTCACACTTACGGTAGCCACAGTGAATTGATTCTGGCGGATGCTACCAGCATCAAGAGCCTGGGTGAACACTTCGGCCACGGTCTGTATGAAGCAGAACTGCGCTATCTGGTTGAGAAAGAGTGGGTAATTGAGCTGGATGACGCTATCTGGCGTCGTACCAAGTTAGGTATGACGCTGAACGATGAGCAGAAACAACGAGTTACACAATGGCTGGCTAAAGTGCAGGCCGGGAAACAACAGGCACCCGCTCTGACCTCCCGATAGCGAATACCCGTATTCAATCTGTTTAAAAACCCCTCTTCATCGTTAACCATTAAGAGGGGTTTTATTATTAACTCGGTGAATATACTAGCTACAGCCTGATTGGCTTAATATGCCAAATCTCATCGGCATACTCTTTAATGGTGCGGTCTGAAGAGAAGTAACCCATATTGGCAATATTCAGTAAGGCTTTCCTGGTCCATTCATCGGGGTTGCGATATAGCGCATCAACCTGATCCTGAGTATCCACATAGCTCCGATAATCTGCCAACAACTGATAGTGATCTCCCAGATTGACCAGCGAATCAAATAAGCTGTTATAGCGCTTTGGTTCTTCCGGGCTAAAAATACCCGTCGCCATCTGATTCAGCGCCTGCCTCAGCTCATCATCTTTGTTGTAATATTCGCGCGGGTTATACCCATTGTTACGCAACGCCTCAACCTGCTCAGTTGTGTTACCGAAGATAAAAATATTTTCTTCACCCACATGCTCACGGATCTCGACGTTCGCGCCATCCGGCGTACCAATCGTTAGCGCTCCGTTTAATGCAAACTTCATATTACTGGTACCTGATGCTTCAGTACCGACCAGTGAGATCTGCTCGGACAGATCTGCCGCCGGAATGATCAATTGCGCCAGACTGACACTGTAATTGGGGATAAACACCACTTTGAGCAAGTTATTAATGCGTGAATCGTTGTTGATCACCTTAGCGACATCGTTGATCAGATGAATGATTTGTTTAGCATTGTAATAAGCTGAGGCCGCTTTACCGGCAAAAATCACCACCCGCGGCACCCACTTTTCATCCGGTGCTTCAAGGATACGGTTATAATGGGTAATCACATGCAACACGTTCAATAATTGCCGTTTGTACTCATGAATACGCTTGATTTGCACATCAAACAACGC
>JBEGTQ010000167.1:0-4969 GCA_041179305.1 Pseudomonadota bacterium | reverse complement strand
GTATCGTTGGTGGCAGCAATCACCAAAAACACCTCATCCAACTGCTCTGGTACAAAAAGCGTTGCCAGCCAATTGATGCGACCATCCTGATGTTGTTGTTCAAGCTCATGTGAGAGGGTCTTCGCCACTACCCGCACTTGTGCGCCTACGCGATGCAGTAGTTCAATTTTTCGCGCAGCGATTTCGCCACCGCCCACAACCAACACGGGACGCTGTTTTAAGTCAGCAAATAGAGGTAGATAGTCCACAACGTCCTTCAATTACATAAGAAAGTGTAGGGTGACTATAGGGGCGGAGGCATTGCCTTATGAAATGACGAAAAGTAATTATAAGTTCCATAATGATATATAGCGCGAAGTGCACTGCTGATTTGGCAATCATTGTAATTTTCGGCGTATACATGGCGATAAAAATCGCCGTCAATTGTTGGCAGAACTGACATGCGAGAGAACCACCCGCTAATTGCCGATAAAAGTAAGGGCGCTAGCGGCGCGCCTTATATTGATGCATCGCACTCAGCCTTCATGCAGGCCGCATTCTCGTTTCAGGCCAAAAAAACGAGTATCTTCTTCACTCATGCCAGGCTCCCATTTGCGCGTAGTATGAGTATCACCAACCGATAGATAACCCTGCTCCCATAGCGGATGGTAGTTCAGGCCATTTTGCGTCAAATATTGATAATTTTGCCGATTATCCCAATCAATAATCGGGAGAAACTTAAAGACACCACGCTGAATAGCCAGCACCGGTAACTGTGCCCGCCAGCCCGATTGTTCGCGGCGCAAGCCGGCAAACCACGTTTGAGCACCCAATGTCTCCAGCGCCCGGTTCATTGGTTCTACTTTATTGAGTTCGTTATAACGCGTAATCCCCCCGACGCCTTGCTCCCACAGTTTGCCATAACGGGCCTCCTGCCAGGCTGGGCCAGGTTCGGCACGAAATACCTGCAAATTAAGCGCAAGTTTTTCAACCAAATCATCAATGAATTGATAGGTTTCCGGGAACATATAACCGGTATCGGTCAAAATCACCGGAATATCCGGCCGTTGACGGGTCACCAGATGCAAGCAAACCGCCGCCTGAATACCAAAACTGGATGACAGCACAAACTCACCGGGGAGATTCTCCAACGCCCAACACACTCGTTCTTGCGCTGTCACGTGCTCAAGCTGACCATTGACCAGCGCCAACGCCGCAGATTGTTGCGCTTTCGGCAGCGCATTAAGTTCGTTTAGATTATATTGGCTCACCTCACCTCCTGAACCTCATAAAAGTCGTGGGCAGAATCAATGACTGGCGCAATAACGCCGGCGCGAATGACAAAATCACCGAAGCCTTCATTGGTGTGGCGTTCTTTAGCCCAGCGCCCAACCAGTTGGTCAGTGATAGTGAGAATTTCATCAGTGGTGATGTTTTCACGATACATGCGCGGAATGCGGGTGCCTTCGCGGTTACCGCCCAGATGCAAGTTATAACGGCCAACTGCTTTGCCAACCAGCCCCACTTCCGCCAATAAAGCACGGCCACAGCCGTTCGGGCAGCCAGTCACACGCATCACAATATGTTCATTGGGCAAGCCGTGTTGCTGCAAAATACCTTCAATACGGGTCACAAACACTGGCAGAAAACGTTCTGCTTCCGCCATCGCCAGCGGACAAGTTGGGAAAGAGACGCATGCCATCGAGTTTTCACGCTGCGGGCTGACGCAGTCATCTATCAAACCATGTTCACGGGCCAGCGCTTCAATACGTGCTTTTTCTTTTTCAGCTACACCCGCGACAATCAGGTTCTGATTAGCGGTTAAACGGAAGTCGCCCTGATGGATTTTAGCAATTTCCGCTACGCCGGATTTCAAACTGCGGCCGGGGTAATCCAGCAAGCGACCATTTTCGATAAAGAGAGTCAGGTGCCACTTTTTATCAATGCCTTTGACCCAGCCAATACGATCACCACGGCCGGTAAATTGGTACGGCTTAATGGCTCTAAAATTGACACCCGCCCGCTTTTCAACTTCAGCTTTAAAGGTTGCTATCCCTACCCGTTCCAGAGTGTATTTCGTCTTGGCATTTTTACGATCGGTGCGATTACCCCAATCACGCTGGGTAGTCACTACGGCTTCAGCCATCGCCAACGTGTATTGCAAAGGGATATAGCCAAATTCACTCGCTTTACGTGGGTACGTATTTTTATCGCCGTGAGTGATAGATAGCCCACCGCCTACCAATACGTTAAAACCGATCAATTTGCCTTTATCGGCGACGGCAATAAAATTGAGATCATTGGCATGCAGATCGACATCATTTTGCGGCGGAATAACAACTGTGGTTTTAAATTTACGCGGCAAATAAGTTGCACCGAGGATCGGTTCCACATCACTCGTTACAATATCATCGGTAGTCGCAACCTTCTCTGCATCCAGCCAAATTTCAGCATATGCGCGGGTACGTGGCAGTAAATGCTCAGAAATCCTCTTCGCCCACTCGTAGGCTGCCTGGTGCAGCTCTGATTCCACCGGATTCGAGGTACAGAGCACGTTGCGGTTAACATCATTTGCCGTTGCCAATGCATCAAGCCCTAATTGGTTAAGCAACTGGTGCGCAGGTTTGACGTTGTTTTTCAGGATACCGTGGAACTGGAATGTCTGCCGGTTAGTGATACGGATACTGCCATATAGCGTATTATCCGCCGCAAATTTATCAATTCCCAGCCACTGCTGCGGCGTAATTATTCCGCCCGGCAAGCGGCAACGCAGCATCATGGCATGGCGGGGTTCCAGCTTCTGTTCGGCGCGTTCAGCACGAATATCACGGTCATCCTGCTGATACATACCGTGGAAGCGAATCAACAGGAAATTATCGCCATTGAATCCCCCCGTCAGCCCGTCATTCAGATCTTCGGCAATGGTTCCGCGTAGGAAATTGCTTTCTGATTTCATTCGCTCACCGTCGGACCGCTTACCGGTTACCACGAGTGGCCTTGGATGTTTTTCATTCATCAATACACATCCCGCTGATAACGACGCGCCTGGCGCAGTTCACTTAAATATTCATCAGCCTGCCCGGTATCCATCGCACCGTGTTTAGAGATCACATCCAGTAAAACCTGCTCAACGTCTTTCGCCATGCGGTTGGCATCGCCACAGACGTAAATATGGGCACCTTGTTGTAGCCAGTGCCACAGTTCTGCGCCCTGTTCGCGCAGTTTGTCTTGTACATATATCTTACCAACCTGATCGCGCGACCATGCCAGATCAATACGGGTCAGCAAGCCCTCTTTGACATAGCGCTGCCATTCAACTTGATAGAGGAAATCGTCAATGAAATGCGGGTTACCGAAGAATAACCAATTCTTACCGTTGGCACCTTCAGCTTCACGCTGCTGCATAAAAGCACGAAACGGCGCAATACCGGTACCCGGCCCAATCATGATCACTGGCGTTTCAGGGTTAGCAGGCAGGCGGAAATTATCATTATGTTCAATAAATACGCGAATATCATCTTCCACCTCGAGGCGATCAGCCAGATAACCTGAAGCACCGCCAGTACGGGGGCGACCATCAATGTCATAACGCACCACACCAACGGTAATATGCACTTCATTTTCTGTCTCAGCCTGCGACGACGCGATGGAGTAAAAGCGAGGCGTCAGTGGGCGCAATAACGCCATCAGTTGCTCGGCATTCAGATCAGACGAAGCCTGCCGCACCATATCAACGATGGGGGTATTCCTGGCATATTGTTGTAGCGCCGGTTTATCTGCCAGTAAGGCAATCAGCTTCTCATCACGGGAAAGGGTGGCGTATTTATCGACAATCACCGCGGTGTTTTGTGTCAGTTCAAAATGTCTACGCAATGCCTGTGCCAGCGGTAAATTTTTCCCGTCTACGCTGACCAATTCATCGCCTTTAAGCCATAACAGTGCGAGCAGTTCATCTACCAAAGCCGGATCATTATCAAACCAGACACCCAGGGCATCCCCCGGCTGGTAACGCAGGCCTGAACCCCCTAAATCTATCTCGATATGGCGGACATCTTTCTCTGAGTTACGGCCTGTGATTTTTTGTTGTACTGATAAACGGGCAGTCAGTGGCGCCGTTTTACTGTAAGGGCTGGAGGTGATGTCATCCGCCACACCGCGTTGTGTCAGAGTTGCGCTAGCCACCGATGGTAGCGAAACCCGCGCCTGCAATGCGGCAACCACTTGCTGGCGCCACTGCTGTGCCTGTTGTTGATATTCTACATCGGCATCGACTCTTTCAAGTAACCGCTGGGCGCCAAGTTCTACCAGCTTGGTATCGAAATCTTTACTCGCCTGGCAGAAGTGTTCATAAGAGGTATCGCCTAAACCAAATACCGCAAATGCAGTTTCTGGCAATTTAGGGGCTTTTTTAGAGAATAAGAATTTATGCAATGAAACGGCCTCTTCCGCCGGCTCACCTGTTCCCTGAGTGGAGGCAACCATAATCAACAAGCGTTCTTGTGCAATTTGCTTAAATTTATAATCACCGGCATTGACCAAATTAACATTCAGCCTGACTGCCAGAAGATCATCGCGTAACTGTTCGGCTAAACGGCGAGCATTACCGGTCTGAGAGGCCGAGATCAGGGTTATTGTTGCTGTGGGTGGAACCACCGGAGCGGCAACCCCACAGGGCTGCTGATTAACCATGCCCCAGAAATAACCAGATAACCATGCCATTTGAGTTGGCGAAAACTCACTAACCGCAGCTTGTAAGCGGGCCAACTGCTCTGGCGCTAGCGGAAGTAAAGAGGTAGGAGGAACCTGAGTCGTCATTACAGTACGAATTCCCTTATGCTTAGCCACGATCGGCACAGACAGTTATCGGTACGAACAAATTGCATCTATAACGTCTTGATAGTTTGTAAGGTTAACCATCCTCATAATAATAATTAAAGAAGCGATGGAAATAATAAATAACCAAAACGACTATACCCAATCGATTTCAAAA
>JBEGTQ010000166.1:0-3356 GCA_041179305.1 Pseudomonadota bacterium | reverse complement strand
TCTAGCTCCACCAATATCCAGAAGACCGGTCTTTGGCCGGTCTTTTACTTTTTGCAATCCCATTGATATATCTGAAACATTTATTATTCAATAATAAATCATTCATGGGAAAGCTACTTCCGTACTGCAATAAAGCCAGATACAGAGCGATAACCCACCCGTCAGAGCCAGGGCAATGCCAATACATGACGGGCGTCAGGCATTAAACCACTTTATGATCTCATACTCGGAGCGACTGGCGGAGTAGTCATAAAAAAGCATTTACACAAGATCGCGTACAGGCTCACTATTTTATCTCAAAAGGAGTTACTCTGTTCATACCCTCAGGCCACCAGCCAGCATTTAGTTAGCTTTCCTTACCAAGGATATCCTTCAAATCCTGCTTCAACGATGACATTTGGCTGGCATACTGCTCTTTACGTTCAGCATCTTCAATGAGCTGCACTACAGTGTCTGATAAAGTATTACCACGGCGGCGAGCCAATACAGCCAGACGTTGCCATACCAAAAACTCCAGATCGATAGACTTTTTACGGGTATATTGATGCTCCGCATTGAAATGCCGCTTGCGCCGGGCACGGATAGTCTGCTTCATCCGAGTGGCCAGATTCACATTCATATGTATATCAATCCACTCCAGCACCTTAACGGGTTCATTTTCCAGTTTGATCAGTTGATCTACTGCATCTGTAGCTGCGCTATTTTCAATATGGCGGGTAATGGCCTCACCTTCTCGGTGTTTTTTTACCAAATATGTCCATTTCCAACCACTTTCTAAATTTTCCAGTTGTTGATATTTCATCGTCAGTTCTTCAGTGACCGTGTAACTTTAGTAAGCATAACAGCTTTACACGGAATTTCACCCTGCTAACAGACCCTGATTAGTTTATTTTTTATACATAATACTGTCGATATCTTATTCCTTACGCCCAACTGCTACTCTACGTATATGCAGCCTGCTTTATTCTTGTATAATCGCTCTTCCCCTTTTTGACGATTGCATTTATCACTTTGACCATTAACCGACTTGAATGGCAGTCTCTGCTGCCGAACACAACGCCCTACGAAGCGTTATTTGCCAGTGCCTCCCAATTGGAGCCTGTTCCCTTTGCCGCGATTCAGCCCCGGTTAGTCAATGGCATGACACTGTTTTGTCATCCACAATCCAAATCACGTTTTATGCTGCTCAAAGCACAAGAAGACACTGATTATCTGGCATTAATCGCCCAGGCCGTTAAAGAACTGCAACCTGAAGCTTCTGGCTTGTTTGGTGGCGACTATCAGGTGCAAGACCATCTGATTACCTGGCAACCCGCACAACACGGTAACGAGCGTTTTGTGGCACAGTCACGCTGCCGCTATCAAGAATGGATCGAACCGGAACAACTGTTTGGTTGCGTGAGATGGTATAAAGATCAAATAACTCTGCAACCGGGTTTGGTTCATCAGGCTAATGGCGGGATATTGATCTTATCAGTTCAAGCATTACAGGCTCAGCCCCTGATGTGGCTACGTTTGAAGCAAATGATTGTTCAGCAGCGTTTTGACTGGTTATCACCTGATCAAACCCGCCCACTCCCGGTTCATATTCCGTCAATGCCTTTGGACTTGCATCTGATAGTGGTAGGTGACCGTCTGGGGCTTGACGCTTTCCATGACATGGCGCCAGATCTTGGTGAATTGGCCATTTATGGTGAGTTTGAAGCTGAACTGCCGTTGGTCGATATCGATGACATGACCCTGTGGTGTGGTTACATCAACACGCTGCTTCAGCAAAAACAGTTGCCCTCGCTCTCAGCAAATGCGTGGCCAGTGCTGTTCCACCAGGCTGTGCGTTACAGCGGCGATCAAGGTAGTCTGCCATTATGTCCACAATGGTTAAGTCATCAACTGGCAGAAGCTGCACTGTATGCCGAACAAAACACCATTACCGCAAATGCGTTAGAATCTGCGCTAACTGCCCGGAATTGGCGGCAAAGCTATCTTGCCGAACGGATGCAGGATGAGATTGAACTGGGGCAGATTCTGGTTGAAACCGAGGGGCAGGTTGTCGGGCAAATTAATGGTTTGTCAGTTCTGGAATACCCAGGTCATCCTCATGCCTTTGGTGAGCCAGCACGTATTAGCTGCGTTGTTCATCTGGGCGACGGCGAATGTGTTGACGTTGAACGCAAAGCAGAACTGGGCGGCAATATTCATGCTAAAGGCATGATGATTATGCAGGCATTTTTGATTTCAGCGTTGGAGCTTGATCAACCACTGCCCTTTTCCGCCTCAATTGTTTTTGAGCAGTCCTATGGTGAGGTAGACGGCGATAGCGCGTCGCTGGCTGAACTTTGTGCACTGGTCAGTGCCCTTTCACTGCAACCTATCAATCAGCAAATCGCCGTAACAGGATCTGTTGACCAATTTGGTAATGTGCAACCGATTGGCGGCGTGAATGAAAAAATCGAAGGTTTTTTCGAAGTTTGCCAGCGCCGGGGGCTGACGGGCAGTCAGGGAATAATATTGCCCACCACGAATGTTCGCCATCTGTGTGTAAATCAGGCGGTGATTACGGCGGTACAGAATGGGCAATTCCATCTGTGGGCCGTTGATACCGCGGCTGAAGCATTACCATTATTAACCGGTATAATATATGCCGATGAGAAACAACTCAGCTTGCTGGGTATAATTCAGGCGCGTATCGCACAGATAAACCCGCAGGACAAACGCCGTTGGCCATTACGGTGGCTGAACTGGTTCAACCAGGGCTGATCGAACTTGCTCAGCGTACACCTGTACGTTATTCTGCGCACTTCACTAAAATAAGGCTTACTGAGAACATGGTAGATAAACGCGAATCCTATACAAAAGAAGACCTTGAAGCATCTGGTCATGGAAAATTGTTCGGTGCTGACGGGCCACCATTGCCAGCAGGCAACATGTTAATGATGGATCGTGTCGTCAAAATGACTGAAGAGGGTGGCAATTATGACAAAGGTTATGTTGAAGCCGAACTGGATATCAATCCACATTTGTGGTTCTTCGGTTGCCATTTTATCGGTGACCCGGTAATGCCTGGCTGCCTGGGCCTTGATGCTATGTGGCAGTTGGTTGGTTTCTATCTTGGCTGGCTGGGTGGCGAAGGCAAAGGCCGTGCGCTTGGTGTCGGTGAAGTTAAATTTACGGGTCAGGTTCTGCCTGATGCCAAAAAAGTGACATACCGTATTCATTTTAAACGCGTCATTATGCGTAAATTGATTATGGGTGTGGCTGATGGCGAGGTTTTGGTCGATGGCAAAGTGATTTATACCGCTACTGACTTGAAAGTAGGTCTGTTTAAAGATACTGCTGCTTTCTAAATATGTTATCTA
>JBEGTQ010000165.1:0-14586 GCA_041179305.1 Pseudomonadota bacterium | reverse complement strand
GTTAATCTGTGTTAATTTTCTGTGCTGCTTTCCTGGCTTTGACTCTGGCAATCGCTGCTGCCACCGCAGCCTGACGAGGGTCAATCGCATCGGTTGCACCTTCAATCGGCACTGGCTGTTTTTCCATCTGTTTGGCTCTGACCTGTGCTTTACGAACCTCGCGAGCGGCAATCACGGCACTATTATCCGGTGTTTGCCCTGCCGCTATTTTTATCTCTGTATCGCTGCTATCTGACCGGCGTGCTAAACGACTGACTGCGGCCTCGAAGGTTTGTTGATCAGCATCAGTGAGTTTGACTGCCGCTTGTTTATGGCGCAATTCGCGAGCAAGTTTATCGCGTGCAAGGCGTGCCTGTTTAGCTTCAAAACGTGCTTTGGCCTCTGCTGCACGAACCGCGTCCTGATCAAGGGCTCGGATTTCCGCTTTTTCCTGACGGTAATATTGCACCAGTGGAATATTACTCGGGCAAACATAAGCACAAGCGCCGCATTCAATACAATCAAATAAGTTATGATCGCGTGCTTTCTCATGTTCATCACCACGGCTAAACCAATAGAGTTGTTGAGGTAATAAACCGGCAGGGCAAGCATCGACACACAAACCACAGCGGATGCAAGATTGTTCTGGCTCAGATAACCCCATTTCAGCTTTTGTGGGAGCTAAAATACAGTTACTGATCTTAACGATGGGCGCATCCAGATCCGGCAGGGTAAAGCCCATTAGCGGCCCCCCCATAATCACCATCGGTTCAGCTTGAGGCTGGAAACCTGCCAGTTTGAGCAGGTGAAGTACGGGGGTACCGATTCTGGCCCAGAAATTACCGGGTTGCGTTAAAGCATCTCCGGTTAATGTTACGACGCGTTCAATTAACGGTTCGTCGTCGATAATCGCCCGTTTAATGGCCACAACAGTACCAACGTTCTGCATCAGAACCCCGATGGAACAGGAGTGCTTACCGAAGGGCACCTCTTTACCGGTCAGGATTTTGGTTAACTGCCTGGCACCTCCAGATGGATATTTGGTCGGTATTACACGTAACTGAATATTTTTATGGTTGCGTAATGCGTGACGCAGTGCGGCAATCGCTTCCGATTTATTGTCTTCTATGCCAATCAACACCTGCTGAGGTTGCAGCAAATGTACCAATATAAGGATGCCGGTAACCACTTCATCAGCATGGTCTTGCATCAACTTATCATCAGCAGTGATGTAAGATTCGCACTCGGCAGCGTTAATAATAAGTGTGTTAACACCGTCCAAACCGTCTTGCAACTTGCTGGCTGTCGGGAAGCCAGCACCACCCAGACCGGCAATCCCTGCCTGATGAATACGATCAAGCAGGGCGAGTCTGTCGCGCTGTAAGTAGTTAGCCCACGGTTGTGGTTCCGGCCTGCGGTCTTCACCATCAGGCGTAATGTATACACATGGTTCTGCCAGACCGGAGGGGTGTGCGATGGTATGGGGCGCAATAGCGGTTATGGTGCCTGAAGTGGGCGCATGCACGGGCACTGTGCGCCCACGGCCAACTGTCAGCGGTTGGCCTTTGAGTACCTGTTCACCGGTTTTGACGCGCAGTTCACCTTCTGGCCCAAGATGTTGTTGCAGAGGAATGATTAATTCATAGGGCAGGGACGCGACGCGCATCGGCACCATACTTGATTGCAGTTTCATCTCTGGCGGATGAATGCCACCATTGAAGTCCCAGATAATATCGTGTTTGCGGGCAGTTAACAGCTTAAACATGTTGCTCCACATCTATCATTTTTACTGGAATCATTTGTGAGGCAACTCGCTGTGCAGGAAGATTTTTAACTGGAATCGTGTTCAAATCCCACTTCCAGTTAGCGGGAGTGGGAGCCACTGGGATCATTTCAATGCAATTGGTTGGGCAAGGAGAAACACACAAATCGCAACCCGTGCAGAGATCTGACAAGACGGTATGCATGGCGCGGGTCGCGCCAATAATGGCATCGACCGGACAGGCCTGAATGCATTTTGTGCAACCGATACAGTTTGCTTCATCGATAAAGGCCACTTTACGTTGTGGATGGGACACACTCTCATCACCGTCTAACGGCTGTGGTTCCACGGCCAGTAATTCGGCCAGTTTAAGCATGACCTGTTCGCCGCCGGGGGCGCATTTATTGATCTTTTCATTGCCACCTGACACGGCTTCGGCATAGGGGCGACAGCCGGGGTAACCGCACTGACCGCATTGGCTTTGTGGCAACATTGCATCGACCTGCTCAACGACCGGATTGCTTTCTACCTGAAAGCGGCGTGCAGCAAAACCGAGTATCACGCCGGAGACCAGTGCTAATGCACTCAATGCGCCGATAGCAATCCATAAAGACATCATTAGAACTTCACCAATCCGGTAAAGCCCATAAAGGCCAGAGACATCAACCCCGCAGTAATCAGGGCAATGGAGGAACCACGGAAGGGGGCGGGAACGTCGGCCACAGCCAACCGTTCGCGGATAGCAGCAAACAGCACCATGACCAGAGAGAAACCGGCCGCAGCACTGAAGCCATAAATTGCCGATTGCATGAAATTATGAGATTGGTTTACGTTAAGCAGTGCTACCCCTAAAACTGCGCAGTTGGTGGTGATCAGTGGCAGAAATATCCCTAGCAAGCGATACAGTGCCGGGCTGGTTTTACGCACAACCAATTCAGTGAATTGCACCACAACCGCGATAACCAAAATAAAGGCCAGTGTCCGCAAATAGACCAACCCCAGTGGCAGCAATATAAAGCTGTTTACCATCCAGGAGCATACTGACGCCAGTGTCAGCACAAAGGTGGTCGCCAGACCCATACCGATGGCGGTCTCCAGTTTTTTGGATACACCCATAAACGGGCACAGGCCAAGGAATTTGACCAAAACGAAGTTATTTACCAAAACAGTGCTGACAAATAAAAGCAGGTATTCAGTCATTGCAGAGCCTAAAAAAATAAAAGCCGCCCATTATCCAAAATTGGTGGCCTGACGACAATAGAGAAAGTGCAGGGTTATTGCTATTTTTCCCCTATTTTATGGGGAAAAGGTGCACAATTTCCTTAATGTTCGCGAAAAGTGTGCCTCACCCGTCGCGAACGTTTCATGTAAGGCACAAAAACAGCGGCGGCCAGCAGTGGCCATCCTAATGTACGCAAGGCAATTTCATCGGAAATCGGTGAGAAAGCGAAGGCTTTTAATGCGAACAAAACAGTCAACAGCAGCCACAGGATGAACCATTTTGGTAACCGCTCTGAGCGGCAGCAAAACAGCCAGATAACCCATGAGGTATAGATCCACATCAGCAGGGCAGTGGCCACTGAAAAGTACCATTGTAGACTAAAAACTTGCGAATTGGTGATGATATACTCTCTCGATTCCGGTCTAAAGATAGCCATCGCGTACAGTGCCAACATTAGGCTGGCACTGAGCAGTGTCACAATCAAATAAGCTAACGGAACCAATAACCAGCCGCCAATACGTTGATATTTCTGTAGTTGAGACATAGTGTGCCTTTTTTTAATAAAAAGGGATAACAATCTTGCTTGCCGTTATACCCGTTATTTTTCAAGTTGCAGCTACTTTACTGCATTTTAAGGTCTTTTGGGTATGCTTATTAATCTATAAGTGGAGTGTAATAAACAATCAGCATTTATAAGATATAGCTATAGAATGATAATAACCAGATGTTTTCTATTTAATAAAGATAAAATTAAAAAATTAATATTATAAATGCTTATCGTTCAGGGATTGTATGGCTGTTGGACTATAGTATGAACGTCGGTTTATTCTTGTGTTCGTACAATTAAAACTATTTTTACTGTAATGCAACATTTCCGACAACAGGTCGTTTAATTTATGAAAAATCATATTTTTTCCTCATTGATATGCGCATCGCGATTATTTCGTTTAGCGGGAATTAATGCGGAGAGTATTGAAAAATTCAGTCAAAAAAAGGCAATAGATGCGTCTACAATGGTCACGTTGGAGTCGCTTAAACATTATTTAATGCAATTTTCGCAAACCTCATCGGCCAGGTTAAAAGTAAAAAAATTACCAGTAGAACAGCTAAAACCTGAACAATTGCCCCTCGCATTTCGTGATACTCAGGGAAAGTTTATCTTGTTAGCACGGATTAATAAGGATCAAGTGCTGCTACAGCACGCTGACAGTAACCAACCACAAGTTATTGATTATTGTGAGTTTGCAGCGTTGTGGAGTGGTGTGGTGTTCACTTGTAGCCATTCCCGTTTTGATATTCGCTGGTTTATTCCCGTTTTGTTGCGCCACAAGCGGCCATTGGCGCAAGTGTTGGTGTTATCGTTATTGCTCCAGTTTCTGGCGCTTATCTCACCTCTCTTTTTTCAGGTCATTATGGACAAGGTGCTGGTTCATAATGCGCTGACAACACTTGATGTACTTATTATTGTGTTAGTTGTTGTGGGGGTGTATGAAGTTATATTGAAAGCCTTGCGAGAATATCTTTTCACACATACTACAACGCGTGTGGATATTTTACTTGGCGGGAAGTTATTTCAACACTTAATCAGATTGCCATTAAGTTATTTTAAGAGTCGTCATGTTGGGAATATTGTTGCCAGAGTGCGCGAATTAGATAACGTCCGTGAATTTATTACGGGTTCAGCACTGACGTTATGTGTCGATGTGGCATTTACCTTTGTATTATTTATAGTTATGTGGTGTATCTCGCCATTACTGACGTCAATAATATTGGCCACATTACCGCTCTATTTCTTATTGGCTAAATTTACCACTCGTCCCTTACAGGAGAAAGTTGAAGTGCTGTGCTGTTGTGCTGCACAAAACGGAGCTTTTCTTACTGAAACCGTTTCTGGTGTTGAAACTCTCAAAAGTCTGGCGCTGGAACCCAGAATGCAACAACGCTGGAAGGGGCAAACGCGTGATTTTGCTCAGGCCAATTTCCGGGTGCAAAATCTGCAAAACATCAGTAGTCAGGCTGCTCAGCTTCTGCAAAAAGTCGCGGGTTCACTGGTTATTGTTATTGGTGCGTATCAGGTCATGTCAGTTCACCTCAGCATTGGTCAGTTGATAGCCTTTAATATGTTGGCGGTACAGGCATTAATGCCAATGAGTAAATTGGTTGATTTGTGGCAACAAAGTATCCGTGCGGAGGTCGGGTTAAAGCTGATATCCGATATTTTAAGTTTGCCTGTCGAGCAGGCTGTTAACGGTGAACCAGAGAACCGCGACTTTCACGGCAATATTGAGCTGAAAGATGTGGTCTTCCGCTATCGCCCAGATCTTGATCCGGTATTACGTCGTTTCTCATTATCCTTGCGAGCCGGTGAACATATCGGGTTGGTAGGGCCGTCGGGTTCAGGTAAAAGTACGGTGGCTCGCTTGCTACAGCGGTTATATAACGCAGAGCAGGGTACGATTACGATTGATGGCCGCCCAATAAACCGTTTTTCCCCTGAATACTTGCGCCGACAAGTGGGCGTGGTAATGCAGGAAAGTTATCTGTTTAACCGTACCGTGCGTGAAAACATCGCACATTCACGCCCAACTGCTTCATTGGATGAAGTGGTCGATGCTGCCAATCTGGCGGGAGCCAACGCTTTCATTCTGGCACTGCCATTAGGTTATGACACGGTGTTGTCAGAAGGTGGCTCATCATTATCAGGTGGGCAACGTCAACGCATTGCCATTGCCCGCACCTTGTTAGCCAATCCACGTATTTTGATTTTTGATGAAGCCACCAGTGCACTGGATGATGAATCACAAGCGGAAGTACAGAAAAATATGGCCCGTATCACCGCAGGTAGAACCGTCATCACTATTGCCCATCGTTTATCAACGGTTCGGCATTGCAATCGTATCGCGGTGATAACGCAAGGTCAGGTTACGGAACTGGCCAATCATGATGATTTACTGCATTTGAACGGCAGCTATGCACGACTTTGGCAGCAGCAATCAGAGTTTAGCGGTGGGGAGATAAAATGAAGTTGCTACAGTTCTTGGCTAAACCCGGTTTGGTTAAACAACTTAAAAAGTACGGGTCGCGCGGTTTTTCTCGCTCGCGCACCCGTGATGAATATGATTTTCTTCCAGCTTATCTGGATATCGTGGAGCGGCCCGCAGCACCGCTGGCGCGCCGTACTGCGTGGTTATTGGCGTTTACATTACTTCTGGTATTGGCTTGGTCAATTATAGGAAGGCTTGATATTCATGCTTCCGCTAATGGAAAAGTGATTGTTGCGGAGCATTCGAAAGTGATTCAACCTTTGGAGCCAGGGGTGGTAGTCGCAATCAATGTGCGTGATGGCGATCGGGTTGATGCTGGGCAGATTCTCATTGAGTTAAGCCCTATTGGTATCGATGCGGAACTTGGCAATATCAATCAGCAATTAATGCATCGTCGCTTAGAAGCGGCGCGAATGACAGCATTATTGAGTGACGATCCTTTAGCCAATTTTTCTCCACCTGATGGCAGTTCTCAGGATTTAGTGAGTGCGAGTACAGCACTGCTGCTCAAAGAACATAATGAAGTGAGGGCAGAATTATCACGTCAGGAGAGTGAAATGGCGGTTAATCAAGCCCAGCTCCTGGCAGGTGTTACCAGTGTCGCTAACCAAAATGCATTATTAAAAAACATTCATCAGCGGTTAGAGGCTTTGCGGACATTAGCAAAGTCTAAATCGATTGCTCAGGTTGAATTGTTGGTACAAGAACGCGAATGGTTGGTTGCCCGTGCCGAGGCTAGCCGTCTGCAACATGAGCAGGATATATTGCAGGCGAAAACTTACAGTTTGGCCCAAACACGGCTGCATTATCTGGCGGAAAAAGCGCGCAGTTATCGTGAACGTCTGAATAAGACCGAGGAAGTTATCAGTCAGTTACAACAAGAGCAGATCAAACTGACAGAAAAGCAGCGCCAGCAAACATTGCGAGCACCGGTAGCAGGAGTGATACAGCAATTGGCGGTTCATACTCAAGGTGGCGTCGTCACGGCGGCTCAGCCTCTGATGGTGCTGGTGCCGGAGAATCACCCGTTAGAACTCGATGTCATGATCCTGAATAAAGATGTGGGTTTTGTGTTGCCAGGGCAACAAGTTGAAGTGAAAGTAGATAGCTTCCCTTATACCCGTTTCGGGACGTTAAGCGGCGAAGTCAAGTACATTTCTCGCGATGCAATGGAGGATCAACAGCAAGGGCTGGTGTTCCCCGCTCGCATTCGGTTATTCAGCGATACACTGATTGTTGAGGGGGAGCCGGTACGTTTGTCTGCTGGCATGGCCGTCAGTGCGGAGATCAAAACTGGTCGCAGGCGAGTCATTGATTATTTACTCAGTCCATTGCAGCAATACCAATCTGAAGCGATGAGGGAACGTTAATATGACACACCTTCACTCAGCTCATACTATTCAGCCCCTGGAGGCACTAGTCTGTGCTGCGGCTTGCTTTGATCTGGCGGTAGAAGCCTCGCAATTGTCGCATAAGCTGGGGGTGCCAGCAGAAGAGATAGATAATATTGCACTGTGTCGCTGCGCTGATTGGATTGGCTTACGAGCCAGAGACGTTAAATGCCCTATTGAGCGTTTGGGTAATCTGACCCTGCCTGTTTTATTTCGTCAAGGATCTCAATGGTTTGTTTTACTGACACTGGCGGATCAGCAGGCCACAATCTATGTTGCTGCTACGGGGCAGCGACAACAATTAACGCAGCAAGAACTGGCTGCTTTATGGTGTGGCGAGGTTATCTTACTGGCGAAAGCGGAACAAAAAGATCAGTCGAAACCCGCATTTGGTTTCAGTTGGTTTATTCCGGTGATTACTAAGTATCGCCATCAGTTGCGCAATATTATTTTGGTTTCATTGCTATTGCAGGGCATTTTGTTAGTTACCCCGCTGTTGTTTGAAGCGATTATCGACAAAGTGCTGGTTAGTCGTGGCATGGATAGCCTGATGGTATTGGGTATCGCTATGATTGCTCTGGCAATTGCTGAACCGGGTTATACCTTGCTGCGCAGTTGGCTTTTTGCCCACTTGTCCAGCCGGGTGGGTGCAGAACTCAACTCTCGCCTGTATCGTCATTTACTGGGGCTACCGCTGGCATATTTTTCAGCACAACAAACCGGGCAAACTATTGCCAAAGTGCGAGAAATGGAGCAGATCCGTAGTTTTCTAACGGGTTCAGCACTGACCATGTTGTTAGATCTGGTTTTTGTCGGCACATTTATTGCGGTGATGTTTTGCTACAGTACTCAGTTGACATGGATAGTGTTGCTTTCTCTGATTTGCTATTTGTTATTCTGGTTCGCGGCCGGGAAAATATTACGTAAACGGGTTGAACGTGAATATGAAGCCAGTGCACAGAGCACTGCCTTTTTGACGGAGTCCATCAGTGGAGTGGAAACTATCAAAACCTCAGCGACGGAATCGCTGTTTAATCGCCGCTGGCGGCAGTCGTTAGCAAGTTACGTTCGCGCATCCTTCGCCAGTTCACAAGCAGGAAATCTGGCGGAGCAAGGTATTTCATTCATTAATAAAATGACTTCCGCTATTTTGTTGTGGTTTGGTGTGACGCTGGTATTGGCTGGGAAACTCACGCCCGGCCAATTCATTGCATTTAATATGTTTGCCGGTTATGTCACTCAGCCTATCTTACGTTTGGCACAGATCTGGCAAGATTTCCAGCACACACGAATTGCTTTGAAACGCATTGGTACTATTTTGGATAGCCCGACCGAGCCAGGAAATGCCGGGTTATCGTCAAATAGCCAGCGAGCAGGGAGCTTGAGTTTTAAGCAGGTGCGCTTTCGTTACCGGCCCGATACCAGCGAAGTTCTACAAAATCTCAACGTAGAGGTTGCTGGTGGTGAATTTATTGGCATTACCGGGCCATCAGGTTGCCGAAAATCCACGTTAACCAAACTAT
This sequence comes from Pseudomonadota bacterium, assembly GCA_041179305.1. Taxonomy (GTDB): domain Bacteria; phylum Pseudomonadota; class Gammaproteobacteria; order Enterobacterales; family Enterobacteriaceae; genus Yersinia. Next base: position 5,665 of record JBEGTQ010000165.1, on the reverse strand, counting down.
TACAGCGGTTGTATACGCCACAACATGGGCAAATTCTGGTGGATGGGCAGGATTTAGCTATCACCGACCCTACGACATTACGGCGTCAAATGAGTGTGGTGTTACAGGAAAGTGTGCTGTTTTCCGGCACGGTGCGGGATAATATTTGTCAATGTCGGCCTGATGCCGATGATAATCAGGTTGAGTTGATTGCGCGGCAGGCCGGTGCACATGATTTTATTGTGGCTTTACCGCAGGGATATCAAACTCAAGTCGGGGAACGCGGGGGCATGCTCTCTGGTGGGCAACGACAACGCGTTGCGTTAGCCAGAGCATTAATGGCTAATCCTAAAATTCTCATTTTGGATGAAGCAACCAGTGCTTTGGATTATGAATCAGAGGCGGCGATTATGCGGCAGTTGCCGGAAATCATCCGTGGGCGTACCGTTATCTGCATTGCGCATCGTTTAAATACGTTACGTCAATGCCATCGAATATTGCTATTAAAAGATGGGCAAGTGATAGAACAGGGAAGTCATCAGGCGTTGGTGGCCCAATCTGGTGTGTATGCGCGATTATGGCGACTGCAAACCGAGTAATAACGGATATAAAAATATATACCGAAAATTTCCAGATGCAGGAAGGTGGTAAACAAAAGAATCCCGAATAACTGACTTAAGTCAGTTATTCGGTTGCTATTTTTATTTTTTCAGCACTGTGCCAGACAGGGGAGTTTTCTTTCGTTGAAACCAGTAAAATTTCAGTTTTTTACATTTTTTTCTTTTATTATACCGGCAGTTAGTATTAATAAATTTATTCCTGTATGCATCCCAAGCGTTCTTCATTAAGATGGGGATAAATATCTATCTTGTTCGCGTGGGGATCATTAAAATTCCTGATTACTGGATGCTTACAGTGCAGGGTGTCTACATGAAGGCGCACTTTCTCTACTCTGACGTTCGTTAACGCCGCAGGATTTTAGTAAAAGAAAAGCAACTTGAGAGTTTATTTACTCCATCGGACAATCAGAATTAACTGACAAATTCCAGGCTGTAAAATGGGTGTGTCACATTAACTTTCAGATATTACAGATTATCTCAACATATGACAGAGAGCATTTATGAATCACAGTCCATTATCATTCTCTCAAAATATTCATAACGAACTTAGTGTGCTGGTTCGCGATGCACTTTCCAAACTGGGTGTTCCCGATCTCTTATTGAACGATTTTGACTCACACTCAACAATATCCATCGATCTTGGTGAAGAGAAATCTATTAATATTTCAGTCATCGACGATCGGCTCTTCATTTGGTCATTTATTCTGATGAGCGAAGAATTACTGATAGATAACGTCAGGAGCATCATGCCAGTCATCACCACTGCAATAGATTACGTTGAAACAAGTCACTTAACGTTAGGAAAATGCAATGATGGTTTCGAATTAAAAGCGTTAATTAATCCACTTGCATTAGCGGAAAATAAATTCAGCCAGGTCATAAATGATTTTTATAGCGCACTGAAAATGATACATAACCACATGTGAAGAAGAAAATTAGGTGCTGCAAATTAAATTAAAGTAAATCACATCATTTAGGTCACCCGATACAAGGAAGAACAACCGGGGGTGAGCCTTCATTGCCAGTCTGAGATGAAAAAATACGCTGCTATCGCTGTCCATAGCGACGGAAATTAATTCCGAATAGCTGATTTAAATCAGTTATTCGGTTGCTATTTTTACTTTTTCAGCACTATGCCAGACAGGAGAGTTTACTTTCGTCGAAACGAGTGTAATTTCAGTTTGTTACATATTTTTCTTTTATTATACCGTCAGTTACCAGAAATAAGATTATTCCTATGTGCATCCCAATCGTTCTTCATTCAAATGGGATTTTAAATATCTGTGGGGGGTCATTAAAATTCCTGATTACTTAACGCTACACAGTGTAGAGCGTCTAGAAGGCGAACTTCTTCTACTCTGACATTCGCTAACGCAACAGGGTTTTGGTAAAAGAAAAGCAACTTGAGAGTTTGTTTATTCCATTGGACAGTCAGAATTAACTGATAAATTACAAGCTGTAAAATGGGTGTGTTACATAAAGTTTAAGCTATTACAGTTAATGTTACTAAGAGATGAAATTGCGTTATGAACAAAGACCAAATCATCAATACCTGGCTGGCAGGCTTGTCTGGTGGGCAGTGGCAACTGCTAAATAATGAATGCAACCTGGTGGACGAGGATGGCTTGCATTATGCCACTATTATCAATTACCCAAAGCGTATTTTATTGATGTTCCTGCTTTCTCCTTCACAGCAACCAGAATTGGCTTCCCTGCATACCAAACTTTTGCAGTTGAATGCGCATCCTGATTTAGTCGGTTTCGCTTCTTTCTCGTTGGCCGCTGATAACGCGACTGTTGTTTTGAATTTGTCACTTTCCGACCATGATTTATCTGTCTGTGATCTAGATGAGTTCTGGCAGAACGCGCTAAGTTTGCGAAACGCGTTATTTAAAGCCATTGGCGAGTAGTAAGGTGAAAAAGGTGAAATATGTTTGGTATGAACCGATCTGAAGGGGCTGTTTCTTTAAATATGGCTGCCCAGCAGCTAACCACGAACGTTACAACGCAACTTAAACAGGTTCCTTCGGTTAGCACTTCGCTGATTGGTAGCCAACCGGCTCTTATCACCCTGCCGGCAAAAATGCCACCGTTACAGCAGGTTGAGGTGGAATTTAACAACGCCGTGATGCGGGTAGCGAAATATGAAGGCAGTATTGAAAATATTATCCGTGATAAATTTGATAAGCTTTTCCCGATGGCAGACAACACGCTGAAAAATAAAGTGGTCGCTCAATCGGTCGATAAAGTGGCCGAAGCCAATCAGGTATTCGAGTTTAACCATCTCGGTAACGATTTACTTGAGTTTCGAGCTGTGGAATATGTAGCAAAATCTTTTGCCCGCCGGACTCTGGAGCACCTGGCAATTGCCCAAGAGAAAGATCCATCCCTGATTGTTGCCAAGAATAATGAAGATGCTGGGATCGGTTTTTTGCAAGGTTGGAGCAGTGACGATGCCGAATGGGCAAAGCAGTTAAACGCAGTGCTAAACGAAGATAAAACTAATGCCCGCGTGCTGACTACTCTGGCTTACAGTTACCTCAGGGTATTTCGCGATCCTGCTCGTCTGCACAATATGGGTGAAGCTATCAATCAGCAGTTGCTAACCAATAAAGAGTCGAACCAACGGCTGGATATCTTTCATTTACATCCGTCCCACTCTGAACCCAAGCTGTCGGTACCGGTCACCACACAGCCGCATGGTTGGCCTTGGTTGAAATATGCTAGCTGGAATGCTTCGGAAATATTGGGTGATAAAACCAGTAATACATTTATCGGCAGCAGGCAAAACGGCGATCCGCATAAGGGGACAGGATTCAAGTTTCATGGAATGCAGGATGTTATCAAACCGGCGCCGTATCGTCGGGATTCATTCTCGCTCAGCGAGCGGGCTGAACATGAATCTGGCTATGGAGGTTTTGTTATCCACGACAAATCTCTGACTTCAATAGGCACAGATCAACCGATATCGGTGAACTGGCGCCAGCAGAACATGGACAAAAAATTGCCTATGTTCTCCGGCCCATCAAGCACTGCCTCTTACATGTATGAAGTTGCCCGTTTGCTGAATCTACCTGCTGCTGAAGCTCAATCATTCAGGGCGCTTTTGCTTGGTTGGATGATCCAGCCAAGGGATCACAGTTTTACCGAGATTATGGGGGCACTGGATGCGTATGCCATGGAGTTTGATGAGCATGGTTCAGCCGTAGTGGGCAGCGATGAGAAAATGGTATGGAAGTCAAGGCAAACAGGTGACTGGCTACATGCCTACGAAGAACTGGTGACCGAAGATATAGACCTTCCTGCCATGGAAGCCAAAACCATAATCCTCAATGGGCAAGAGATCCATCTACCCCCACTGGAGTCGGTTAACATCAGCCGGGAAGAATTTGATAAATTTATTACCCAAGATAAAGGGTATCCGTCGCAATACGGGTCAGACACCTATCTGCAGAAACTGGAGAAGATGATACGAAGCGGCCAGGAGGTTGACGATGTGGCAGGGCTGGTTTCAGAAAAGATCCTGTATGCGCCGCAAAATATGTATGATCTTAAACTCTACAATCCTCAAGTGCGGATACTACCCGCAAGGCCTGCACGTACCGAGTCCGGTCCGCCTTTTCTTGATGGAGCCAAAGATGCGGCTGTGGTTGCATGGCTTGATAAACTTCCACCAGAAAAGCGCACACACCTGCTGAGTAGCGCAGCCTCTTTGCTGGCTGAGTCAACCCAGAAGGATTCCCTCGGACATGTGTTCCACTATAACGATCGTAATGACGTGTGGGAGACGTTCCTGCGGGTAAAAGAGACCAATATGTTAGCAGGGAAGTTCAAGTTGGATTCGCTTCAGAGTGACGAGGATCCGTTTATTCATCTGCTCGATTTAGCCGCAGCGAAAAATACACCGCAAGAGCGCAATACTGCGATCCTGACTGCTATTGGCGAAAGGAAAGAGGATCAGGATACTCTCCTCAAAGGAATGATGCTGGCGGTGACGCGTTTCTATACCGCCAATGGTGCCAATGTGCTCAACCCGGGCTATGGCGACTTTGCGCCGCCAAAAAATAATGAGGAGATGGAGGTTAGGTTGCAATCCTTGTTCAAGAGAAATCAATACCTCACCTCTGCCCAGCGTGCTCAGGCTAAAAACGAATATAGTCAAACGGTCGAACTACTGAAAGCGGCACTTGAGTCACCCATGTTTGAACGCCATTCCGGCAAAGTCTGGCATGGTTGTCACGTGGCGGTGGCTGATGCCGCACTGGAAAAAGGAAGCGGCTTCACGTTTCCGGGGTTTATGAGTACCACCCACGATGCCAGTGTTGCGCAAAGTTATATGGCCAAAGGGGCGTTACTGGTAGTGAATGCTGCTGATGGGCGTGGCTCTATTGTGGAAAAGATCAGTAATGCACCTGGCGAAAAGGAAGTCCTCTTTCCAATCGGTACGTCATTTAAGATCGAACAGAGTTATCTCATTCATCTTGATAAAGGTTATCCACCGACTCATCAGACAAAAATAAAGCGCCAGACGTTTGATTTGGAAGTTGCCAAGAGCCTGCGTGAACCTTATGTCACGGTGCGAGTCACGACGCTAAAAGACGAGATTGATCCGGTGGGAGAGCTTGCGCTGGCAGATCTGATTGAACATATCAAGAAGAACAGTGCCAGCATGGAGCCTAAGACCACCGTGGTGGTGATGACCCCGGAAAACAGCTTGAAATAGCAAGTACGAGCGCAGTTAACATCGTAGACAACATTCAGCAAGACATTATGTTGCAATCAGCTCCTTCTGAGTTGCAGCTTACCGTGCAGAGATTGGATCATTCTATGTTGCATATCGCGGAGGTGCTGCAACATGTTGTGGACAATGTCGATAATCAATGGCTGTCGCGTCTGTTGGACGGTTTGGGCCAGAAAATTAGCGCTGGAGAACTTGATATCTGCCAACGGCTAAAAAGCGGTCTATGCGTTGACGATGCAAGCTGGGAGCGTAAGTTGGGTGTGGCGTTGAATCAAACCTATTTGCAGGCGTTGGAGGCACAGGTGCAACAGGGCGGTAAGTTTGC
>JBEGTQ010000164.1:0-4842 GCA_041179305.1 Pseudomonadota bacterium | reverse complement strand
GACGTTTAAAGAAGCCTTTTTTCTTGCGATATTCGCACGCGTCTACTCTAACTAATAGGAATAAGGCAGTAATATGACCAACAATGATGTACTTCGCAGTGTTCGCTATATGCTTAACGTTAACGATACCAAAATAGCAGAAATTATTAAGCTGGCAGATTTCGACGTGAGCAATGCTGATCTCGTTAATTTTCTTAAAAAAGAAGACGAAGCTGGTTATCAGAATTGCCCCGATTTAGTGATGGCGCATTTCCTCAATGGCCTGATTTTCTTCAGGCGCGGTAAAGATGACAAATTTCCTGCTCCTGCGGTAGAACCTGTTATTACCAACAACATTGTGTTGAAAAAACTGCGTGTCGCGTTTGAGTTAAAAGACACTGACATGCACGATATTTTCAACGCCGTTGAATTCCCGGTATCTAAACCTGAGTTAAATGCACTGTTTCGCAAAGAGGGCAGTAAAAACTTCCGCTCTTGTGGTGATCAGGTACTGCGCTATTTCTTGAAAGGCCTGACATTGCGTATTCGTTAATCTGACCAAAAGGCAGTAACCTGCCACAGTACAGTGAAATTCAGGCTGTGGCTGTAGAGTGCTTTTGCGTCTATGTGAGTTATTCTGATCGGTTAGGGAACACGCGTTATAATGCCCTGGCTACCCAAACGGGGGAAAATCCTGTTATACACAGTTTTTGGTGTAATCTTAATCTTAGTTGCGGTCAAAAAAGCCGGTTTTAAGCTCTTGGCAATGATGCAGTTATAGATGAGAAAGGCTTATTAATCAGGTTTATGTTAATAACATATTAGTTTCACTGTTTATAAACTGTAGCGCCTGGGCTATCCCTAACCCCTGAGTACATAGAGGTAAAGCATGGCAATGAATCTAAACCCTGGCCGGATTGTTGTGTTGGTGACAATGATGCTTATTGCATCAAGTGGTGTATCTTTCGCAGCAGATACCGTCCGTGTTGGCTCTAAAATTGATACTGAAGGATCACTGCTGGGCAATATCATTGTGCAGGTTTTAGACGCTAATGGGATTAAAACCACCAATAAGTCACAACTGGGTACGAGCAAAGTTGTCCGTGGTGCCATCAGTGCTGGCGAGATAGATATTTACCCTGAATATACCGGTAATGGTGCTTTCTTCTTCTCAGATGAAAAAGATCCTGCCTGGAAAAATGCCAGAGCGGGTTACGAGAAAGTCAAGGCTCTGGATTATGATAAAAACAAGTTAGTGTGGCTTGATCCAGCGCCAGCGAATAACGCCTGGACAATTGCTGTGCGTCAAGACTTGGCCAAGGCACATAATTTGAAAACACTGCAAGATTTAGGTCAATGGATTAACGCTGGGGGGCAATTCAAACTGGCAGCTTCTGCTGAGTTTATTGAACGTCCAGATGCATTACCTGCTTTCCAGCAAGCTTATGGCTTTAAATTGAATCAGAACCAACTGCTCACCCTCGCAGGGGGTGACACGGCGGTCACTATCAAAGCGGCAGCAGACCAAACCTCTGGTGTGAATGCGGCCATGGCTTATGGTACCGATGGCCCGGTTGCAGCTTTGGGTCTATTAACCTTGGATGATACCAAAGGTGTGCAACCTATCTACGCACCCGCCCCGATTATTCGTGAAACCACACTGAAAGCACATCCAACGATACCTGCTTTGCTTAATCCGGTATTTGCTACACTTGATGGCCCAACGTTACAAAAACTGAATGCTCGGATTGCGGTTGAAGGGCAAGATGCGAAGAAAGTAGCAGCCAATTATCTGAAAGATAAAGGTTTTGTTAAGGGATAACCACGTTTGTCAAGGTGAGTGTTATTGCATATTCGGATCGAATAAACCGTTAGCTCAAGTGACAAAGGGCTATCTGGCATGAGGAAGGATTTGTTATGGCGGTAAAAAACCGTGTCTTGCTAACATTGACTATTTTGATGGTTTTAGCGGGTGCCGGGCTGTCCTTTCTTAGTCATGCACCTAACCGGTTGATTTCTGGTCAGGGGATCTCGTTAGTATCATTAATAACCGGTTCAGTCTGGTGGCTTTTTGCGCCAATACTGTTACTGATTGCCTTTGCTTTTGTTAAACAAAATGTTGTGACTTATTGGTTGATAACACTATCAGCCGAACTGTTGTTGTTCGGCTTGCTGTTATTGGCGGGCAGTACTGCAACACAGCTTGCTGGAGGGGAAGAAAGTCTGGCACGTACCTCTTTAGGCGGGGGGTTCTGGCTAATGAGCGGTATGAGTGTATTGATTGCGGTCGATAGCTTGTCCCGTACCATTACCCACCCAGTCTGGCGCAGCTTAGCAAACTTCTTACTGATCCTTCCTTTCGCGATAATGCTGGCAATGGGTCAATTGGATAGTCTGTCATTAATGAAAGAATATATTAATCGCCAAGACGTATTTGATGATGCCCTGTGGCAGCATGCGCAAATTCTATTAGCAACACTGGTTCCGGCGGTTGTTCTGGGTATTCCTCTCGGTTTACTTTGTTTTCGCTCTCCACGATTTCAACGCGCGATTTTTTCAACATTGAATATCATTCAAACTATTCCATCTATTGCTTTATTTGGCTTATTGATTGCTCCTTTAGCCGGTTTAGCCGCCGCTATTCCCTGGTTGGCAGAACATGGCGTCAGTGGCATAGGTTTGGCACCTGCGATTGTGGCTTTGGTGCTCTATGCCTTATTACCGTTAGTACGCAATGTGGTTGCAGGGTTAGGTGCGGTTCCTGACAGTGTTGTGGAGTCTGCGCAGGGAATGGGGATGACTCGTCGCCAGTTATTCTTTAGGGTGCAAATTCCAATCGCAATGCCACTTATATTGTCGGGTATTCGCATTATTGCAGTACAAACTGTTGGGCTGGCTGTTGTCGCTGCACTAATTGGTGCTGGCGGGCTGGGAGCGATTGTATTTCAAGGTTTGTTAAGTAGTGCATTGGACTTAGTGCTACTCGGTGTTATACCCGTGGTAGTGATGGCGGTCATTGTTGATTCACTGTTTAAATTCATCGTTACTTTTATGGATATTCCACGCCGATGATTCATTTCCGTCAGGTAAGTAAATATTTTGCCGGTAAACTGGCGGTAGATAAGCTATCGTTGCGGATCGCCAAAGGGGAATTTACCGTGTTAATTGGTACCTCTGGCTCCGGTAAATCAACCACACTGAAAATGATTAATCGGTTGATTGAGCACGATGAAGGAGAGATCCGCTTTGCCGGTGAAGAAATTCGCAACTATAAGCCCGAAGATTTACGGCGGCGGATGGGCTATGCCATTCAATCAATAGGATTATTTCCTCATTGGACCGTGGCGCGTAATATTGCCACTGTGCCGCAGTTACTAAAATGGCCACAGGATCGTATTCGGCAAAGGGTTATTGAATTACTGGAGCTGTTACATTTGGATCCGGAGCAGTTTCTTCACCGTTATCCCCATCAGCTTTCTGGTGGGCAGCAACAGCGGGTAGGGGTTGCGAGAGCCTTAGCGGCTGATCCTGAAGTGTTATTAATGGATGAACCATTCGGTGCACTGGATCCTGTAACTCGTTCAGCTTTGCAGTTTGAAATTACTCGTATTCATCAATTGTCTGGCCGAACCATTGTGTTGGTAACCCATGATATTGATGAAGCATTGAGTTTGGCTGATCGTATTGTGTTGATGGATGAAGGCAGAGTCATTCAACAAGGCCCTCCCCTTGAAATGCTGACCCAACCTGCCAATGATTTTGTCCGTGATTTCTTTGGCCGCAGTGATCTTGGTATCAAGTTGTTATCGCTGGGATGGGCTGAACAACGAGTCCGGCACGGTGAAACATTGGCCGGGCAGCCAATTTTAGGATCGACCAGTCTGCGTGAAGCACTTTCCCTGTTTGTTTCGCGCCAAACAGATAAGTTACCGGTAGCTGATGAGCAAGGGCAGCTACTGGGGGTACTCTATTTTGCCGATTTGGTGGTAGATAAGGGGTCGGTATGAGGTTGCAGAGATCTAAAATAGATGGTGAGAAAATAGTCACCACAGAAAAGATCTCATCCGGTTTATTACGTTGGTTAAAAGATCCGCTGTTTTGGATTGTGCTTTTATTATGCTTTTTAGTTTTTGGTATGACATCGTTGCGTGGGCTTTTTGCCGCATTATTTCCTGATATTGATCGACCCATCTATTTACAGGATACATTCTGGTCACTATTTGTCGTCCATGTTTTGCTGGTTATGGCATCCAGCACCATTGCCATTTTCATCGGTGTTTCTGCTGGAATTGCAGTGACGCGTCCGGCGGGGAAAGAGTTTCGCTCCGTGGTGGAAACCGTGGTAGCGATGGGGCAGACATTGCCGCCTGTAGCCGTGTTGGCGATTGCTGTACCGGTTATGGGCTTCAGTGAGAAGCCAGCCGTTATTGCGTTGGTGCTCTATGGTTTGCTGCCTGTTTTACAAGGAACCATTGCGGGTATTGAATCGGTTTCGCGTAGTCTCCATGAGGTAGCTAAAGGGGTGGGAATGAATGCTCGCCAGATTTTGTTGCGGGTGGAAATTCCCCTGGCAGCGCCGGTTATCATTGCGGGTATTCGCACTTCGGTAATTATCAATATTGGTACTGCGACAATAGCCTCGACGGTGGGGACCAAAACACTAGGTTCTCCCGTGATTATCGGTCTGAGTGGTTTTAATACTGCTTATGTGATTCAAGGTGCGGTCATCGTCGCCCTGTTAGCGATTATTACCGATATGATTTTTGAGCGGTGGAGTCGGCGGCTGTCCCGCTGGCGTGGCCTGCAATCTTTAGCTGGAATGAAACCTGACTAATGGTTTGTTGTTATTTCTACAAATTATAG
>JBEGTQ010000163.1:0-16675 GCA_041179305.1 Pseudomonadota bacterium | reverse complement strand
TTCCGCGATGTCAACATTGAAACGGTGCAACAGACCGCCGCGAGTCTGTCGCTGGCGGCAGTACAGTTGCACGGGCAGGAAAGTCAGAACTATATCAATCAATTACGCGCGATACTGCCCGCTGCTTGCCAAATTTGGAAAGCGTTGCGTGTTGACGATACCGTGCCGCAGCGCAATTTACAGCATGTCGAACTCTATGTTATGGACAGTGGCACCGGTGGCAGTGGCCAACGCTTTGACTGGTCATTGCTGGCAGGTCAGCCACTGGATAATGTCCTGCTGGCGGGAGGGTTATCTGCCGACAACTGTTGTGCAGCGGCTCAACTGGGCTGTGCCGGTCTTGATTTTAATTCTGGTGTAGAAAGCACAGCGGGAATCAAGGATCCACACCTGATCGCCACCGTATTCCAGACGTTACGTGCTTACTAATATGTTATTACCACATTTTAGTTAACCCAATAAATGGACACAACAATGACCATACTTAATCCTTATTTTGGTGAGTTCGGCGGCATGTATGTGCCACAAATTTTAATGCCAGCACTGAAGCAACTGGAAGAGGCTTTTGTCAGTGCGCAACGGGATCCCGAGTTTCAAGCGGCGTTTCAGGATTTATTGAAAAACTATGCCGGGCGCCCAACGGCTCTGACGCGGTGCCTGAATCTGACGAAAGGGACTAACACCAGGTTATACCTGAAACGTGAAGATCTGCTGCACGGTGGTGCGCACAAAACCAATCAAGTTTTGGGGCAGTCTTTATTAGCCAAACGCATGGGTAAAACCGAAATTATTGCTGAAACCGGTGCCGGACAGCATGGCGTGGCATCGGCGCTGGCCAGTGCCCTGCTCGGTTTAAAATGCCGCATTTATATGGGTGCCAAAGATATTGAACGCCAGTCGCCGAACGTCTTCCGGATGCGTTTGATGGGCGCTGAAGTGATCCCGGTTCACAGTGGTTCATCCACCCTGAAAGATGCCTGTAATGAAGCGTTGCGTGACTGGTCCGGTAGCTATGAAACCGCTCATTATATGTTGGGAACCGCTGCCGGCCCGCACCCTTACCCGACGATTGTGCGCGAATTCCAGCGCATAATCGGTGAAGAAACTAAAGCACAAATGCTGGCCAGAGAGGGTCGCCTGCCCGATGCAGTACTGGCGTGCGTGGGGGGGGGGTCCAACGCTATTGGTATGTTTGCTGATTTTATCGATGAACCGAGTGTTAGCCTGATTGGTATCGAACCCGCCGGCCGGGGTATCGAAACTGGCCAACATGGTGCGCCACTGAAACACGGTAAAGTCGGCATCTATTTCGGTATGAAATCACCGATGATGCAGACCAGCGACGGCCAAATCGAAGAATCTTACTCTATTTCAGCCGGATTGGACTTCCCGTCAGTAGGGCCACAGCACGCCTATCTGAACAGCATCGGTCGAGCCGATTATGTGTCAGTAACCGACGACGAAGCACTGGATGCCTTCAACGCATTGTCATGCAATGAAGGCATTATTCCGGCATTGGAATCCTCCCATGCGCTGGCTCATGCATTGAAAATGATTAAAGCGTCGCCGGAAAAAGAGCAGTTATTGGTGGTTAACTTATCGGGGCGGGGTGATAAAGATATATTCACCGTTCATGATATCCTGAAAGCACGAGGAGACATTTAATGGCGCGTTATCAGCAATTATTCACACAACTGGCGGCAAAAAAAGAAGGCGCATTTGTCCCTTTCGTGCAACTGGGTGACCCGATACCCGCGATATCATTACAGATTATCGATACACTGATTGCTGCCGGTGCCGATGCATTGGAGTTGGGTATGCCGTTCTCTGATCCGCTAGCGGATGGTCCTGCCATTCAGAATGCCGCGCTGCGTGCTTTTGCGGCGGGCGTCACGCCAGATATCTGTTTTGAAATACTGACCAGGACGCGTAAAAAACATCCGGCCATCCCTATTGGCCTGTTGATGTATGCAAACCTGGTATTCCACAACGGGATTGACAACTTCTACCAACGCTGTGCGCAAGCCGGTGTCGATTCAGTATTAATTGCTGATGTGCCGTTTGAAGAATCAGCCCCCTTCCGTGCTGCTGCCACTCGACACCGGATCGCGCCGATCTTCATCTGCCCACCAAATGCTGACGATGATTTGCTGCGCGAGATTGCCTCGCATGGCCGTGGCTACACCTATTTGTTATCCCGTGCTGGGGTAACCGGAGCAGAAAATCACGGCCATTTACCACTGAACCATCTGGTAGATAAATTGCGTGAATATAATGCCGCGCCGGCACTACAAGGCTTTGGTATTTCAGATCCCGCACAGGTAAAAACCAGCTTAGCCACCGGCGCTGCGGGGGCGATTTCTGGCTCTGCCATTGTAAAAATCATCGAAAGCAATCTGGCACACCCCACAGAGATGTTGGCACAACTGAAGCACTTTGTGTCAGAAATGAAAGCGGCCACCCGCAACCAGCCTTTCAACCACATCAACGCCTGATTTGCCAATGCAAAACAAGCGCTATATCCGTGTATTTTTAGCGCATTCTCTGCAACATTTTTGCTGTAAAGTTGAATAAAAGCGGTTCATAACCAATAATTATGTAACACGCTAAGCATTTCTTTACATTTAAGGGGCTACCAGCGATCAGTCGGTTATCTCTGCCCAAGTGACTTCAAATTGCAGTCAGGCGACAACTGAGCCAAGCCCCAGCCTCTGACTCAAGTCAATGACTGAGCTGAGCAAAGGCAGCCAACACCCCTGCATCTTCAAGGGCGACGGGTGTAAAAATATGCGTTAATGGCGCGTTCAACTTATTACGGTTCTACAGCGTCTTGTTAAAACATCGGTAAACATGGAGAGTAATTTATGAAACTTTTTAAAACCCTTTCAGCCTTATGTATTGCAGCAATTATGGCGATGGCTGTGTCAGCCTGTGCACCAACGTCAAAATCAGAAGGAACTGGGGGATATCTTGATGACACCGTAGTGACAACCAAGGTGAAATCCGCATTATTGGGTGAGAAAAATCTGAAATCGACTCAAATCAGCGTTGAAACCTTTAAAGGACGTGTTCAATTGAGTGGCTTTGTCAATTCAAGTCAGGATGCAGACCGTGCAGTGCAAATCTCACGGGGCGTACCCGGCGTGAAATCAGTCAGCAATCAGATGCAAATCAGGTAATGATACGATCGGAGGCGCACTGCGGCGCCTCCTTTACAAACCCGCAGGCTCACAACGTCATAATACCCTGCTGTTACAGCTTTTATTCGCTGTATGTCTGGCACAAACAGCGAGCCTTACCGTTACTTCGCACTCAACGGAGAAGCAGGATAACGCAATCCTTACAGTGATCGCGCCCACACACATGACGATTTATCGCCGTTACCTATTGATAACATCCAAGTATTAAGATTGGAAAAAATCAATAGTAAGTCAATGACAGGATCCCACCGTGCCCCATAACAAGGTATAATCTTTAACTAAGCGCTATTTTTTCGATCCTAAGGAGCTTTCATGCCTATCACGGCTAACGCTTTATACCGTGACAGTTTTAACTTTTTGCGTAATCAGATGCCGGCAATTCTGTTGCTGGCATTACTGACTGCTTTTGTTACCGTCATGTTAAATCAGGCGTTTACTCCTGATAATCAGCAAGTTAATACCCTAAACACCATTGAGAATGATCTTACGTCGTCGGGCAGAAACATCAGTATCTCCGAGATTGTGTCGCAAATGACACCCGAACAGCAGATGGTGCTGTTGAAAGTCTCAGCCGTTGCTACCTTTTCTGCATTAGTGGGTAACGTTTTATTAATCGGTGGTCTGTTAACGCTGATTTCTATGGTATCGACCGGGCGTCGCATCAGTGCATTGCAGGCAATCGGCTTGTCTTTACCCATTCTGCCTCGTTTGTTATTACTTATTTTTATTAGCACCTTACTGATTCAGTTAGGATTGACGATGTTTATCGTGCCGGGTGTGGTGCTGGCTGTTGCATTGTCACTATCACCGGTAATTATCACTACGGAGAGAATAGGTGTTTTTGCCGCGATCAAAGCAAGTACAACATTGGCCTTTGCCAATATCCGTTTGATTGTACCGGCCATGATGTTGTGGATCACCACCAAACTGATTCTGCTGTATTTAGTCAGCCACCTGACCATTCTGCCAACCACTATTGCTACCGTTGTTTTAAGCGCACTTAGCAATCTGGTTTCTGCATTATTGCTGGTATATCTGTTCCGTTTATATATGTTGTTGCGCCCGGGTACTTCTGCTGTGATTGATCCTGCCGAATAAGCCATCTACCGGGTGAATCCAATAAGAAAGGGCCATAACGGCCCCTTCTTATCTCGGACGTCAATCGCCCATCAGCCTGGTTCCGGTAATGTGCTATCGGTGTTATCTTCTCGTTCAGCAACCTGCTGTTTACTCTGAATCAGTTTCAGTGCCAGATACAAATCAGGTACCAAAATCAAATCGTCATCATGACTCTTGAGGCGATTAATACGGAACCAACGCGTCAGCTCAGTACGCCTTCCTGCCAATATCAACTTAATATGGCGCTGCTTAAGATCACGTTTTAACTCATCAATGGCCGCCAGCACACTAATATCGGCATAGGTAAAACTGGCAACCGCATCAATAACCACCCAATCTGCCGGGTGCGGGGTGCTATCAACTAAATTAAGAATACGCCGCTTAAAGTAAGCTACGTTAAAATAGGTCAGTGGCGAGTTAAAACGATAAATCATTACACCAGGCACAGGTTTAATGGCATTTCCATTGCGCATCGAATGAATCATACCATCAGCATTAACCCCTAACAGTTGCTCTGTCGGGCGGAATACCGTGCGCAGGAACTGCAATAGCCCTAACAATACCGCCAAACCTATCCCACTGATCACCCCGACCAACACAACACTGAAGAAAGTAAATATCGCCAAATAGAAGGCTTGAATATTACGTTTACGTAATTGCCACAAGCTCCTGACGCCCAGTAATGACCAGGCAGCATAAATCAGCACCACGCCTAATGCAGCGACAGGAATAAATTGCAGGGGACGCGTCAGAAACAGCAATACCATGGCAATAACCAGTGCAGCAATAATAGAGACCAACTGACTTTTACCGTTGTTGGCATCATTTACCGCCGTACGCGTACTGGCACCACTGATAGCAAACCCTTGCGATAGGGCAGAAACGATATTAGTAATGCCCAACGCACGCAACTCAACATCCGCATCCACTTCATAGCTATTTTTAGCGGCAAAACTGCGTGCGGTCAGCATCATGCTAACAAAACTGACCACCGCAAGGTTAAGTGCCGGGATCACCATGTCACGCAATAAACCCGGTTGAAAATCGGGCCAATGAACCATCGGCAGACCGCCCTCAAACCCGCCGACAACAGCAACTCCAAACTGTTGTATGTTGGCCGCCCAGGAAACGAAAGTCGCCATCATAATTGCCAGCAAAATCGCAGGCCAGTTTGGCCTTAACCACTTCACGCCATACAACACGACAAAAGTCAGTAAGGAGATAGCAACTGTGGGTAAATGGCTGTTAATCAAATTATACGGTAGCGCCAATACCCGTTCGATCAGTTGTGGCGGGCGGGTCATAAAACCAAAAACTTTACCCAGTTGATCGACAATAATGGTAATCGCCACCCCATTGAGTAGACCACTCAGTATTGGCCTTGACAGCAAGTCTGCCAATGCACCAAGCTTGAAGCGGCTGGCGACCAAACACCATGTCCCCATCATCAGGGTCATCATGATGGTTAATTGCCAGTGCACTTCACGATTACCCGCAGCCAGTGGTGCCACCACCGCAGCGATCACTGCGCAAGTTGCCGCGTCAGGCCCAACAATCAATTGCCGTGAGGAGCCAAAAAACGCATAGGCTATCATCGGCAAAATACACGAATATAACCCCACTGCGGCACTGACACCCGTAAGCTCCGCGTAAGCAATTGCAATAGGCAACGCGACTGCCGCGACCGATAAACCAGCTCTGACATCAGACTTTAGCCAGTCACGCTCATAAGCCATTAATTGGGTCAAACCCGGCATCCAATACCGAAGCGATTTTCTTTGCATATTTACTTCACCAGGCCCTAACCCAATATGTATACCCAAGTTACTTCAAGACGCAGCCAATACCCCTACACTTCGAGGGCAACCAGTATATACCCCATTTTACTTATCATGCTGGCTTAGTGCATATCTGGCAATATGCAGACGAAAACAGTGACGTGTTTATCGTAAGTTTCTGCAAATTCCACTGATGGAGCGCGCATTCAGGCCGATAATTAAGGATAATATACGCCCTAAGTCATTCGAGTGACAAACCTGCCCAGGCGAGGCCTTGGCCCAGGCGAATGTCGCCAACGCACTTGTAGCTTGAAGTATGACGGGTATAACGTTTTATTACCTCAGGTACCCTCACCTCACTGAATCCGGTATAGTCGGGCGGTGTATAAATTATGGATTGATTCATGAAGCAACTTTTAGATTTTCTCCCATTGATCGTTTTTTTCGTCTTTTACAAGATGTATGACATTTTTATCGCGTCAGGGGCGCTGATTGTCGCCACGTTGTTAGCGTTAGCCTTTACCTGGCTGAAATACCGTAAGGTAGAAAAAATGACGCTGATTACGGCTATTATGGTACTGGTGTTCGGAACATTAACACTGGCGTTCCACAGTGACTTATTTATTAAATGGAAAGTGACTGTTCTGTATGTCTTGTTTGCTGCCGCATTGTTAATCAGTCAATGTATTATGAAAAAACCATTGATACAACGTATGCTTGGGAAAGAGCTGACTCTGCCAGATAGGGTCTGGTCAAAACTGAATATGTCGTGGGCACTCTTCTTCCTCGCCTGTGGATTACTGAATATCTATGTCGCTTTCTGGTTATCTCAAAATATTTGGGTTAATTTCAAAGTGTTCGGTTTAACCGCATTGACACTGATTTTCACCCTAATCAGCGGTGTTTATATTTATCGCCACATGCCCAAAGAGCAGGAAAAATCTTAATTCCAAATAACATTATAGGGTTCAGTGAACCCTTCAACGTGAGCTGTTACTTTGAAAAGCAGGCCGAGATGAACGAACAACAATCATTGCCTCATGGTGAACTGGTACTTCGTACCCTGGCAATGCCAGCCGATACCAACGCCAATGGCGACATATTTGGTGGCTGGTTAATGTCGCAAATGGATATTGGCGGCGCTATTCAGGCCAAAGAAATAGCCCAAGGGCGAGTCGTCACTGTACGTGTCGATGGCATGACTTTTCTCAATCCCGTTGCCGTCGGTGACGTTGTCTGTTGCTATGCACGTTGCATCAAGACCGGGCGCAGCTCTGTCACAATTAATATCGAAGTGTGGGTCAAAAAAGTCTCTTCAGCCCCTATCGGCCAGCGCTATCGCGCTACAGAAGCGGTATTTACCTATGTGGCAGTTGATGATGCCGGTAAAGCCCGTGCGTTACCTGATAGCAGTGGAAATCTCAAGGCGGGTGCGACTCAATAACTCACATTCTGTTAATTCAGTTGTTGCTAATACAAAAGAGTCGCCCACAAAGCGACTCTTTACAATTTCTATATGTAATAGATCGATTGAGAGCCATATAACAAAAGCATAAGTGCCTTATTTCATCTCCATGTCGCCGCCAATTTTAAACACAATCGTCGTCACATAATTTTTAGCCGCAACAGCTTCAAAACGCCATTTGCGCATGACTTGCTTCACTTCCCGCTCAAAGGTGTTACGTGGCCTCGCTTCCAACACACGAACATTAGTGACACGACCATCGTCGTCAATGTCATATTGCACTTTAACCTGCCCTTCAACACCCAGCGCCAAAGCTCTTGCGGGATAAGTCGGTTTAGCCTTACTCAGGACTTTTGGCCCAACGGACGTCGAAACGCCCGGCACTGAGACTTTGGGTGCCGATTTTACTGATGCATTGTTGGCAACCAGCGCTGGTTCATCAGACTTGAATGGCTTGTCGTCCGGCGGTGCCACCACCTTTTTTATATCAGGTTTTTTAATTTCTTTTTTCACCGGTTTAGACTTTGGCTTTGGTTTTACCGGTTTTGGCATAGCTACAGGTACAGGCACGGGTAGCCTGTCAGATTCAGGTGAAATGTCTTCTGGCGTGTCTTCAACCGGCTCCGGCTCGGCAGCAGCAGGCTGCGGTGCAGCAAAATTAGCAACATTCAGCATCGTTACCGCAAGAGGGGCATCCTCTGCTTCAGGTTGTCTTTTCATTTGTTCTGCGGAAACATACAACAGCGCTGCGACTACGCTAGCGTGTAACCCTATTGAAAATGCCAGTGGCCATGTAACCCTTTGACCTAAAAAAAATTTGTTTAGCTGCATAGTAATTCAGTGTCCTCTGATGCAGCTAAGTTTAAATGCAAATAGCAATCATATTCAATAAGCAATCACAAACAATATTTCCAATTGGGGTTAAATGATAATTTAAGCTCTAATCATAACGAAACTACACAATACGTTTACCGTTAGTTATCATTTTATTTCATTATATCCAGGTGACTTCAAGATGACGGGCATATGAACGGTAGCAGTGTGATTATTCATTGAAAAAATATGTTTTAGCCACAAATATTATTTGCTGTAACGATAAAATGTGTGGTCACCAAGTGGATTGCTAAAGTTTAAAATCATTATAATTCAATCAATTATAAAAAAGGCCGCTTGCGCGGCCTTTTGTTTCAGGAAATACTCACTCTTTTGGTGTGGCAGTCTCTACCCTGTTCTTTAGCTTTTGCCCTGGACGGAAAGTCACCACACGACGCGCCGTAATAGGAATGTCCTCACCCGTCTTCGGATTACGGCCTGGACGTTGGTTCTTGTCTCGCAGATCAAAATTGCCAAAGCCAGACAGTTTGACCTGTTCGCCATTCTCCAGAGCACGACGTACTTCTTCAAAGAATAACTCGACCAAATCTTTGGCATCTCGTTTGCTAAGCCCTAGCTTTTCAAACAGATGTTCTGACATTTCAGCTTTAGTAAGCGCCATAGGTTCAATCCCTCAAGGATGCTTGGAATCGCTGTTTTAACGCCGCTACACATCTTGCGACGGTAGCAGCGATCTCCCCTTCTTCCAGTGTACGGGCGGTATCCTGCAACACCAGACTAATAGCCAGACTCTTACAACCCTCTGCTACGCCCTTGCCACGGTACACATCAAACAAGTTTACGCCAACTACCTGATTTGCGCCAACTTTCTTACACTCCAATAAAATATCTTCTGCGGGGACGTTTTCAGCGACCACAATAGCAATGTCACGACGGTTTGCCGGGAAGCGAGAAATCTCACTGATCTTAGGTACAGCGCGGTCTGCAAGCTTGTTCCATTCAACTTCAAACACCACTGTACGGCCATTCAGATCCAGCTTACGTTCCAGTTCAGGATGAACTACACCAATGAAACCAATATATTCCCCTGATAAATAAATTGCCGCATTCTGCCCTGGATGCAGAGCAGGATGTGCCGCTGCACGGAACCGGAGGTCAGATAATTTACCAGTAAGCTCAAGAATTGCTTCCAAATCGCCTTTCAAATCATAGAAATCGATCGGCTGACGCGCCAGATCCCAGTGTTCTTCAAAACGGTGACCCACGATAACACCGGCTAGCATCACATCCTGCCTGACGCCAAAATTTGCTTTAATATCAGGTACAAATCGCAAACCACTTTCAAAAAAACGTAAGCGTGACTGCTGACGATTCTGGTTATAAACCACTGCTGACAGCAAGCCCGTCAATAATGACAACCGCATGGCAGACATATCAACTGAGATAGGGTTTGGCAAAATCAGCGCGTCTTGTTGTGGATGCAGTAGCGCTTGTATTTTAGGGTCAACAAAACTGTAAGTAATTACTTCCTGATAGCCACGATCTACTAACGCGGTTTTAACCCGCTTCAATGGCAGGTTAGCTTCGCGATGCTTCGTCATCACCAAATCAGCTTTAATCGGCACATCTGGAATGGCGTTATAGCCGTAAATACGGGCTACCTCTTCCACCAGATCTTCTTCTATCTCCATATCGAAACGCCAGCTCGGCGCAACAGCCTGCCAGTGTTCGCCATCACCATCGCCCTGTACTGTGACCTGGCACCCCAAACGACGCAAAATATCGCTTACTTGCTCGCTGGATATCGGGTGACCAATCAAGCGATTCAGTTTTTCACGATGTAACGTAATAGTGGCACGCGTTGGCAGATTTTCCGCCGAAGTGACATCAATAACCGGGCCAACCTCACCACCACAGATATCAACCAACAACCCTGTAGCACGTTCGATCGCTTTATGTTGCAGCGCAGGATCAACGCCACGCTCGTAGCGATGTGACGCATCAGTATGCAGACCATAACGACGTGCACGACCAGTAATAGACAGCGGATTGAAGAAGGCGCACTCCAGCAACACGTTCTGCGTATCTTCATTTACGCCAGAATGTTCGCCGCCAAAAATACCGGCTATTGCCAGTGCTTTCTGTTTGTCGGCAATCACCAGCGTATCGGCGCTCAGCCTGGCTTTGCTACCATCTAACAGCGTCAGTTCTTCCGCATCGGCTGCCATACGCACAACGATTTCTCCGTCAATGCGATCCAGATCAAACGCATGCATTGGTTGACCCAACTCCAGCAGAACGAAGTTAGTCACGTCCACAACCGGATCAATCGAACGAACACCACAACGACGCAACTTCTCACGCATCCACAATGGCGTGGCGGCCTTGACGTTGATGCCTTTGATAACACGACCCAAATAACGTGGGCAAGCCTGCGGCGTATCAACGCGGATTGAGAAGGTATCCTTGATAGTTACCGCCACCGGATTCATCTTCGGTTCGGTCAGCGCCAATTCATTCACTACCGCCACATCGCGCGCCACACCGATGATACTCAGGCAGTCGGCGCGATTGGGCGTCACGCTGATTTCAATGGTTTTATCATCCAAAAACAGAGTTTCACGCAGGTCAGCGCCAATAGGTGCATCCAGCGGCAATTCGATAATACCGTCGTGATCGTCGGAAATACCCAATTCGGAGAATGAGCACAACATCCCTTCTGACGGTTCGCCACGCAGCCTGGCGGCTTTAATTTTAAAACCGCTCGGTAACACCGCTCCGACTGTCGCCACGGCCACTTTCAGCCCCTGCCGACAGTTAGCGGCACCACAGACGATATCCAACAGACAGTCACCGCCAACATTGACTTTTGTCACGCGTAATTTATCGGCATTGGGATGTTGACCGCACTCAACCACTTCACCCACCACCACACCATTAAACTCACCGGCTACAGGATCTATGCTCTCTACTTCTAAACCGGCCATAGTGATTTGATGGGCCAAATCATCACTGTTAATGGCTGGATTTACCCATTCACGTAACCAATGTTCACTGAATTTCATGAGATATTCCTGCCTTACTTAAACTGTTTGAGGAAACGCAGATCGTTTTCGAAGAATGCACGCAAATCAGTGACACCGTAACGCAGCATGGTTAAACGCTCCATGCCCATACCGAACGCAAAACCGGAATAAACGTCAGAATTAATGCCGACATTACGCAATACATTTGGGTGCACCATGCCACAACCCAGCACCTCAAGCCACTTACCGTTTTTACCCATAACATCCACTTCAGCCGAGGGTTCAGTAAATGGAAAATAAGACGGACGGAAACGGATCGGTAAATCTTCTTCAAAGAAATTACGCAGGAAATCGTGCAAGGTTCCCTTCAAATTGCTAAAGCTAATATTTTGGTCAACAATCAACCCTTCCATTTGATGGAACATCGGTGTATGAGTCTGATCATAATCGTTACGATAAACACGGCCCGGCACGATAATCCTGATGGGGGGGTGTTGATCTTTCATGGTACGAATCTGTACGCCAGAGGTCTGGGTACGCAGCAATCGAGTGGCATCAAACCAGAAAGTATCATGATCAGCGCGCGCTGGGTGATGAGGTGGAATATTCAATGCATCAAAATTATGATAGTCATCTTCAATTTCTGGGCCAGACTCAACCGAGAAACCCAATTCACCAAAGAAAGTTTCAATGCGATCAATAGTACGCGTCACCGGATGTAACCCACCATTTTCCATACGACGCCCCGGTAATGAGACATCAATGGTTTCGGCTGCTAATCGGGCATTCAGGACTGCTGATTCAAGTTTATCCTTGCGGGCATTTAGTGCTTCTTGTACTGCTTGCTTGGCCTGATTAATGACCGCACCGGCTGCCGGACGCTCTTCAGTTGACAGCTCACGCAGCGATGTCATCAGAAGGGTTAAATGGCCTTTTTTGCCCAGATATTCGACGCGTACTAAATCCAACGCGGCGGCATCCCTGGCATCTTCTATGGCTGCTTTAGCATTGGCAACCCGCTCTGCGAGATGTGACATTGTTTCTTCTTCCTCTGGCCGGTATGGCCTGCTTGTCATACCCATCGTACTTGAAGTTATAGCAGTGTTAGCTACGCTCGTTACCCAGCTCATTTTAGGGCGTCGTTTCTACGAGGCCACCGCAAGCAGAGTTAAAATCTGCTGCCAGCAAATTTGTCATCCGAATCACTTCGCTTGCTACCTACCTGAAACGCCAATGACTTTGGGTATATATAATTAATTAAAACTCGATAACCAAAATAAATTTTTTAAACAAAATCAGCAAGCTCTCCCGTCAGCGACACCTCTACCCCAGCTACAGTGTATTCTTTGGCTAAAAACAAAAAAGCCTCCACAATGGGAGGCTTAGGCGTTATTTTTCGTTTCTATTCTTACGCTCAAGCCTCCTTAAATCAGGCGCTAAAGTAAAAAGAGAAGCGAAAAGCAACTGTATGTGCCATAACAAAAACCTTTAGACCAATAAGATAAAAATTAAAAGAGGGAGACAAGCTCCCTCTTCAATTCTGACTTACGCCAGAGCTGCTTTCGCTTTTTCGACCAGTGCCGAGAATGTCACTTTATCGAATACTGCGATGTCAGCCAGGATTTTACGGTCAATTTCAATAGAAGCCTTTTTTAGACCGTTAATGAATTTGCTGTAAGACATATCATTCTGACGAGCAGCGGCGTTGATACGTGCAATCCACAATTGGCGGAATTGACGCTTCCGTTGACGGCGGTCACGGTAGGCGTATTGGCCTGCCTTGATCACTGCCTGGAAAGCAACACGATAAACGCGCGAACGGGCACCGTAGTAACCTTTCGCTTGCTTTAATATTTTTTTGTGACGTGCACGTGCTACCACACCACGTTTTACGCGAGCCATTTACTTCTCCTATCGCCTTAATTCAAACCAAAAGTTGCTTATGCGTACGGCAGACATGCTACGACCAAACCTAGATCGTTCTTAGATACCATGCCTTTTGGACGTAAATGACGTTTACGCTTAGTAGCTTTTTTTGTCAGAATATGACGCAGGTTAGCATGCTTACGCTTAAAACCACCGGAACCGGTCTTTTTGAAGCGTTTAGCGGCGCCGCGTACTGTCTTGATTTTTGGCATTGAATATATCCACTTCGCATTGTTAATTACAACGAGCCAGTCAGGCGAACAGGTCTGTTACTCTGCAAGCAGAGAGAGACCTGCTACTTGAATGCCTTACTGTCTCTTCTTAGGTGCGAGCACCATAATCATCTGACGACCTTCGATACGCGTTGGGAAAGACTCCACAACGGCCAAATCAGAATCTTCAGTCAGATCTCTCTTGACACGGTTAAGGACTTCCATGCCGATCTGCTGGTGCGCCATTTCACGCCCACGGAATCGCAAGGTGATTTTGGCTTTATCGCCATCTTCCAGAAAGCGAATTAGGTTGCGTAGTTTGACCTGATAATCGCCATCATCGGTACCAGGACGGAATTTTATTTCCTTGACCTGAATGACTTTTTGCTTTTTCTTCTGTTCTTTTGTCGATTTGCTCTTCTCATAGAGGAACTTGCCGTAATCCATAATACGGCAAACCGGCGGCTCGGCATTCGGACTGATTTCTACTAAATCAACACCAGCTTCCTCAGCTTTTTCAAGAGCTTCATTCAGACTGACAATACCAATCTGTTCACCATCGACGCCTGTTAGGCGAACTTCTGTGGCGCGAATCTCTTTGTTGATGCGATTAGGACGCGCCGGTTGAACTCGTTTTCCGCCTTTAATACTTTATTCCTCCAGTTGATGAAGACTACGGCTGCGAATTTCTGTTAGCAGCTTGTCTACGACCACGCTGACGTCTAAACTCCCCAAGTCTTTACCACGGCGGGTACGAACGGCAACTTTGCCTGATTCAACCTCTTTATCGCCGCAGACTAACATGTACGGAACCCGACGCAACGTATGCTCACGAATTTTAAAGCCAATCTTCTCATTTCTCAAGTCCGCTTTTGCCCGAATCCCTGCATTTTGCAGTTTTTCGGTCACTTGCTGTACATAATCAGACTGGCTATCGGTGATATTCATCACCACGACTTGCACCGGAGCTAACCAGGTTGGGAAAAATCCCGCATACTCTTCGGTAAGAATACCGATGAAGCGTTCCATTGACCCCAAAATGGCCCGGTGAATCATTACTGGCACCTGACGATCGTTACTTTCGCCGATGTAAGACGCACTTAAGCGACCCGGTAATGAGAAATCGAGCTGTACGGTACCACACTGCCACGCACGATCCAAACAATCATGCAAGGTAAACTCAATTTTCGGGCCATAAAACGCACCTTCACCCGGCTGATAATCAAACGTAATGCCGTTTTCAGTCAGCGCTGCAGCTAAATCATCCTCGGCACGAGTCCACAAGTCATCGCTACCAATACGCTTTTCAGGGCGGGTAGAGAGCTTAACCGCTATCTTCTCGAAACCAAAGGTGCTGTACATGTCGTACACCATTTTAATACAGTTGTTCACTTCATCGCGAACTTGCTCTTCGGTACAAAAAATGTGTGCGTCGTCCTGAGTAAAGCCGCGTACACGCATCAAACCATGCAGCGCGCCTGAGGGTTCGTTACGATGGCAGCTACCGAACTCCGCCATACGTAATGGCAGGTCACGATAGGATTTCAACCCTTGGTTAAAAATCTGCACATGCCCCGGGCAATTCATCGGTTTAATGCAATACTCGCGGTTTTCCGAAGATGTTGTGAACATATGCTCAGCATAGTTCTCCCAATGCCCGGTTTTCTCCCACAGCACACGATCCATCATAAACGGCCCTTTCACTTCCTGATACCGATACTCTCTGAGCTTCATGCGCACAAAAGTTTCCAGTTCACGGAAGATAGTCCAACCGTCGTTATGCCAAAACACCATACCTGGTGCTTCTTCCTGCATGTGGTAAAGGTCTAGCTGTTTCCCAATCTTACGATGATCCCGCTTGGCTGCTTCTTCCAAACGTTGCAGATAAGCATTCAGTTGCTTCTTATCGCTCCACGCCGTGCCGTAAATACGTTGCAGCATCTTATTTTTGCTGTCGCCACGCCAATAGGCACCGGAAGTTTTCTGCAATTTAAAATGGTGGCAGAAACGCATATTCGGCACATGTGGACCACGACACATATCAACGTATTCTTCATGATGATATAACCCTGGATGATCATCACGGTTAATATTTTCATCAAGGATCGCCACTTTATAATCTTCATCACGTGCAACAAAAACATCACGCGCTTCTTGCCAACTTACTTTTTTCTTGATGACGTCGTAATCTTTATCGGCGAGTTCATGCATCCGCTGGTCCAGCAGATCCAAATCTTCCTGCGTCAGAGCACGATCGATATCAACATCGTAATAAAAACCGTTGTCAATAACCGGGCCGATGGCCATTTTGGTATCAGGCCAAAGTTGCTTGATGGCATGCCCCAATAAATGCGCACAAGAATGGCGGAGAATCTCCAAACCTTCCGCATCTTTGGTGGTAATAATAGCCAGTTGGGCATCCGATTCAATCAGGTCGCTGGCATCCACCAGTTCACCATTGATTCGGCCAGCTATACAGGCTTTTGCCAGACCGGGGCCAATATCCAGAGCAACATCAAGAGTAGAAACGGCGTGATCGTAATGACGTTGGCTGCCGTCAGGAAGGGTAATAACGGGCATTCTAATTCCTTATCTACAGTGGTGACCCACACGACAGGTCACATGTAAAATTATAATATAAATTCAATGTGTTATGTGCGTTATCTGACTTTACTTTGCCTGATATGTACACTCATATATACACAACTCATTTTGTATCTATGGTGTGACGCAATAACTGACAAAACATAGTAACACTCACTTTGTGTGATTATCTACCCCACCACTTGCAAAGTGAACCTCAATTGGCTGTGTACCTCAACCCGCGCCTTCCAGATCCTCCCCCCCCCTCACGTCCCTGCCAACTTAAGCATCCCTGCACTCGCAAAATTACAATTGCCCATCGTCGGTAAGGGTAACTCACATTCAAAGAGGAAACGTAAATTGAAGATATTCTTCGTCGTCATCGCTATCTTAATGAGCTTCTATCACTGCGTGAGCAACTGGAGGCTCTGGCACAACAGCAGCCGGTTGCAGAAATGCGCAAGCCGGGCATAAAACATGAGCCTATGTGGTACTGGTTCCGGCGTACAACCCCATATTTGCCCTCGTAATG
>JBEGTQ010000162.1:0-4873 GCA_041179305.1 Pseudomonadota bacterium | reverse complement strand
GAATTGACTTAAGGGGGTTGGTCTGCTGTTGTCTTGTATCTTGAAGTAACTTAAATATAGAATGGAGTAATAGATGCTAGCAATACGTCAGATTCATCATATTGCGATCATTGGCTCAGATTATCAGGCCAGCAAAAGATTCTACTGCGAGGTGCTGGGGTTCGTGTTGATGAGAGAAGTCTATCGTGAGGAACGCGATTCGTGGAAAGCTGATTTAGCCATAAATGGGCAGTATATTGTTGAGCTATTTTCCTTCCCTTCTCCAGTGGCACGCCCCAGTCGCCCAGAGGCTTGTGGCTTGCGCCATCTGGCTTTTCAGGTCGATGATATTGAGTTGGCAATCAGCGAGCTGACCGCTGCCGGTGTGATTTGCGAAGCTGTTCGCATTGATCCCCATACCCAATCACGTTTTACTTTCTTTACTGATCCAGATGGTTTACCACTGGAGCTATACGAACTCACGCTGGAATGACATGAACTCAGCCTCATATACGCCTAATGCGTTACTAAAACCTCTATTGGCGCAATTGGGTGACCATCGTAACGTGCTAGTGGGGTTCAGCGGCGGGTTGGATTCCAGTGTATTGCTGCACTTATTGGTTTGTTTGCGCGAGCAATTGACTCCTGAGCTGAAAGTACGCGCGATTCATGTTCATCATGGATTAAATCCATCGGCAGACACTTGGGTAATACATTGTCAGCAGCAGTGTGAACAATGGCAAGTTCCATTTGATGTGGTGCGAGTGAATATTGACTCGCGGCGAAATGGAATCGAGGCGGCAGCCAGATCCGCCCGTTATCAGGCATTTTCCACCCATCTGGCCGCGGACGAAGTGCTATTTACCGCCCAACATTTGGATGACCAATGTGAAACCTTCTTGTTGGCACTCAAACGGGGCAGCGGCCCTGCTGGGTTGTCTGGAATAGCGGCCAAAATGCCGTTTGCTCACAGCCAGTTGTTACGGCCATTGCTGGCCTTTACCCGCGATATATTAGAAAATTACGCGAAGGCGCAGCAGTTGTCGTGGATTGAGGATGACAGTAATCAAAATGACCGTTTTGATCGCAATTTCCTGCGGTTAAGAGTCTTACCTTTGCTTAATCAGCGTTGGCCGCATTTTGCTCAGGCGACGGCACGCAGTGCAGAGTTGTGTGCCGGGCAGGAACAACTGCTGGACGAGTTACTGGCCGATAATTTACAACAACTGCAACGCCCCGATGGCTCGCTCTTCATTGATGGATTATTGTTGGTATCAAAGGTGAAACGGGCTGCTTTGTTGCGCCGTTGGTTGGCAGGGCAGGGTGCTTCAATGCCGTCACAAAATCAATTGCAACGCCTGTGGCTGGAAGTCGCAATGGCGCGGCGAGATGCAGAACCTCTGCTTACTCTGGGGCTGCATCAGGTTCGTCGCTTCCGGCAACATTTGTACCTATTAACTCCTCTGAAAGAGATAAAAGTGCAGTATCTGTTTTGGGCGACAATTAAGGTGGCAGATGAGCTACCCGAACCCATAGCGCTGCCTGTTAACCTGGGGACACTGAGTTTTGTTTCTGATGGCGGGCAAGCGGTTAGGGCCGCGGCTGTCGGTGAGGAAATCAGCGTCCGTTTCGGTTTACAGGGGGATATTAAAATTGTCGGGTGGCATCATTCACGCCAAAGCAAAAAGATATGGCAAGAGTTAGGTGTTCCACCGTGGCAACGGGGACGTATTCCATTACTCTATTTTGGTGGGCAATTAATCGCTGCTGCAGGGGTATTTATCACTCAGGCGGGTCAGGCTAAAGAAGGCGAACCGTGTTGGTATCTGAATTGGGCTAACACGAAATAACAAAATAAGAACAACTATAGCCGCCGTCCTGTGTAATCATCCCGATTTACATTTAGAGATTTCACGGCTTACCCGGTGAGTTTAAAACCTTAAGACCAATCTGGAATATTAAGGCACTAGCGTTGCTGTATTCGAAGAGAAAATGCAAAACGGGCCATTTTTCAGCGGCCCGTTATTCTACAAAGTTCAAGTTATGATGCACTTACCATGACAGTCCCGATCTCGGGGTGGCTGAAGCTGGTGATATGATCCAGACGAAACTCGCGAATTGTTCCTTCTTGTTCGACAATCAGGTACTCAACCTTTTTTCTCAGCAGCAGATCACTGGCTTTACCTTCTACGATCTCACCGCCTCTTAACTTCAACGTCAGTATCAAGTGATGTTGGCAGGCGAGTTCTAGATTATCGTAGTCATCACAATTGATGGGTTGATACTCTTCACTCATCGACATAATCGCTCACCAATAAGTTAGCGGCGGCAAAGGCCGCCTGTTCCCTAAAGGAGGACGGGAGTGCGTCGTTAGTCGCAATTTCGTCCAATATTTCAAATGCATAGATTATTACATCTGGTACGTAGCCTTGGTCACTACTTGTCATTGGTGCATAAATCGGCGCGCTAATTGGCCGTATTACGACCCCGTAATCTTCTTAGAAAAAGTTAACTCAGTCGGTTCTTAGCGGAAGCGATACACTATCAACCTATGAAGATAAACTCTGAACTTATAAGGACTATAGCATAGGAGTGATAGAGATATTAGTAGTGTCACTAAGGTTTCTTTTTTGTATTGATGCCACTGATAACTTCCTTTATACCCAAGTTACTTCAAGAGACAGCCAACCGCCTGCATCTTGAAGAGCGACAGGTATATGCATGGTTGGCTGGCTGCTGGTAGGCTTAATCGAGTACACTGTCTACCCAATATCAAGAGGTTACACATGGCACTAAAAGCAACCATCCATAAAGCGGCTGTCAATATTGCAGATATGGATCGTGATTTTTTTCAGGATATTAATCTGACAATTGCACAACACCCATCTGAAACTGCTCAACGTATGATGCTGCGTTTACTTGCATGGATCTGCCATGCTGATGAACGGTTACAGTTTACTAAAGGTCTGAGTGCTGACGATGAACCGGAGATTTGGCGACATAACGATCACAACGGCATTGAATTGTGGGTTGAGTTGGGCCTCCCGGAGGAAAGGCGTTTGCGTAAAGCCTGTAATCAGTCACAGCAGGTCGTATTATATGCCTATGGCGAACGCACCGCCAAAGTGTGGTGGCCACAAGTTCAGGATAAGTTGTCCGGGCAGCGTAACTTGCGGGTGCGTTTCCTTGATGATGAACAAATGGTAAAGCTGGCAGCACTTTCTAATCGTAATATGTCACTACAGGCGGCGCTGCAAGAGGGAACTATTTGGTTATCAGATGCTCAGAGTAATTTGGAAATTAGTTTTGCCGAATGGCAAAATAATGGGCAATAAGTGTGCTGATTATATCTAATAGTGTCAGCCTACCCGACAGTGAGGTTGAACTAACCGCGATCAGAGCGCAGGGTGCCGGTGGTCAGCATGTCAATAAAACCTCAACAGCTATTCATTTGCGCTTTGACATTAAGGCTTCAAGCCTGCCAGAGTATTATAAAGATAGATTATTGTTATTAAATAACCATTTGGTAACTGCCGATGGTATCGTTATCATCAAAGCGCAAGAATACCGTAGTCAGGATATGAATCGCGAGGCTGCCTTAGCACGACTGGTAGCGCTGATTCGTCAGACAATGGTGATAAAAAAGCCCCGTAGGGCGACAAAACCGACCAAAAGCTCAAAAATAAGGCGAGTCGAGAGTAAAGTCCGTAAAGGTGCGACCAAAGCTCTACGCGGAAAAATTCATCAGTAATGATGCTGATAGCTGACATGCGCTTTATTGCATTGCGTATGAAGCGGCTTCATTCCTTATATATCGGACACAGTATGGGAGAATAACTGTGAGAAAATTAACGATAGCGCTGTTTTTGGCAGTAGGTGCACTGTCATTACTTGGGTGTAATAATCGGCATCAACTGGTCGAGCAGACTTTACAGCCCATGCAACAGCATTATCAAGGGGTGTTACCTTGTGCTGATTGCAGTGGTTTAGACACGTCACTGTTTCTTGATAACGATGGGACTTTTGTACTGAAAGAGATTTATCGTGGTGCTATTAGTTCTGGTGACAAGAAAGAGGGTGATCAAGCCTTTGCTGAATACGGTAAATGGGCGCGTACTGCGGATAAGCTGGTACTCACTAACGGGCAGGGCAAGAAACGCTACTTCTTACCCGCAGGTAAAAATCTGGTGATGCTGGATCAACAAGGGCTGCCGATTAAATCCACACTGAATTATCAACTTTCCCCAAGCGTTCAACCTTTACCCAAAACACCGTTGCCGTTGCGCGGTATGTATAAGTATTTTGCTGATGCAGCGATATTTACCGATTGCGCTACCGGCATAACCTTCCCGGTTGAGAATAATATTGCACTGGAAACTGGGTATCGAGAAGCGCGTAAAGATGTTGATGAACCGGTGTTTGTGTTTCTGACGCTCAGTGGCTATTTTGATGTGCAGCCGTCGATGCCAGAAGGGCAATCAGAAAAGACGCTGATCCCATTAGGTGATATTAAGTTTAATGCGAATAAGAGCTGCGACAGCCAATAAAATCTGTCCGTTGCTGAAAGAAAAAGCCGCCAGAAGTTATTCACTTCACTATCTGGCGGCTTTCTGTATTTCATACTTGCAGGCGCCTTGATGCAACGGTGCTTGTTGCCTGACTACATCTTGAAGTAACTTAGGTGTACAACTATTTTGGGTATTACGGGTAGCCCGTTAGCGCTTGATTTTGTTCAACAGGAACTCAATGATTTCGCTGGTTTTAATCATCTGTTTCTCACCGACTCGGCGGTTTTTGTACTCCACCTCTTCGCTATCAAGATTGCGGTCACCAATAACGATATTGTGCGGCACGCCAATCAGCTCCATGTCTGCAAACATCACGCCCGGGCGCT
>JBEGTQ010000161.1:0-4026 GCA_041179305.1 Pseudomonadota bacterium | reverse complement strand
AAATAGCGGTTCGTGCACAGTCTTCCACTGATATTTATCGCTAATTGATTAGAACAGTGCCTGTTCTCAACGTCGGATAAGAAGGTTATTACCCAGAGCTGTTGTAACTGCTAACACGGTTATAACTTCAAGTAAGAAGGGCATATGAATGAGTTGTTAACTCGTGCCATGAGATTGCTATCTCAACGTGATCATAGTGAATTTGAATTGCGCCGTAAGCTTGTCGCGCAGCCTTTTTCGGCAAGGGGGAATTGGCAGAAGCGCACCAGCATTGAAGATAGAGACCCTCATGCTATCGAACAAGTAATTGCTTATTGTTATCAACACGGCTGGTTAGATGATTCCCGCTTTGCGACCAGTTATATTAATAGCTCTGGTCGTAAAGGATATGGCGCTCAGCGTATCCGTTCGGAATTAATGCAAAAAGGTATCGATAAAGAACGAATTCAAACCGCTTTTGAAATCAGTAAAATCAACTGGTTTCTGCTCGCAAGAGAAGTCGCACAAGGTAAATTTGGTGAAACTTTACCTGTTGAATGGAAAGAAAAGGCCAAAGTTCAGCGTTATCTCCTCTACCGTGGCTTCTTTCAAGAAGAAATTCAGGCGATTTACAATGATTTTGACGAATGATTGCACGCAGGATTTTACTTCGCCCCTAAGAAAATTTATCTTATCCCCACTTTTTGTTCGTGAGCTTATCTACGGCGTTACCAATAATTGATGCACAATATGCTTACGTACCATTCTTTTAGCTTGTTTTCGGGGCAATTATGAGCAAGAGCACCGCTGAGATTCGTCAAGCGTTTCTCGACTTTTTCCATAGCAAGGGGCACCAGGTTGTAGCAAGCAGCTCTTTAGTCCCTAAAAATGACCCAACACTGCTATTTACCAATGCGGGGATGAACCAGTTTAAGGACGTTTTCTTAGGTTTGGAGAAACAGGCCTATTCTCGTGCAACGACCTCTCAGCGCTGTGTGCGCGCAGGTGGTAAGCATAACGATCTGGAAAACGTAGGTTATACCGCGCGTCATCACACATTCTTCGAAATGTTGGGTAACTTCAGTTTTGGTGATTACTTCAAACATGATGCTATCAGTTTCGCCTGGGAATTATTAGTCGGCGAACAGTGGTTTAACTTACCGAAAGAAAAACTTTGGGTAACCATATACGAAACCGATGACGAGGCCTATGACATCTGGGCTAACGAAATTGGTGTTCCTCACGAACGTATTATTCGTATTGGCGATAACAAAGGTGGTGCTTTTGCATCAGATAACTTCTGGCAAATGGGTGATACCGGTCCTTGTGGCCCATGCACAGAAATTTTCTTTGATCATGGTGACCATATTTGGGGAGGGCCTCCCGGGTCTGCACAAGAAGATGGCGATCGTTATATTGAGATCTGGAACATCGTCTTCATGCAGTTTAACCGTCAGTCAGATGGCACCATGCTGCCATTGCCTAAACCATCAGTTGACACTGGTATGGGGCTTGAGCGTATTGCTGCGGTGTTACAACATGTTAACTCTAACTACGAAATTGACCTCTTCAGAGATTTAATTAAGGCAGTGGCAGACGTCACTGGAGCTACTGATTTTTCCAGCAAATCACTGCGAGTCATCGCTGACCATATTCGCTCTTGTGCCTTCCTAATTTCTGATGGAGTAACGCCTTCGAATGAAAACCATGGTTATGTTTTACGTCGAATCATTCGTCGTGCGATTCGTCATGGAAATATGTTGGGTGCGAAAGATACTTTCCTCTACAAGTTAGTTGCGCCATTAATCGCTGTTATGGGCTCCGCTGCTGATGAGCTAAAACAACAGCAAGCAATGGTTGAGCAAGTCCTCAAAACCGAAGAAGAACAGTTCGCTCGTACATTGGAACGCGGCTTAGCACTGCTGGATGAAGAGCTCAATACGCTGATCGGTGATACTCTTGATGGTGAAACAGCTTTCCGTTTATACGATACTTACGGATTCCCCATTGATTTAACCGCCGATGTTTGCCGTGAGCGTAATTTGAAAGTAGATGAAACCGGCTTTGAGCAAGCAATGGAAGCCCAACGCAGCCGCGCTCGTGAGTCCAGTGGTTTCGGTGCCGACTATAACAGCCTGATTCGCGTAGATAGCGCGAGCCAGTTTTCTGGCTATGATCGCGTTGATCAACAAGCGATCGTTACTGCATTGTTCCGCAATGGTGACGCTGTTGATGAAATTCATGCCGGTGAAGAGGCGGTTGTTGTGCTGAATAAAACACCATTCTATGGTGAATCCGGTGGTCAGGTAGGTGACAAAGGCGAACTGAAAAATACCACTACAACCTTCGCAGTGGCGGATACTCAGAAATACGGTCAAGCGATTGGTCATCTGGGCCAATTAACGCAAGGTACTCTGCGGGTTAACCACAATATTGATGCTCAAATTGACGTCGCTCGGCGTAACCGCATTCGCCTGAACCATTCAGCAACCCACTTACTGCACGCTGCTCTACGTAAGATCTTGGGTGAACATGTGGTTCAGAAAGGTTCGTTGGTAAACGACAAATATCTGCGTTTTGACTTTTCTCATTTCGAAGCGATGAAACCAGAACAGATCCGTCAGGTAGAAGATATGGTGAATGAGCAAATTCGCCGTAACTTGCCAGTCCAGACTGAAGTCATGGAACGAGATGCTGCGAAAGAAAAAGGAGCGATGGCACTGTTTGGTGAGAAGTATGATGATCAGGTCCGTGTTTTGACGATGGGTGACTTCTCTACTGAACTTTGCGGTGGTATCCATGCCAGCCGTACCGGTGATATCGGTCTGTTCCGTATCTTGTCAGAGTCAGGAACTGCTGCCGGTATCCGTCGTATTGAAGCTGTGACCGGTGAAGGTGCTATTGCGTTGCTGCATCAGCAAAGTAGCCTGCTACAGGATGTTGCTCACCTGGTAAAAGGCGATACTCATAATCTGGCAGAGAAAGTTCGCGCAGTGTTAGATCGTAGCAAAACGCTTGAACGTGAACTCCAACAGCTAAAAGATCAGCAGGCGGCTCACGAAAGTGCGTCTTTGTCTTCCAGTGCAAAACAGGTCAATGGTGTGAAGTTGTTGGTGAGCCAGTTGGATGATTTTGAACCAAAAATGCTGCGCACTATGGTTGATGATCTTAAAAACCATCTGGGTTCGGCTATTATTGTTCTGGCAACGACAGCCAACGATAAGGTGAGCTTGATTGTTGGTGTGACCAAAGACCTGACTGGCAACGTGAAAGCAGGTGAGTTAATCGCTTATATTGCCCGGCAGGTAGGCGGTAAAGGTGGTGGTCGCCCTGATATGGCTCAGGCTGGCGGTACTGATGTGAAAGCATTACCATCAGCATTAGCAAGCATAGAGGCATGGGTAACATCCCGGTTAATAAATAAATAATGATCCATTAAATCAATACGCCATATCTCTCTACAGGGTATGGCGTTTTTCACTTTCTCTGTCATAGATCGCTCACAAAGTTAAACGCAAAGTGGGTTGCTTCAGCTAAGCTTGTATTAGTTAGATACTTGACCAGGCTACTTACATTTTATGTGAATGTGATGACTTACGTTTTCTCGGTGTATGATGGATAATGACGGGGAAACTGAGAGACCCGACTCTTTTAATTTTTCAAGGAGCAAAGAATGCTTATTCTGACTCGTCGAGTTGGTGAAACACTCATGATTGGCGATGAGGTTACGGTTACTGTGTTAGGGGTTAAAGGCAACCAGGTTCGAATTGGTGTAAATGCTCCGAAAGAGGTTTCTGTTCACCGTGAAGAAATATACCAGCGTATCCAGGCAGAAAAGTGTCAACCGACGGCTTACTGATTTCGAAGCAGCGTCTCGTGTTGTGATACGAGGCGCTACTGCTGTTTATCATCCCCACCTTATTGTTTTGCCCGCTTTTTGACATCCCGAATCTTTGACGATTTGCCCTTTTTAGCTGTTTAGTCACTGTGGTCTGCATCATCTTTGTTTTTTTCTTCAGTTAAATACCCAGAATTGGTATATGACGG
>JBEGTQ010000160.1:0-29657 GCA_041179305.1 Pseudomonadota bacterium | reverse complement strand
GCCGGTTAACGATTTCATTCGTTTGAATGCCAATTCGATCTGCCATCTCTGCCGGTAAAGCCCCAGAATACCCTCTGCATTTGATTCTTTCAGCCTGCTGACAACAACCACATAACCCGTTATCTCCAGAACGTCAGGAATCTGCTTTCGCTGCTTTTTACTAATATGATATTGTCGACTTTATGGATACGCTGATCGCTGTTTTAGATGACCCCCGCCAGTCAGGGAGGCTGCTCAAAGGCGAATTCTGGCGTTATCGCGTTGGTGATTTTTGCTCAAGATCAGCACAAATAGAACCGTAACACGCAATATTATCCTAAGACACCACTGCACATTGCGCTATAGAAATCACCTTATCAGACATTGATATTACCGGTGTCGGCAATCAGTGTTGCGTGAAAAGATACACCCTGATAAGGTGATTCCTATAGCGCAACGGGAATCAATACATGATCAAAAGTTGGCAACATAAAGGATATCAACGTCGCTGGCTACGGGCTTTATCCTCTACAGGGAGAGAGCCGGAATTTGGTCAGTAACCGTTAGCAGAAATTTCAGATATTAGAGAACTTCGTGAACGCGGCTATTCATTAAGGCAAATAGTCGAATGATTGAGAGAAAAACATGTTTTTGTAAGCTCAACCGCATTAAACAATTTTTTAAAATCCATGTAAAAAATTATTATTTTGAATAGGAAATCATCTTTAGCTTAGTACATTAAATATGTCCATTTTTTACTGAGGGAGATAGAAATGACAGGCATACCCATATTAAAATTATCCATGTTATATGGCGACATCGAGGATAAAAAAAAGTTTATATCTCAATTAACAGAAGCCGCTCACCATGTGGGATTTTTCTATCTCAGTGAACATGGTGTATCAAATCTATTTTTAGGAAAAGTCCGGGAATTAACCGAGAGGTTTTTTCTCTTGCCTGAAAAAGATAAATTATCAATATCTATGATTAACTCTCCACATTTCAGAGGGTACACCAGTCCAGGTAATGAGAAAACAAATGGAAGCCCTGATTGGAGAGAGCAGATGGATATAGGTGCAGAGCGTGCACCTCATAATTTAACTGACGAAGATCCAATCTGGTTAAGGTTACACGGTTATAATCAATGGCCGGAATCTTTACCAGAGCTAAAAGATACAATATTAGAATATAATAAGACACTAACAAAGATTTCCATTGATTTAATCAGAGCATTAGCTATAGGCCTTGGCTTACCGGAGCATTCATTTGATGGTATCTATGGTAAAACGCCAAACGAACATATCAAATTAATTAAATATCCACGTAATGAATCAACACAAGAAAGACAAGGTGTTGGGGCACATAAAGACTCTGGACTTTTAACATTAATATTACAGGATGATAATAAAGGACTGCAGGTTAAAATCAATGATAATGAGTGGATTGACGCTTTACCAATAAAAGATACATTCGTCGTTAATTTGGGGGAATTATTAGAATTAGCGACCAACGGTTATCTTAGGGCAACAGTTCACAGGGTATTACCTCAAGATAAACTAACAGAAAGAATTTCTATTGCATACTTTCTCGGTGCAAGTCTTGATTCTCATGTCCCTATATTTGAATTGCCAATAGAACTGGTGTCAGATATTTCGTTTAGAGAAACTGATCCGAATAACCCATTGCTTAGGGATGTGGGTCTAAACTACATGAAAGGTAGACTTCGCTCTCACCCTGATGTTGCTAAAAAATTCTATGGTAAATTGAGTGATTTTATATGAAAAATAAATTAGTCGTTATAACGGGAGCCAGCTCAGGCTTTGGCGCTGAAGTCGCTAACCAACTGAGTAATAAAGGTTATTCTACTGCTCTCTTAGCTCGCCGCGTGGATAGATTAACTGCAATGAATCTTAATAACTCAATGGCTTTCGAAGTCGATGTTACTTGTCGTGAACAAGTTTTTAATGCTATTCGTCAGGCAGAGGACAAATTTGGCGATGTCGATTGTATTATAAACAATGCCGGTGTGATGTTATTAGGCGAGCTAGATGGTCAGGATCATAATGAATGGAATAGAATGATTGATACTAATATAAAAGGCGTCATCAATGGAATGCAAGCCGTGTTACCCGGCATGAAAAAAAGGCAAACGGGGACTATAATTAATATATCATCTTTAGCTGGTCAAAAAAGTTATCAGTACCACGCTGCATATTGTGCAACAAAATTTGCTGTGCATGGTTTATCAGAGAGTGTCCGCTGGGAGGTTGCACCCGATAATATCAGAGTTATCACTATTTCTCCTGGTGCAGCAGAGACAGAACTCATTACTCACATTGGTGATGAGGCGGTTAAAAATGATTACATTAACTGGAAAGAAAGTATTGGCGGCGTTATTTCTGCAAAAGATGTAGCAGACACTATCGTATTTGCTTATGAATTACCTCAATCGGTGTGTATTCGTGACCTTCAAGTTGCCCCCACCAAACAACAAAACTAACGCTATATTATTAACTGCTGTAATTTAAACCTGATCTGACAGTGACAGGTTATTTATCCAGGTGCCTGTCAGATTAAATTTGGCTGTATTTTTTCCAGAGAGCATTCCAACGAGTCAGCGCAAAACTTACCCCCATCGTCCGAACGCCAACTTTACCCGCCTCTACGCCAACCTTAATTTCCAATGCACTACGCTCGACATCCTGCCCGGTACCGGAAATAAAACGCTTATACGCCGCGTCACGCTCGGTATTATCAATAACGGGCGCAACAACGGCTTTCACCCGACGGCGGATGATCAATTCATCCCACTTCGCACGCAACTTACGGGGGCTTAAAATATTGGCAGCCCAGAATGCATCGGCATTCACCCAATTAAACAGCATGCAGATCTCACGATGAGAACGGCCATCCTGTTGGTGCATCAGGCGAATATCGTTCGACCATTCCACCCAGTTGGGTTCTTTCGCCGCAGCGTTCATCACGCGGATTTTAGCAAAGATCCATTTGGCCGCATCCAAATCCCTGGCTGTTCCCCATGATTTGCCCAACGGAGTAGATATTGCGGCAGCGGGGTAAGTGGATAAAAAATCACTTTTTGCCCGAGGGCGGCCGGACTTAACCGAATTCTGCAACGAAGAGAATTTATTGATCTGTACGTCATGATCTGTATAAAGATAAGATTCGTCGGTATTGCCGTTTCTATTCGTCGATATTGCCGAATCCAATTCTGACGGGAACAATCTGGCAATTAACGCCTCACCATTAACGCGATAATGCATGGTCGGTGTACCGTTCACCTTGCGCTTATCCGTTTCTATGGCGTCAGGAAGATAACGCTCAACCAGTTTTTTCACCGCCTTACGAACCTGTTCGTCGGTTACCCCATGAATCTCTTCAGCCATCTGCTCATGCTTCTTATAAAACCAGCCATTATCACGGCTGGACTCGGTGCCAGACCAATGAACCAATTGGTTTAATATTGCCCCCAATAAGTGAGCCTGCGGATCACCCTTGAAAAAATCGAGGTATGGCGCAGGAATAACAATAAAATTCTTATGCCCGGAGAGCGCCTTAACGACATCAAATATCCGGCTCATCCATTTCCCCCCACCACTGGCAAGCCATGCAATTGCGGGGTTAATCGATAAACCGTTACAATGTTCATGCGTAAATAACTCCACACCACGTTTGGTTTTCGCACCCAGCGCGCATTCTGGGGCATCAACTGTGCTAATTTCTGTGTTGTTTTCAAACGATAAAATAACTGCATTCACTTCTGGCCAACCCGAGCTGACTCCTGCTCATCGGGCGCACCCTGTACCCACTAATTAATGATTGGCGCCCAAACACCTAAATGCCGAGCCATCGACGCCTGCCCGCCAACATGGAAACACACCTATTTAAATACTGAATTCTTTTTTTCATAAACTAAGTTCCTCGTTATCCTAACTGATTCATCTACTTATTATTAGGCTTAGCCTAACGCAAAGTCAATAGGAATTGCCTAACTGCTCTATTGTGAGGATTATTAGGCAATGCTTAGCGGTAAAGAATTAGGCCATGCTATAGAATTGGCCATAAACAAGAAGATTTCGTCGGGTGCCATTAAGACCAAGGCGGAAGTTGCACGCCATTTCAACGTAAAACCCCCCTCAATCCATGACTGGATCAAAAAAGGCTCCATCAGTAAAGATAAATTGCCCGAACTGTGGCGTTATTTTTCAGACGTCGCCGGCCCCGAACACTGGGGATTAGAAGAACTTCCAATATTGGGGGATGTTAAGAAAAATCAATCAAATCACATTGATAAGAAAAACATATATGATAACTACCTGCTGGCAACAGAAGAAAGGCGAACCGTTGTCGATTTTTTATTATCGGTAGACGGCGCAGAGCCTGCCTGGGCTGATTCTGATGTACGCGCATACATCAGTGCGCTTGATGCAAAATCCCGTCATTGGCTCAATGAAAACAGATTTAATAATGATAAAAATAAACCCAAAAAAACCGGAACTTAAACTAATCTGGTCCAACGGCAAAGTGCTTGCATAAATATTCCTAATACTTTTAACACTGTCCCCTGCCTTGCTCCACCGCTATTCTCATAAAATAAATATTAGGCATAGCCTATTGACAATGAATTAGGCAATGCCTAACATGCTAAATCATAAGATATTAAATCAACAGTGGGTAAGCGAAATCAACCCACCCCCAGCACCTTAAAGGGCGACAGATCCTCAATAACCAGTGTGGAGCAGACATGAACACAACATTCTTGTTAATGGCGGAGTTTGAAACATCAACGATCCCACTGGCTGACATTGCAGAACGGTATTTCGGTATGAAGCCAGCAACAGCGGACAAAAAAGCGGGAGCCGGTGATCTGCCGGTT
Source organism: Pseudomonadota bacterium (assembly GCA_041179305.1). GTDB lineage: Bacteria > Pseudomonadota > Gammaproteobacteria > Enterobacterales > Enterobacteriaceae > Yersinia. Next base: position 24,784 of record JBEGTQ010000160.1, on the reverse strand, counting down.
CCCACCTTCCGCATTGGTGATTCACAAAAAGCGCCCAGAATGGTACACGTTAACGATTTAGCTAACTTTATTGATAAACGGCGAGGTGAGGCGAAAGAAATACTACTACGGTGTAAATAAAAAGGAATGGCTCTTTTTGCAGGGATACTTACACTTCCTGCACCTTGAAATTTATTGGGTATATACTTAATAAAAAACACTTAAGTAATATCCGGTAAGCTGGAACAAATAAACTTGGTTGTTAGCTTAAGCGTGTGTAATTTTTAGCGGAGGCGTGTATGGCACTGGTTCCCCCCAAAAAACGTATTATTAGACCCCCATCTTATTGGGATGCGCTCATTTCATTATTTTCACTTATTTTTTTAGTTGGCGCTTCCGTTGCTTTATTTGGCCTCAAAGCAGCCAATGGACCTATGCAAGTAGCTATTATTCTTTGCATAATGATCACATCAGTGATCATTATGAAGAATGGATACTCTTGGGAAGATATTGCCCAATCAAGTCGTAAAGGCATATCCACCGTAGTCGGTGCCATATTTATTTTACTGTCCGTGGGTGCCCTCATTGGGACATGGAATATGTCTGGAACCATCCCCACATTAGTGTACTACGGTATTATTCTCATTACGCCAAGTTGGTTTTTCCCGATTTCATTTATCATTTGCGTTATTATTTCTTTGAGTATTGGCAGCTCATGGACAACAGCAGGTACTGTTGGTGTCGGTCTGGTTGGGTTGGCTCATCTGATTGGGGTTTCTCCAGAGATAACCGCCGGAGCTGTTATTTCTGGTGCTTATGTGGGAGATAAAATATCACCATTATCAGAAAGTACGGTTCTTGCAGCTCAGTTGAATGGCGTTGAGTTATACCGTCATATAGCGGCACAACTCTGGACAACAATACCTGCCGCATTCATCGCATTAACAACATTCCTATTGCTTGGAATTAACCAACCAGCAAGTTTTGACTCTCAGGTTACAAATGCTGAACTCGCGCGATTTGATGAACTTTTTCATATCAGTCCCTGGAATCTTCTCCCACTGATTTTCTTACTGGTATTATCCGTGCGTAAGGTTCCTGCACCGCTGGCAATAATGGGTGGTGCATTGATGGCCGGTGTGATGGCTGCATTCCTTCAACCTCAAGCTATTGCACGTTTTATCGCTGAACCCGATGTTGCACCACAACTTGTTGCAATCAAGGGAATATGGTTATCAATGGCCAATGGCTTTCAAGAGAATTCAGGAATTGCACAAATGGATGCCTTGTTGTCACGGGGCGGCATGGACAGCATGTTATTAACGATTTGGTTGATCATTGGCGCAGTTACCTTCGGTATTATGCTGGACGACTTCGGGTTACTCAATAAATTGGTGACGCCCATTTTACTGCGTGCCAGAACCGTTGGCCGACTTTTTGCCTCTGTTGTTGCTACCGCTATAGGCCTTAATATCGTGGCAGGTGATCAATATATTGCCCTATTGTTGCCCACTAAGTTATACCAAAATGAATTTGCCAAACGTGAACTTGCTCCAGAGAATTTGTCACGCCTTGTCAGCGATGCTGGTATTGTCACCTCTCCACTGGTTCCCTGGAACTCCTGTCGTGCCTACATGGCCGCCGTTTTAGGTGTATCAACAATGGCATATATGCCGTTTGCCATATTCAATATAGCGGCACCGATTATTACCTTGCTGCTGGGCATTACGAGTTTTCAGATTCGTCGCATCCCTAAAGAGAGCATTCAACAGAATAAAGATTTTGTTGAAGTAACGAAAAAATAACCCCACTTTTTAATGCAGGGATATGGTTGAAAAACATTTCTTAATTAAAACACCCGTCAATATGACGCCTGGGGCAAATATGGTAAAGTCTATTGATAACTACGTTGCGAGATAAGAATCATGACACCTATCAATGAGGAAAAGTTGCTTGCTAAGGCCGAAAGCCTATGCCAACAACGAAACGTCCGATTGACCCCACAACGTCTGGAGGCATTACGTCTGATGGCTCAGCAACCTGGCGCTATCAGTGCCTATGATCTGCTGGATCTTCTACGAGTAACTGAGCCGCAAGCCAAGCCCCCTACAATTTATCGCGCATTGGACTTTCTGTTGGAACAAGGGTTTATTCATCGAGTTGAATCAGCTAACAGCTATGTGTTATGCCATCATTTTGAAGAATCCCCTCATACTTCAGCGTTATTTATCTGTGATCGTTGCAAGATAGTTACTGAGCGCACGACCATAAGAATTGAAGAAGCCTTGCAACAACTGGCAAAACAGTCAGGTTTTGTGCTGCGTCATAGCGTGGTAGAGGCGCATGGTTTGTGTGCGGAATGCGAGGTAGTTGAAGCATGCAAAAGCCATGATTATTGTGATCACGACCATTCAATTGTGATGAAAAAGAAGTAAACCTCAGGCGATTAAAATCAAACTGTCGCCAGAAGACGGTAATGCGGAGCAACAAAAGCCCGGTTGTGTATTAAATATGTTGATCGCCTCATCATCAAACACGATGCTCAACCATTATTTTGGAAAAATGCTAAAGTCATGACCGATTTTTGCTGTCCACTTGCCTTATACCTGAAAGAGTTAAAATAAATTCACAACTTGAATTCATTTTGCACGTCCCCACACTTAATCAACAGAATGAAGTGCGTTTAATAACAAGCGGTTGCAATTTACTTAATACTGATCGTTTAAGAGATTTACTCATGCCTTCCTGCCATCAGGGAAGGCATGTTTAATAAATAGCCCCCTACGCTGTACCGCCCACCGTCAGGTTATCCAACTTCAGTGTAGGTTGACCAACGCCGACTGGCAGGCTTTGGCCTTCTTTACCGCAGACGCCGACGCCTTTATCCAGCGCCAGATCGTTACCGACCATCGAAATCTGCTGCATGGCCTCAATACCGGAGCCAATCAAAGTAGCCCCCTTTACCGCGCTGGTGATTTTGCCTTTTTCAATCAAATAAGCTTCGGACGTTGAGAACACAAACTTGCCAGAGGTGATATCCACCTGACCGCCGCCAAAATTAGGTGCATACAGGCCGTATTCCACACTGGCGATAATCTCTTCTGGCGTTGATTTACCGGCCAACATATACGTATTGGTCATCCGTGGCATTGGTAGATGTGCATAAGATTCGCGGCGACCATTACCCGTCGGTGATACTCCCATCAGGCGGGCATTGAGCTTATCCTGCATATAACCTTTCAAAATACCTTTTTCTATCAAAACGTTATACTGGCCTGGAACACCTTCATCGTCAATGGCCAGTGAACCACGACGGCCTTGTAAGGTGCCATCATCGACTACAGTACACAGCTCTGAAGCAACCAATTTCCCCATCTGACCACTAAATACAGAGCTACCACGGCGGTTGAAATCACCTTCCAAACCATGACCAACTGCTTCATGCAACAACACGCCCGGCCAGCCTGCACCTAATACGACCGGCATAGCACCGGCAGGTGCAGCGACAGCAGATAGATTCACCAGCGCCATTCGAACAGCTTCATTAGCAAAATTATCAGCACGCACTTCACCATCGACGGTTTCGAGGAAATAATCATAGCCAAAACGACCGCCGCCGCCGCCGGCACCACGTTCGCGTTTACCGTTGTCTTCCACCAACACGCTGACGGACAGCCGCACCAGTGGCCGCACATCAGCCGCCAACGTGCCATCTGTGGCAGCCACCAGAATCTGTTCGTAGACACCCGTCAAACTGACGCTGACCTCCTGCACCCGTTTATCGGCGGCACGAGCGACTTTATCCACTCGATGCAACAGGGCTATTTTAGCCTCGCGGGACAAACTTTGTAGCGGATCCAGTAATGGATACAGCGCCTGATAGTGAATCTCACCCAAGGTATGCATTTTACCGTTACCGGTATCACGCACAATACTGCGCGCGGCATGGGCACTTTGCTGCAACGCATTCAGGGTGATTTGGTCTGCATAAGCAAAACCGGTCTTTTCACCGCTGACCGCACGCACGCCGACGCCCTGATCAATATTGTAAGAGCCATCTTTAATGATGCTATCTTCCAACACCCATGCCTCGTGGTAGCTGGACTGGAAATACAGATCAGCATAATCGAGGCGACGTTCAGCTAACTGCCCCAATACTGAGAACAAGTCTTGATGGTTCAGCTTGTTAGCAGCGAGTAATTGCTCACTGACAAACGAGAGGCTCATAGTTTTCACTCTTAATTAGATGATTTATTCGACGACGGCACCAGCGACAACAGAAAACGATTATGCTGCAATACCGGCATCTGATTGCGAATAGTTTTCAGGCCTGCGGTATCGATTTTGACTTTTAAGGCCGAAACCGCATCCGGGTTCTCCGCGAGTATTTTACCCCAGGCATCAACCGCCATAGTGTGGCCCCAAGTGCGGCGGGTGGCACCGTGCCGCCCGACCTGTGCTGCGGCCAGTATTACACACTGGTTTTCAATCGCCCGTGCGCGTAACAATATTTCCCAGTGCGCTTCACCCGTCATTTTGGTAAAAGCTGCCGGAACAGAAATAATTTCAGCACCTTGCGCCCGCAAAGCCTGAAACAAACCGGGGAAACGCAAATCGTAGCAAACAGCCATGCCCAAACGGCCTATCGGCGTATCAACCACAGTGAGCTGTTCACCCGGCTGATAAATATCTGACTCACGATATCTTCCATGAATATCGTTAATGTCCACATCAAACATATGAATTTTGTCATAGCGGGCTTTCAACTCGCCTTTATCATCAAACAACAAGCTGCTGGTAGTGATCAAATCCGATGATTCGCGGCTTATCATCGGCATAGAACCCACGTGAATCCACACCCCGTAACGGCGTGCTATTTCGCGCACTGCCTGTTGCAACGGCCCATCATCATGATGTTCGGCATGCTGCCGATAAGCAGCCGCATTGCCAAATAGCAATGCATTCTCAGGCGTCATAACAAGTTTGACACCTGAATTTAACTGTTTGATTTGCTGCTCAATTTGAGCCAGATTGTCACGGGTATTTTCACCGCTACATAACTGCAATAATGCAACATTGGCATTTTTCATGACGCCTTACTCTCCTTTAGCTGGCGTAATACTTCATGGATATTCGGTTGGTCGATGCTGCCAGTGATCTGATAGCGAATCAATGAAACCTTGCGCCATAACGGCCCTAAAATCTTCGATGCAGCAAATACTGCCGCGCCAACCACTGGATTTATCGCAAAGGCGGTCGCGACACCAACGGTGGCAGAAATCTCTGGCGTGATAACCGCTTCCATGTCTATTTGACGCCTAACCAAATCCACATAACCGTTCATGGCAATATCGGCAGCCAGGCCATCAACCACCAAATCATCGGTATGCATCACGCCATCTTTAATGTTGGCGGTGCCACGGATTGAATCAAATGCGAAGTCACTACTAAACGTATCACTAAAATCGAGCTGCAGCTTACGTAATAATGCATCAAAGCTGACCAGACGCAGTAATTGCCCGGCACGCCCACCACCGAGATCACTCAGTTGTCCTCTGCCCAATTTAGTTTTTAATGTCCCATTCAGGGTATTAATCTGTGGCTGCCAGGGAACACCGCGCCAGCTTACATCTGCCGCAATATCAAAAGAGGCATCCTTGATCGGCGTTGATAACCCGAAGAACGAGATAGTTTTGTCGATGTTTGGCCCACTCAGCGCAATGTTAAGCGCCGTTTTATCACCCAATCTGTCTTGCTGCCACTGACCGGAAACTTTAGCTCGCCCGTTGCCCGTATCAATCAAGCCGTTAGTCAGCGCCAAAATCGAACCTTTCGGTGTCAAATCTGCGTTAACCCGCCCCACATTCTGGCCCAAAATCCAACACTCTTTGCAGCGAAATTGCAGTACTGGCCAATCATGGAACGAAATGGTGTTGGCACTTTTTGGCTCCTGCGAGACCACTTGCTTGAGCGGGTCTTTCGTCTCATTGGCGCCCCATTGTGGGTTGTAATAGAGGTAACTGATATCGCCATGCCACGGGGCATGAGCCGCCATTAACAGGCTGCCATCAACTTCCGGCCCTTTTGCTGTCAGCTTAGTGCCACTTAGCAGCGGCTCGATCAGTAAGGTCAATTGGTGCCAGACCTGCCCAGCGACGAATAACTGGGGCGTCTGTAATGTCAGGCGTTTTGGCAAAATGATATTGGCTTTGCTAGCTTTGATTTTTGCTTGATCCACTGAAGCGAAAGGTGCGGCTATCGCAGCAAACTCTGGAGCTAACAGTGCCAGCCAGCGCTCCCCATCAAGGGCAGGTAATTTGAGCACCAAACCTTTATCTCCAGGCAGTGGCGGCGTTATTTTGCTGTCCGTTTGCCAGATGGCACGCGCCAATTCTACATTCTCTTTTGGCAGTAACCATTGACTGTTGAAAGCGCTATTACCCCCCGCCGTACCCGAAAGGGTGAAACTGTCCAATCCACCAATGGCTTTAACATGTAATGGTAACGGCTGACCGCTCTTTTTATCGAGCGGAGGCGGTAAGTGACTGCTCACTTTCTTCAAGTCGGCGTTGACATCAATTTTGTAATTTGGCTTACCATTTTTAGGCAATTGTACTGCGACGTTACCTTGCCAATTGGCACTGCCATTGAGTAATTTCGCCACATCATCCGGCATGCCGGGTAATTTTGCCGGTAACCAGTCACCGTGCAGCCCGACATTGACCAGAAAGTTGTTTGGCTGCTCTTGCGTAGTGAAATCAACCGTCAGCGGTTGCCCGAACCAATTGGCGGATAAAATATCGCTATCGAGATTGCCATCATTAAAACGAAACTTACCGCTGATTTTTTCTAACTGACTTTGTAATGGTTTAACCAGCAAACTATTATTATTCAGAGTCACTTCACCGCTGGCGTGCGTGATGCGATTCTCTTCCAACGGGATATCCAAATGTAAGCGCCCACTAACATTACCACCCACCTGTAACTCTTCCAGCGCTGCCGCGACGGAATCATTGAGTGGCGTCTTGGTAAAATAGTCATGGACATCGTGCCCCTCACCTACAACCTCAGCATCAACGTACAACTTTTCTTGCAAATAATCAGGAATAATGGCGGTGATATTACTGCCGGTGACGCGCCCCAACATGGCGTGAGGTGCATCCATCCACAACCCTTCATTAAGGAAATCGAGGTCAATAGCCAGATGCTCAAGTGCTGGCCAATCCGGCTGGAACTGAAAGGTAGCGTTACGCAGCGGCACATAAACCTGGAATTGGCCTTCTTTATGTTTATAAGGAAAATCATGAGGATTGCCGTTATAGATAAGCGTGGCATTGTCTACTCGCCCACCCTGTAACGCCTCAGTCAAATAGTCGGTGAGTTTCTTACCCATCAACGGTTCGGGGAAATAACGCCATGCATCGGTTGCATCATACAGGCGGATACCGGCCAGAATTTTCAGCCACGGTTGCTCTTTATCCGGCTGTTGATAGCGAAAGCTACCCGTGGTCCACAAAGATTTAGCGCGTACATCCAGTTGGTCGCTCCACAACTCCCAGCCTTTATCATCAACCTGCCAGTTCAGTGCACCACGAGTCTGATTGACCTCCAACGGTGCGCGGAACATATCACCATAGGGCAATGTGCTGTCTTTGAGGTTAATATCTAACCGCCCTTGTTCGACAGACCCACTAAGCGCACCGGTAAAATTATTAACCCCCGGCAGCAGGCTCCAGTGTTGCCAACTGACATCACGCCATTGAGCCTGAAATCGCGTTCTCTCCGGCTGGCTGACGGGAATGTCCACTGCCAATGTATCGATGCTCCCCTGTGGCTGCAAGTCGGCCCAGCGATTCATTATTTCAGGGGTAAAAAGTGATAGCATTGGTAATAACGGCCCCACCCGCTCCAACTGAATATTGGTAGCACGAATACGTAATTCTTGAGATTGATCCGGGCCAATAAATTGCGTGTTTTCAGGTAACCACAATGCGGAAAAATACCCTTTAGGCCACGCCTGACCATCGGTTTTCAAGCTTAGCTGTGGCGCATCAACCTGCCAGCCAGCCCCTTGACGGTGGCCTTCCAATACAAAATTATCCACCGCTAACTGATGTACTTTACCTGCGACAGTCCAGCTAGCCTGCCCTCCACTGAGCAGCACATTGCCGTGGTAGATTTCGCCACTTTTAATCGTTAACCAGGCCGCCAGACTGAACTCCGCACTATCCAACCCGGTATTGGCTCGTAGCCAGCGACTGATCCACGGTTTAAGGTCGATATTATCGGCCTGCATATAAATCATACCATTATTAAGAATGCCCTGATTATCATGCAAATCCATCCGCACCTGCACCACACCATGTTGACCATTTATGGTGGACAGACTGATTTCACCTTCAGCACGATGCCGGTTATGGGAGTTAAGCCAGGTCAGTTGCGGTATATCTAATTCAGCACGGGAGCCTGAGGGGGTGAGGAACGAAACACGGCTGTTACGCAGGTCAAAGTGGTTTAACTGACGCAAGAAAATATCTGCGAGGTTACCCGTTTCAAGATTGTGGCTGTCGTTTTGCTGCACATCCAGCGTGGTATTGAGATCCAACTGCAACTGATAGAAAGTCATATCGCGAAATTGCCAGCGCCAGTGCAGTAGCGATTGCCATACATCCAGTGCCAGCGTTACCCGTTGTACCTGCCAATCAGCGTGTGGCAATTTCACCTGGATGTCGCGCAATTCTAACGTCGGGCCAAAAGGTTCCCATGCCCCTTGTATGAATCCGACCTCTAGTGGAATACCGCTGACAGACTGGATCTTAGCCACTATTTGTGGTCGATAATCGTTGATGAGCGGCAACATCATCCGTAACCCACTGACCAACAGCGCCACCACAACAATTAGGGTGACACCTGCCGCGAATATTATCCTGGGCTGTCGCCTCACGCATTTCTCCTTGCTATCCGCCGCACAAATGGCAGCGGGAAATCTTAGAAACCACCTCGGTCAGGCTGGGGGGTTCTTACATCATTACCACGTCAAACTGTTCTTGGTTATACAGTGGTTCAATGTGAACTTTGACCTGCTTACCGACGAAGATTTCCACTTCTGCCAATGCATGGAACTCTTCACCTTTAAGCGCTTCACCCACCGCTGGCGATGCATAGACCAGGAAGCGATCAGAATCATAAGCATGGTGCACACGGACAATTTCGCGCAAAATTTCGTAGCACAGGGTTTCAACCGATTTCACCGTGCCACGGCCACGACAAGCCGGGCATTCATTGCACAACACATGCTCAATGCTCTCCCGCGAGCGTTTACGGGTCATTTCTACTAAGCCTAGCTGAGAGAAACCGTTAATACTGGTTTTTACCCGATCTTTACTGAGAGCCTGCTCCAGTGAATGCAATACACGCCGACGATGTTCTTCATTACTCATATCAATAAAATCAATAATGATAATCCCACCGAGGTTACGCATCCGCAATTGTCGGGCGATAGCTTGTGTGGCTTCAATATTAGTGTTGAAAATAGTTTCATCCAAATTGCGATGACCGACAAAAGCACCGGTATTAATATCCACGGTAGTCATGGCTTCGGTCTGGTCAATAATAAGGTAACCGCCTGATTTTAATTCAACTTTACGTTCTAATGAGCGCTGAATTTCGTTTTCGACATCAAAGAGATCGAAAATCGGCTGCTTACCGGTATATAACTCCAGCTTCTCTGTCATTTCCGGAATATATTCACGGGTAAACTCCACCAGCAAATCGTAAGTCAGTCTGGAGTCGACGCGAATTTTATCCAGTGCCGCCCCAGCAAAATCACGCAACACACGTTGCGTCAGCGCCATTTCGCCGTACAGTTTATATTTGGTGATATTGCGCTTCTTACGCTCCTGAACTTTAATCCACAAGCGTTTAAGGAATGCAGCATCGGCAGATAACTCATCTTCACCAATACCTTCGGCAGCGGTGCGAATAATAAACCCTCCCTGCTCATCACAATACGCCGCCACAGTTTTTTTCAGGCGTTCGCGTTCAGCTTCACTTTCTATGCGCTGAGAAACGCCCACATGCGCCGCTCCGGGCATTAGCACCAAATAACGGGAAGGTAAGGTGATGTCAGTGGTCAAACGTGCGCCTTTGGTACCGAGAGGATCTTTCACCACCTGCACCATTAAATCCTGCCCCTGGCGAACCAATTCGGCAATATCGCGCACATTGAAATTTTTCTGTTCATCCCCGGCCACGCATTCGGTGTGGGGCATGATATCGGACGCATGAAGAAAGGCGGCCTTCTCCAGGCCTATATCGACAAAAGCCGCCTGCATACCCGGTAATACCCGGCTGACGCGGCCTTTGTAGATGTTGCCAACGATGCCTCTTTTGGCTTCACGTTCAATATGTATTTCTTGCAGGATGCCACCATCAATGTAGGCAACCCGGGTTTCAGACGGTGTAATGTTGACCAGTAACTCAGATGTCATGTATTCCTCTCACATTACGTAGCGCAATGAAATTACTCAGTAATTCATGGGTTTCAACTAATGGCAGACCTACCACAGCATGATAACTGCCTGCAATGGATCTGACGAAACAACCACCTTTCCCCTGAATACCGTAGGCGCCCGCTTTGTCCGTGGATTCACCGGTAGCAATATAATTATTGATTTCCAATTGGGATAACACACGAAATGTCACATCTGTCTCAATCATGACAGATAACACGTTTTGCCGATCAGCCAACGACACTGCTGTAATTACCTGATGTTGCTTACCAGACAATGCACTCAACATATGCTGTGCATGCGCTTTATCTCGTGGTTTTTCAAAGACATGCCCATTTAACACCACCAGAGTATCTGCCCCTAATACGGGTAAATCCTGTGGTGCAACCATCACCCCTGCTCGTGCTTTATCGTGCGCCAAACGCTGGACATATTCTGAAGCGTTTTCCTCAGGAACTCGTTGTTCTTCAACGTCTATTTGCAGCAGTTCAAAGGGGATATCAAGCAGGGTCAGTAATTCGCTGCGGCGCGGGGAACCAGAAGCAAGATACAGGGTGGTCATGAGCCTTAAGTCCTTATTGCACCGCAAAATGGCGGCGAACTTTACGCATTAATAAAAATAACCAAGGCCATAAAATACCATTCACCACACTGCTCCAGAAAATTTCCGGGCGGAATGAGACACTTATCACTAAAAACTCAGACCAGAACACCACGACATCCATTATTAGTGAAAGAAGTATGACGATGAGCGCCTGCTGCCACAGTGCCATATTGCGAAAAAGCTGAAACTTAAAGGCGACTAAATAGGCCACGATACTCAATGCCAGCGCACGCACGCCCAGAGTTGATCCTAAAATGAGATCCATAATCAGCCCGAGAATAAAACCGGTACCTACATTTACTCGATGCGGTAATGCCATCACCCAATAAATTAAGATCAATGCCAGCCAGGAAGGGCGGAACATATAAATCTGCTCTGGCCACGGCATGATTTGCAACACCATAGCAATCAGGAATGATAACCAGATAACCCAACGGCCATTACTGCTGTAACGGTTCATGGCAAGACTCCCGGTGCGGTATTAGCCGCAGATACAGGTGCCGAAGACGGTTCAGGAGGCCCCATAGCATCAGCGGCAGGCAGAACTTGTGACATCATTGAAGCCAAACGTTCGTTCGCCACTCGACGCACTTCATCCGGCGGCAACGGAACATCGCTATGACTATCAGCACCCCATAATAACAGTAAGTAACGTAAGCGCTGCAAATCAGCAGTCGGGCGCGCCTGAATCACGGTATAAGCGCGCTGGCTGTCTACTTTTACAGAAGACACTACAGCTACCGGATACCCTTCAGGGAAACGCCCGCCCAGACCAGATGTGACCAATACATCACCTACACGAATATCCGTATTACCAGGCAAGTGCTCAAGTAACAGGTCATCAGTGCAACCATTACCGGCGGCAATAACCCGAATATCATTTCGCAGCACCTGAATAGGTAGCGCATGGGAAGCATCGCAAATCAATAATACGCGACTGGTTAACTTACTCACTGCAACAACCTGGCCTACGACACCACGATCACTGATAACTGGCTGGCCTTCGTACACGCCATTGTTAGTACCTTTATCGATAACAACCTGATCACTATAAGGATCTGTCCCACTGGACATCACCTGAGTCACCATTTTTTGTTCATCCCGACGCAGCGGAGAACCGAGTAATTCACGTAAGCGATTATTTTCCTGTCTAAATTGCCCAAGCAACTGTAAGCTAGTGTTTTTCAACAATAATTCTTGGCGTAATGCACGATTTTCAAGCTCCAACTGCCCACGGGTAGCCAGTGTTTCGGAAACATTGTCGAGAACTTTTCGCGGCCCATTGGCCAAAAAATAGAAAGGGCTGACGGCGGTGTCCATGTAGGCTCGTATTTTAATAAACGCACCCAGCCGGCTATCAGCGATAACCAACGTAATGGCGGCAAAAACGGCAAAAAAAAGTCGCAGTTGCAGGGATGGACCCCGGCTAAAAATCGGCTTCATAAGTTATGCGTGTTCCTCGACGAAAAAAGGAGGCACCAAATCATCCGACTTGACCCTCCTCCTTTTTGGCTGACTTTTATTCTTCGCTGAACAAATCGCCGCCGTGCATGTCGATCATTTCCAACGCTTTACCACCACCGCGTGCTACGCAGGTCAACGGGTCTTCTGCTACCACTACCGGAATACCGGTCTCTTCCATCAGCAGGCGGTCAAGGTTACGCAGCAATGCGCCACCACCAGTCAATACCATACCGCGTTCAGAAATATCGGAAGCCAATTCTGGCGGACACTGTTCCAGCGCAACCATAACCGCGCTAACAATACCGGTCAGCGGTTCTTGTAATGCTTCAAGGATCTCATTGGAGTTCAGCGTAAAGCCACGAGGCACACCTTCAGCCAGATTACGGCCACGTACCTCGATTTCCAGAACTTCATCACCCGGATAAGCAGAACCAATGCTGTGCTTGATACGCTCGGCGGTGGCTTCACCAATTAATGAACCGTAGTTACGACGCACATAATTAATGATGGCTTCATCAAAGCGGTCACCACCGATACGCACGGAAGAAGAGTAAACCACACCATTCAGAGAGATAACGGCCACTTCTGTGGTACCGCCACCAATATCCACAACCATTGAACCGGTGGCTTCAGAAACAGGCAGGCCAGCACCGATCGCTGCTGCCATTGGTTCTTCAATCAAGAACACTTCACGGGCACCCGCACCCTGAGCAGATTCACGGATCGCACGGCGCTCAACCTGAGTTGCCCCAACCGGCACACACACCAAGACACGCGGACTTGGGCGCATTAAGCTGTTGCTGTGAACTTGCTTGATAAAGTGTTGCAACATTTTCTCAGTGACAAAAAAATCGGCGATAACGCCGTCTTTCATCGGGCGAATAGCTGCAATATTACCAGGCGTGCGCCCCAGCATCTGCTTAGCATCATGACCCACAGCGGCAACGCTCTTCGGCGAACCGGCACGATCCTGGCGAATAGCAACCACTGAAGGTTCATTCAGTACAATGCCTTGTCCTTTAACATATATAAGGGTATTGGCGGTACCCAAGTCGATGGACAAGTCGTTGGAAAACATGCCACGAAATTTCTTAAACATAACGAAAGGATAATCCTGCAAGCTGGGGGCGGAAAATAAAATCCGCCTACTTTACCAACCACACGAAGCAGCGACAAGGCCTAAAAATGTCCTGTTTCGGTGAAAAAGTAGCTGCGTTATTCACATCTCGTTCCATTCAGAGTCCATCTTGCTTGTAAAGGTTGAATAAACCTCCGGCACAACACGCATTCTATGTAACGACGGGCTAACACAGCACATATAATCTAACATTTAACCCAATTTTCGCCAGAAGTTAGCACCCACCAACGATTTACGGAAATGACTAGCATAGTCTACGTTAATTTTTGCTCAACCATCAGGCTAAACATGGTTCTATTACAAATATTTTTACTTTCCGGCGTTCAGAGGCATTGGGGGAACAAAGAAATGACCCTGTCCGCCATAAACACCTTTCTCCTGTAGCGTTTGCCATTCTTCACGGGTAAGGACTTCTGCCGCAAAAACTTTCGCATGAATTCCCGCACAGGCACCGGCCAGACTTTCTACAAACAACTGATTTTCATAACGTGAATTAATGTTTCTTACTAATCCGGGATGAAGCTTTATCATTTCAACCCGCAGCGACTTAATGTAAGAGGTGCTGACAACCGTCAATCCGGCCTGTGACACCATCACTTTGCAACCTACGCCAAGCAGTAAACGGATCATCGGGCGGATTTGGTCGATATGTTGACACACATCTGCCTCTGCAAGTTCAAAGATAATACGCTTTCTGTCAGATTTTCTGCATTGTAATAACGTATCCCGTAGCCAGCGCTGGAAAGGACGGTGTAATAATGAATGAACGCAGAGAGAAAATGCCAGAGTTTCGCCTGGCCATAAAGCTAATAAAGGAATTATCCGATCAATTTTTTGGCGGTCATAACGCTCGGCTAATCCGAGCAATTGCACCAGCGGCATAAATTCAGCAGCCAACAATTCCTTCTCACCATCATATATACGGCTAATGACTTCACGATGATGAATTTTACCGTCTACGGTAATGACCGGTTTCTGGTACAATCGTGGGCCGCCACTAACCAGTGTCTGCTCCAGTAACGTGCGCCATTTAACACTGCCACGGCCACTTTCTGGTACCTGCGTATCGTAGACATACCAACCATTGCCGCCATACAATCCTGCATTTTTAGTCGCTTGCTCAGCATGATCCATAATTTGTTCAGCCGGTTCTCCACGGCGATAAGCCACAATCCCAATATGCAGCAGTGACTCACGGTCAATAATATGCGGTTCTGGCAGCGTCCCGACGGCGTTAACCAACTGTGCAGCCATAACTTCAGCATCTTTCAGCGTTTTGTGCGGCAGTAAAATAACCATATCGCTATTAAGATAACGGGCCAGCAGAGCCGAAGGATAACGGGCAACAAAAATGGAAAGCAGGTTAATCAACGAACTCATCAACTCTTGTACTTGTTGGTGATCATTGGTGTCATTTAAACTATCAAAGTCCGGTAACTGCACCATCATCACCACACCATGCGCTCCTGGCTCTTCCAATTGAGTGGTTAGCTGGTTATCAAAAAACTGGCGATTATTTAGCCCAGTTTTGGCATCCTGAGCGGCAAAAGTGCGAATTAATGTATCAACACGATTACACTCTTCACGGGCGTCCACCAGCTCTGCCAACAGGTGGTCGATGGCTCGGCTGGCGCAAGATGGCCATTCATAATTATCACCACGAATGGCATATTCGCGTTCGCCATTAAGAATACGCTTAGCGCGTCGCTCAAGTTTTTCCTGCCCGGCTGTCTGAGCCCGCAACCAGCGGAAACTCAATAGTAGTGTTAGTACCACTAGTACCACGATCAGAGACAGCATTGCCGCAGCATAAGCGGAACGGGTATAACTTTTCAGCGGATCAATATAGGTAAAATACATAATCGCGCCCGGCTGGTGCAACATCGGCAGCGCCAGAGTACGGTATCTGCTTTCTTGATTCCAGGGAGCATAAATAGCAGGGAGTTTAAGATGATATAAGCTACTGGTCTGGTTTTTGACACTGAGTTCCACAACGCCAATGGCTTGCATCATCAACGGTAGCCATTCACGCTGTTTATCTGCCGGTTGTTGTAATAGTGACTGATCATAAGCTGTCACGATACTTTGGAGGCGATGCTCCATTTTTTTCTGGCACAAATAGAAGAAACTGACTGTACTTCCCAGTAACACTAAACACATCGCCAATACGACCAGCAGCGTCATAAACGCAGAAAGTTTAGTTGTGAATCGCATCACTTAGCCTTGCGTTGTGCAAATATGCAAATAAAATGAAAAAAAGCCCTCGGTTTCTTGGGGATAAACGCCGCGCGACAAAAACCGAGCGCAACGCTGATTTTTTACCTCACGTTCATGCACTCCATACTGCAAGGATAGCTGCTGATAGAAGCCATCGGCATAATTTTTGCCCCAGATTTGTCTTAAAAGTTGCCGTTAACACTACACTGGCTCACTCTTAGTCCTTACCTTTCTGTATTTCTCATCATTTATACTTAAACTCATGGGCGTTGCAGTCAGGCAGCAAGCGAATGACAAATCGGTATAAAATCCATTTGAACAGCTTTTATTCCCGCTCACAGAGTGAGCATCAAAGAGACTCACTCATCCCGAGAAACCGCCAGAATCGGGTAAGTGAGTATCGTTAACAACGCTGTAATCTCAAGCAGGAATGGTATCAGGAGTGTTATATGCGAGCGCTTGTCCTTGAACAAATTGAAGGCCGCACCATTGCCAAAATCGATAATATATCGTCCTCAGAACTGCCAGCAGGTAATGTCACAATCAACGTCAATTGGTCCAGCCTGAATTATAAAGATGCACTGGCAATCACTGGGCAAGGGAAAATTATCCGCAAATTCCCTATGGTGCCGGGCATTGATTTTGCTGGAATTGTACACAACAGCGAAGATCCACGCTTTCACGTCGGCCAGTCAGTATTACTGACCGGTTGGGGAGTGGGCGAAAACCATTGGGGAGGGTTGGCAGAACGAGCGCGCGTTAATGGTGACTGGTTAGTGCCAGTACCACAGGGAATGGGGCTGCGCAAGGCCATGATTATTGGTACCGCAGGTTTTACCGCCATGTTATGCGTGATGGCCTTGGAGGAAGGAGGAGTCATACCTAAAAGTGGTGAAATCGTAGTCACTGGAGCCAGTGGCGGTGTCGGCAGCACCGCCATCGCCCTGCTTTGCGCGCTGGGTTATCAGATTACGGCTATTTCTGGGCGCGACAGTAATAGTGAATATCTGAAGAGGCTGGGCGCGCATCAAGTGTTATCGCGCAATGACTATCTTGACGCAGCACAGCCACTGGAGAAACAGCTATGGGCTGGAGCCATTGATACCGTCGGCGATAAACTGCTGGCTAAGGTGCTCGCGCAGATGAATTACAACAGTACCGTCGCCGCGTGCGGACTGGCGGGCGGGTATACGCTGCCAACTACCGTCATGCCATTCATACTGCGTAATGTGCGTTTGCAAGGCGTGGATTCGGTCATGACACCACAACCCCGTCGCCAGCAAGCCTGGCAACGGCTACTGGAAATTTTGCCTGAGAGCTTCTATCAGCAGGTATCACACACCATCACACTAGAAGATGCACCAGTAGCGGCGGCAAACCTGCTGGCAAATAAAGTCACCGGCCGAACATTAGTTAAAATTCGCTGATCATGCCTTTTGCGGCGCCTTCTTTTGCGTAAAATTGTATCGGGTGGATATCATTATCACCCGCGTTCTCCCCACCCTCAGAAATTTCATATTTTTCTTTGTTTGCTCGCATTTATTCCTATAAACCGGCATGATTAATACCATTACGGTCAGTATGACTCCCCTGCCCAATGGAGCAATTCTATGCGCAATTTTATATCTCATTTGAATCGTCACACTAATAAGAAACCACGCAAGCTGACCGAAGCCGACGTCACCCCAGAAAGCATTTTTTACCAGCGTCGCAAGGTATTGCAGGCATTGGGGATAACCGCTGCCACACTAGCGTTACCCACGACAGCACAGGCTGATTTACTGGCCTGGTTTAAAGGCAATAATCGCCCTAAAGCCCCGCCAGGCAAGCCATTGGAATTTACTAAATCAACGCGTTATCACCCGGATTTGGCGATGACGCCAGAAGATAAAGTGACCGGTTACAATAACTTCTATGAATTTGGCCTGGATAAAGCCGATCCCGCAGCCAATGCGGGATCGCTAAAAACGGAAGGCTGGCAGATACGCATCGACGGCGATGTGGCTAAACCGATGACACTGGATATCGATGACCTGATAAAACGTTTCCCGCTGGAAGAACGCATTTACCGTATGCGTTGCGTCGAAGCCTGGTCAATGGTGGTACCGTGGATCGGTTTTGAACTGGGAAAACTGCTAAAATTGGCCGAACCCACCAGCAATGCCCGCTATGTCGCGTTTCAGACACTTTATGCCCCCGATCAGATGCCGGGACAGAAAGACCGCTTTATTGGCGGCGGTCTGAAATATCCCTACGTAGAAGGATTGCGGCTGGATGAAGCGATGCACCCATTGGCCTTTATGACCCTTGGCGTATATGGCAAAACTCTGCCACCGCAAAATGGTGCCCCACTGCGGCTTATCACGCCGTGGAAATATGGCTTTAAAGGGATAAAGTCTATCGTTCATATTCGCCTGACGGGTGATCAGCCTCCCACGACCTGGAACCTGAGTGCGCCTAATGAATACGGTTTCTATGCCAATGTTAACCCCCATGTTGATCACCCACGCTGGTCGCAAGCGACTGAACGTTTTATCGGTTCCGGCGGCATCCTTGATGTGCAGCGCCAACCGACGTTATTGTTTAACGGTTATGCCGATCAGGTAGCCTCGCTGTATCGTGGTTTAGACTTAAGAGTGAATTTCTAATGCGACTCAGCTTACGGCAAATTAAATGGCTAAAAGTGGCGATCTGGCTGGCGGCATCACTGCCGTTCCTGTGGCTGATTTTATCGGTCGATCAGGGCTGGTTCAGTGCTGATCCGGCGAAAGATATTCAGCATTTTACCGGTAGCATGACGTTAAAACTGTTATTAGCCACGCTGACCGTCACGCCGTTGGCACGCTATGGTAAACAGCCATTGCTTATCCGCTGTCGTCGCCTGTTAGGATTGTGGTGTTTTGCCTGGGGAACGCTGCATCTGGTCAGCTATTCTGTTCTGGAGTTGGGGTTGAGTAATATCGGGCTGTTAGGGCGCGAACTGCTCACGCGCCCCTATCTGACATTGGGCATTATTTGTTGGCTGTTGCTGCTATCCCTGGCAGTAACGTCCACCTTATGGGCGCAACGGAAAATGGGGCCAAATTGGCAAAAATTACATAATTTGGTGTATGTTGTCGCTGTTCTTGCGCCAATTCACTATCTTTGGTCAGTGAAAACGCTGTCACCATTGCCTATTATCTACGCAGTAGCCGCCGTAATATTATTGGCGCTGCGTTATAAAAAATTTCGCCAATGGTGCCGTTAACAACCGGTATTTATTGTAATTCTCCCCATCATAATTTGGTAGGTAACGCACAGTTCCTACTCTTTTCTGTTGAATATCTTCGCTGATAAGACCAGTATTTAGCTGCTAATTGCTACGATATCGTTATAATGCCCAGCCTTAGCGCCGATCGCAGTATCAATTTCGTCGTAAAAAGATGACAAATCGGTGACATCGGGTTATTTTTTACGATGATCGACTAATTGCCGGAGATACCTGCACAATGCCAGATAAGTTTCACATTTTGCTTCTGAATGGCCCTAACCTGAATCTGCTTGGAACACGTGAACCCGAAAAGTACGGTTACACCACGTTGGCTGAGATTGTCAGCCAGTTAGAGTCTCAAGCTCAGGGAATGGATGTGGCACTGTCTCATTTGCAGTCGAATGCAGAACATGCGCTGATCGATAGCATTCATCAGGCTCGGGGTAATACCGATTTTATCTTGATCAACCCGGCTGCGTTTACGCATACCAGCGTAGCACTGCGTGATGCATTGCTAGGCGTGCAGATCCCGTTTATCGAGATCCACTTGTCTAACGTTTATGCCAGGGAGCCTTTTCGTCATCATTCATATCTCTCTGATATCGCGGTTGGCGTAATCTGCGGACTTGGCGCGGATGGCTACAACTTTGCTTTACAGGCAGCGGTAGATCGCTTGTCAAAATCCAACTAACTTGCAACACAAAAAGAGTACGGAATCACACTCATGGATATTCGTAAGATTAAGAAACTGATTGAACTGGTTGAAGAGTCCGGTATTTCAGAACTGGAAATTTCAGAAGGCGAAGAGTCAGTACGTATCAATCGTGCTCCCGCCGCACCAAACTACCCAATGATGCAACAACCGTATGCTTTTGCTGCACCACAGCAGCCGGCTCTGGCTACTGCAATTGCGCCCATTGTAGAAGCCGCTGCACCGGCAGCCATCAGTGGTCACATCGTTTGCTCCCCAATGGTCGGCACTTTCTACCGCACCCCAAGCCCGGATGCCAAAGCCTTCATTGAAGTAGGTCAAAAGGTTTCTGCTGGTGACACTCTTTGCATCGTTGAAGCGATGAAAATGATGAACCAAATCGAAGCAGATAAATCCGGTACTGTAAAAGCCATTCTGGTTGAAAACGGTCAACCGGTTGAATTCGACGAGCCTCTTGTCGTCATCGAGTAACGAGGCGTTCCATGCTTGATAAAATCGTAATCGCCAACCGCGGTGAGATTGCGCTGCGTATCCTGCGAGCTTGTAAAGAGCTGGGGATCAAAACTGTCGCCGTTCACTCTGTTGCGGATCGTGATCTTAAACACGTATTACTGGCTGACGAGACCATCTGTATTGGTCCCGCGCCGTCTGTTAAAAGCTATCTGAACATTCCTGCAATCATTTCTGCCGCTGAGATCACCGGTGCTGTGGCTATTCACCCCGGCTATGGTTTCCTGTCTGAAAATGCTGATTTTGCCGAACAGGTAGAACGTTCAGGTTTTATCTTTATCGGCCCACGCGCCGAAACTATTCGCCTAATGGGTGATAAGGTTTCTGCGATAAGTGCAATGAAGAAAGCCGGTGTACCTTGCGTACCAGGCTCCGATGGCCCATTGAGCGACGATACAACCAAGAATAAAGCCTTTGCCAAACGTATCGGTTATCCAGTTATTATCAAGGCATCTGGCGGGGGTGGTGGTCGTGGAATGCGAGTGGTTCGTCACGACAAAGATCTTGAGCAATCCATTAACATGACCCGTGCGGAAGCGAAAGCAGCTTTCAATAACGACATGGTATATATGGAAAAATACCTTGAAAACCCACGCCATATCGAAATTCAAATTTTGGCTGACGGTAAAGGTAATGCTATTTATCTGGCTGAGCGTGACTGTTCTATGCAACGCCGTCACCAGAAAGTGGTTGAAGAGGCACCAGCACCGGGCATCACCAACGAAATGCGCCGTTATATCGGTGAGCGCTGCGCGAAAGCCTGTATGGAGATCGGCTATCGCGGTGCAGGTACCTTTGAGTTCCTGTATGAAAACGGTGAGTTCTACTTCATTGAAATGAACACCCGCATTCAGGTTGAACACCCGGTAACCGAAATGATCACCGGTGTCGATTTGATCAAAGAACAGCTACGTATCGCGGCGGGCCAACCTCTCTCCATTAAACAAGATGAGGTAAAGGTGCATGGTCACGCGGTGGAGTGCCGTATCAACGCCGAAGATCCTAACACCTTCCTGCCGAGTCCGGGTAAAATTACCCGCTTCCATGCCCCGGGGGGTTTTGGTGTACGTTGGGAGTCTCATATTTACGCAGGCTATACTGTGCCTCCGTATTATGACTCCATGATCGGCAAGCTGATTACTTATGGTGAAAACCGCGACGTTGCAATTTCCCGCATGAAAAATGCACTGGCAGAACTCATTATCGATGGCATCAAAACCAACGTTGAATTGCAGCAACGCATTATGAATGACGAAAATTTCCAGCACGGTGGCACTAATATTCACTATCTGGAGAAAAAACTCGGGTTGCAGGAAACCTGATTTTTCGCCTTTCATGCTTTTGGTTTTCATATCAAGGCCGGTTGATTACCGGCCTTTTTTATTGAAACTTTATTTCGACTTATATACCCAAATCACAGAAAGGCGGTAAACAAGAAAATCCAGATGACCTTACGTAACGAATTGATTCGGATGATAAAAAATATGGAAACAAGATTTCTACAGGCACACAAAGAAGCGCGCTGGGTCTTTGGTTTAACACTGGCTTATCTCGCGAGCTGGATATTAACTGCGTATTTACCCGGTAATGTCCCTGGAATAATGGGTCTGCCAGCCTGGTTTGAAGCTGCCTGTATCATGCTACCGCTGGTGTTTATCGTACTGTGCTGGCTGATGGTACGTTTTATCTTCCGCGATATCTCACTGGAAGACGACAATGAAAACTGATGTTGTCCTGCCATTGGTGGGCTATTTGGTCATGGTATTTGGTTTATCCGTGTATGCCTACACCCGCCGACAAACAGGAAAATTTCTCAACGAGTATTTCATTGGCAACCGCTCGATGGGCGGCTTTGTTCTGGCAATGACGCTGACGGCCACCTATATCAGTGCCAGTTCGTTTATTGGCGGACCCGGTGCAGCCTATAAATACGGTTTGGGCTGGGTATTACTGGCGATGATCCAGTTACCTGCGGTGTGGCTATCGCTGGGTGTTCTGGGCAAGAAATTTGCCATTTTGGCGCGCCGCTATAACGCCGTAACCCTCAACGATATGCTGTATGCCCGCTATCAGAGCAGGTTATTGGTATGGCTGGCCAGTATCAGCCTGTTGGTGGCGTTTGTCGGCGCTATGACAGTGCAATTTATTGGTGGCGCACGCTTGCTGGAAACGGCAGCGGGCATTCCTTACGATACCGGCTTATTATTCTTCGGTATCAGCATCGCGTTATACACCTCTTTTGGCGGCTTCCGCGCCAGTGTGCTGAACGATGCTTTGCAAGGGCTGGTGATGCTCGTTGGCACCCTTCTGCTGCTAGTGGCGGTGATCCATGCCGCAGGCGGGCTACATAAAGCAGTTGAAACCCTGCAATATATTGATCCTGCACTCGTTTCCCCACAAGGCGGTGATAAGATCCTTGATCTACCGTTTATGGCGTCATTCTGGATCTTGGTGTGCTTTGGCGTGATTGGCCTGCCACATACTGCTGTTCGCTGTATTTCTTATCGTGACAGCAAAGCGGTGCATCGCGGTATTATCCTCGGTACCATTGTAATGGCAATCCTGATGTTCGGTATGCATTTGGCCGGTGCGTTAGGGCGGGCGATCCTGCCAGATCTGAAGATCCCGGATCAGGTGATCCCAACGCTGATGATCACCGTGCTGCCACCGTTTGCCGCCGGGATCTTTCTGGCTGCGCCGATGGCCGCAATCATGTCAACCATTAACGCCCAGTTACTGCAATCTTCTGCCACTATTGTAAAAGATTTATACCTGAATCTGTGGCCGGAAGAGTTAAAAAATAAACGCAAATTGGCACGTATTTCCAGCTTATCGACACTGCTCCTCGGGCTGTTACTGCTGCTTGCTGCGTGGCGGCCACCAGAAATGATTATTTGGCTGAACCTGCTGGCCTTTGGTGGCCTGGAGGCCGTATTCCTCTGGCCATTGGTGCTGGGGCTTTACTGGGAGCGGGCCAATGCTCAGGGTGCACTTAGCTCAATGATTATCGGTGCGATATGCTATACGGTATTAGCCAGTTTCGACCTTAAGATAGCCGGTCTACACCCTATAGTACCGTCGCTGGTGCTCAATCTGCTGGCGTTTTATATCGGTAACCAGTTTGGTGACAGAGCACCTACGCAACAGCCGGTAAGTGCCAGCACTAAATAAATCGTTATTAATTATATCAGCCCATTTATCTTGGTTATGACACGATAAAATGAGCTTTTGAGAGAGTTGTTATGCCTTGGATCCAACTAAAGTTAAACACGACGGGCAATCAGGCCGAATCCCTTGGCGACGCCCTAATTGACAGTGGCGCGGTGTCTGTCACTTTTCAGGATACCCATGACAATCCGGTATTTGAACCGTTGCCGGGCGAAACACGTCTGTGGGGCGATACTGATGTGCTTGGCCTGTATGATGCCGAAACCGATATGGCACAAGTGATTACCATGCTGGAATATAACCCGCAGCTTGGTAAAGGCTTTATCCATAAGGTTGAACAACTGGAAGATAAAGATTGGGAACGTGAATGGATGGATAATTTCCACCCAATGCGTTTTGGCGAACGCCTGTGGATTTGCCCAAGCTGGCGTGATGTGCCCGATCCAACCGCAGTCAACGTGATGCTTGACCCCGGTCTGGCGTTTGGTACGGGTACCCATCCGACCACAGCGTTGTGTCTGCAATGGCTTGATGGCCTCAGCCTGGCGGGTAAAACCGTCATCGATTTCGGTTGTGGTTCCGGTATTCTGGCAATTGCTGCGCTAAAACTCGGTGCAGCGCACGCTATTGGCATCGACATCGATCCGCAGGCCATTCAAGCCAGCCGTGATAACGCGCAACGTAACGGCGTTTCAGAGCGTCTGGCGCTGTATCTCGCCAAAGACCAGCCAGCAGGCTTATCTGCTGACGTGGTCGTCGCTAATATTCTGGCAGGCCCATTGCGAGAGCTGGCTCCGCTGATAAGCGTGCTGCCCACTGCAGGCGGCCACTTAGGGCTGTCGGGCGTACTGGCGACTCAGGCCGTTGGTGTAGCGCAGGCCTATGAGGATAAATTTACCCTCGATCCGATGGCCGAGAAAGAAGAATGGTGCCGTATCACCGGTATCAAGAAGTCATAGCCTAAGAACTGCGCCCCCTGCTTACGCGGTGACGCCACGGCAGGCTTCTTTATCCCAAATACGACGCCTGATTCATTTATATCTGCGCTGTATCGTTGATTTGATGAATAAATAAACACTATTGATTCCAATATTAATGCATTATCAATCGATAATGATGTTGAATACTAAAGCATATTATTTGATAGAAAATAATTAATATCATGTTATATATGAATAAATAATTAATTAACCAAGATTATTTCACTGTTTATCGCTCTTTTTCATCAATT
>JBEGTQ010000159.1:0-11294 GCA_041179305.1 Pseudomonadota bacterium | reverse complement strand
ATTGAGCTTAATTTTTGTCTGCCAGCAATTGATCCTCAAGCCAGCTCTTCAAGTGTGATGAGGCAGTTTTTAAGCTGTTAGAACCACGAGTGATGGTCGCAATACCCGCGCCCAACTGGTTTTTTAGTTCACGCTGGCTCAATTCCCCGCGCATTAACGCTTCAATAATTCGCACTCTGGTACCCAAAGCAGTGCGCTCATCAGGTGTCAGCATCAATTGCAGCAACGGTAAGTGAAGATCTTGCGCAATGGCGTTTTGCAGCAACGTAACAAAGCTCAACCAGTGCTGATTATCTTCAGGGGATAAAGCTGGATCAGCCGTGGGAAGAGTATTAACCGAGTTTTGGATATCAGATGAGTTAGATATTTGCTTTTCGTCGGCCAACGAGGGTGTGTTCATGATATATACCCAAAGTAAGAAGAATATGCCGCTATACCATTTAACTAGTACAGTAGCATAACACAACAGCAGATCAATCAGTAACGCCTTTGCCACTCCGCATCACTGAGCACCTTCGCCGGGCGATACATAAAGTGCCGATAAAAAGCATCGTAAGCCAGCACGTTCTTCACATAAGTGCGGGTTTCAGAGAAAGGGATGCTTTCAATGAATGCCACAGCATCAGCCTGCCCCGCACTGTTTCCCAACCAAGTGTTAACCCTTGATGGGCCTGCATTATAGGCTGCGCTGGATAAGATACGGTTGCGCCCAAACTGCTGATAAACCTCTTCAAGATAACGGGTGCCGATCTCGATGTTTGTCACCGGATCCAGCAGCTGACTGCTATTAACATAGCCACTGATATTATTGAGTTTTACCGTATGCGCGGCAGTGCGCGGCATCACTTGCATCAGGCCTGCGGCTCCAACCGGTGATTGTGCTTTCGGATTCCAGGCACTTTCCTGACGGGCAATCGCCATCGCATAACTTGGTGTGATCCCTTTGCCTTCGGTAGCCTGATGGAACTCTTTCGTCCATGCCAGTGGGAAACGCTCCTCCAGATGATCCCACAGTTTAGCCACGATCGTTGCCTGTACGCTAAGATCCGCCCACTTCTGATTAAAGGCGTAACGTGCCAGGGCTTCCTGCTCCGGCTTGCTACGGCTGACAACCAAATAGCGCCATTCGTTGCGTGCCAGATTATCCATGTTCCAATACATCAACTCGCGCACCCTGGCAATTTCAGGCCGCTGTGCGATAGATGCATCCGGTTTGGCCGCTACTTCAACATTAATAGGGTAAGGCACACCCAGTTTTTGAGCAGCGACCATTGGATAGAAGCCACGTTCTCGCATCAGGCTACGCAGCATTGCTTCGCCCTCAGGTTTCTTGTCTTGCTCCAGTAGCAGTGAAGCACGCCAGTAACGCCATTCATCTTTACTTTGTGCCTCTGCCGGTAAGCGAGCCAACCACGCCGCTAGCCCTCGACGATCGCCACTGCCCAGTGCCATACGAATACGGCGTTCGAGTAAGGGGGTGGAATGGCTGCGCAAAATGACCTGATCGCGCCACCTGGCCTGATCATAGGTCGCACTCGCCCCCATCAGACGCCAGGCGACGGTTTGTGCCAGCTCCTGTTTTTCGCTGTCGCTCATCTTTTGCAGCCGCGCCAGTGTCGGGATCATTGCCTGCGCGTTTCCTGCGTCCTGACGCGCCAGGCGGGCAAAAGCAATGGTGGTTGCAGAACGGGTAAAATCTGTCGGCCCGACAGTACGCGCGAAACGCTCAACACTGCCAGGATCACTTTGCAGTTCCGCCAATGCCGTTCCCATAGTTTGGTAATCCGTTGGTAGTTGCTTAAGTAAGTAACTCACCAGACTGGCATTGCCCTCTTTCAGGGCGAGCTTCATCCGTGCCAGTGTTAACAACGGCGTCTGATGCCCGGCTTGTTGCCAGACACTGAATAATTTATTGCAACTGCTGGGTAGTGTCTGGCCATTCAGCCAAATTTCGCTGGCGCCCCTCCAGGCCACCGACTGTTCGCCGGTGGCCCATTTGGCATAATAATAGTTACAACGGGCAGCCGCGGCCTTTGGTGCCTGCTGGCTGAATGTCAGCAACCCGCGCCAATCTTCGCGGCGGGCCAGTTCATTAATAAAACGGGATGACAGTGAACGCGCTGGCGGCAACGTTGGATTGCGACTCATAAAATCATTCACTTGTGCCGCACTTACCTGGCTCAGGTCTTGCGTCAAGCGACGATATTCCAGATAAGGATACAGAGGATAATCGCGCAACGTCGGCATCAGTTGCATCACAATATCCATCTGATTACTGTCCCAGGCCTGTTTAACTTGCTGATAACGTTGCCGTTGGGCACCAATGTTGTCAGCGAATACCACTTCTGAAGTCGTCACCAGACACACACCAATCGCCAGATATCGCCACTTGCCCATGTTTACTGTTTCCTCACTGGTTGTTGGCTACTGTACTTTACTTATCGCAATGTTGCTGACTGCAACTGCAACTGCAACTAGTTCGGCCAGTCGTGCGCACGTTAAAAAGCTTTCGCCACCGTGTGTAACAACGCTGCCACTGGATAACCTGCAAATCCAACAGATTTGTGCAGCATTTGGTGATCGCTGGGATCGTATCGTGAAACGGGCTAAACTGCGACATCGAAATGCATACCAATCGCGCCATACTTTTGCGTGTTGGTCGTTATCCGTTGTGGCACTTCTTCATCTGCTGCAATGCAAATGAGGCACACCTCGGCACAAATGCTGTTTAGCGTCTACGGTGATTGGATGCCGGATCATAATGCTGGCCAGCCTGTGTTACTAAATGCAAAATTAGGCATCAATGCCCATACTGCCTCACGCCAAGAGTGGGGCATCATAAAAACCAATTATAGCGAGGGTTAGCGCAACGTGGCTCAATACGTCTATTCCATGCATCGCGTCGGCAAAGTCGTTCCGCCGAAACGACATATTCTGAAAAACATCTCCCTGAGTTTCTTCCCTGGTGCAAAAATTGGTGTACTGGGTCTTAACGGCTCAGGTAAATCTACCCTATTGCGCATCATGGCGGGTATCGATACCGATATTGAAGGCGAAGCTCGCCCACAACCGGGGATCAAGATTGGTTACCTGCCACAGGAACCTAAGCTAAATCTTGAGCAAACCGTACGCGAGTCGGTTGAAGAGGCGGTTGGCGAGGTTAAACACGCACTGACCCGTCTGGACGAGGTTTATGCGCTGTATGCCGATCCCGATGCTGATTTTGATAAACTGGCAAAAGAACAAGGTGAGCTGGAAGCAATTATTCAATCCCATGACGGCCATAATCTGGATAACCAGTTAGAGCGCGCTGCAGATGCTTTGCGTTTGCCACCGTGGGATGCAAAGATCGCCACTCTGTCCGGTGGTGAACGCCGCCGTGTTGCGATTTGCCGCCTGTTGCTCGAAAAACCAGACATGTTGCTGCTGGATGAACCAACCAACCACCTGGATGCCGAATCCGTGGCCTGGTTGGAGCGTTTTCTGCACGACTACGAAGGTACTGTTGTCGCCATCACCCATGACCGTTACTTCCTCGATAACGTTGCGGGCTGGATTCTGGAGTTGGATCGTGGCGAAGGCATTCCGTGGGAAGGCAACTACTCCTCATGGCTGGAGCAAAAAAATGCCCGTCTGGCGTTGGAAGCCTCTTCCGAAGCCGCACGCCGCAAGTCGATTGAGAAAGAGCTGGAGTGGGTTCGTCAGAATCCAAAAGGCCGTCAGGCGAAAGGCAAAGCCCGTCTGGCTCGCTTTGAAGAACTTAACAGCGTTGAATATCAAAAACGTAATGAAACCAGTGAATTGTTCATTCCACCAGGCCCACGCTTAGGCGATAAAGTGCTGGAAGTGGAACACCTGAGTAAGTCTTATGGCGACCGCCTCTTGATTGATGATCTGACCTTTACGTTACCGAAAGGTGCCATCGTTGGGATCATCGGGCCGAATGGCGCCGGTAAGTCAACACTATTCCGCATGTTGTCTGGTCAGGAACAGCCTGATTCCGGTACGATTTCGTTGGGTGATAGCGTGCTATTGGCCTCGGTTGATCAGTTCCGTGACAACATGAATGACAGCAAAACCGTGTGGGAAGAAGTCTCTGGTGGCCAGGACATCATGAAGATCGGCAACGTTGAAATTCCAAGCCGTGCTTATGTCGGCCGCTTTAACTTTAAAGGTGTTGATCAAGGCAAACGGGTTGGTGAGCTGTCCGGTGGTGAGCGTGGCCGCATCCATTTGGCTAAACTGCTGCAGGCTGGCGGCAACATGTTGCTGCTCGATGAACCAACCAACGATCTGGATATTGAAACTCTACGTGCGTTGGAAAACGCCTTGCTCGAGTTCCCCGGTTGCGCAATGGTTATTTCCCATGACCGTTGGTTCCTTGACCGAATTGCCACTCACCTCATTGATTATCAAGATGAAGGTAAAGTGGCTTTCTTCGAAGGTAACTTTACTGAATACGAAGAGTGGAAGAAACGTACTCTCGGTGCCGAAGCACTGGAACCTCACCGAATCAAGTATAAGAAGATGACCAAGTAGTCTTTGATCTAAGTCAGTTCAGAAAAATGACTTACTCAGACGAAAAATGTAGACCCAAATTACTTCAAGATGCAGCCAGGCGGCAACTGAACGCAACACCAAACGCTCATTCAAGTCAGTGACTGGGATGAGTAAAGGCGGCCAACACGCCTGCATCTTGAAGGGGGATGATACGGCTATAACAGGTTGATATCACCATGAGTTTCATCCAGCCCCTGATAAGGAAGAGCGGGCGAGGCGTTGCAGATCTGCGGCCAGTAATTGCTGCACCAGCTCAACGCAGCGCAGGAAGCGGGTATCATAATCTGCCGATTCAACATGGATGTATTCAATGTTATTACTGTGCAACATCTGCTCCAGCAAACATTGAAAAGAGTTACGGTCACGGTCACTGCCGAGGCTGCGCAACCCATCGGCGACCCAGGGGGTATTATTTTCCAACAAAATAACCAAATCAAAACGGTATTCATCAATCAGTGCCTGCACGAACGGGTGTTCTTTGCCCTCATACTTTTTGCAGAATGCCTGTGTGGTAACAAAATCAGTATCGATAAAAGCCACTTTATTAGCGTATTTCACGGCAAAATCGACGTACTGTGCCTGCCCCAGCGCGATCTTATCGTAATCAGAATATTGCAGTGCCATCTCATCGCCGCCCAGATGAGAAAAGACATAATCCCGCCCATACTCCCACGCACTGGTGGTATTAAAAATATTGGCTAATTTATTGACTAACGTGGATTTACCACTGGATTCACCGCCAAGGATCGCCACAGTGCGTACAAAAAAAGGCTTCACTTCAGTCGGAATATACTCCCAATAGCGGAAGGGATCGCGGCGGATCTGGCGGCCACTGATGTTCATAAACGAACGCTGCGGGTCAATAAGAATAGTTTCGATACCAAATTGCTCATCATAATGCGGCGCATCCTGACTTTCGCTGGAGTAGATAAAACTGGGGACAATCCCCTTCTCATTCATGAACTTTTTCACGCCACGGCTCCAAACATCCCAGCCGTGGGGATATGGCTCAATGCCGTGTTCATCAAACGAATGAATATGAATATTTTTCTGATACTTAAAGGTTTGCAACAGCCAACGCAGGCGATCACTGACGGTCGGTTGCTGTGACATCGAACTGTTTTCGAACAGCTCGCGATCACGGGGTTCATCGTAGCAGAGAATAATGTGTAGCTCATCAACCTGGCTACAAGCGCGTTGGATTAAATAGATATGGCCGGTATGCAACGGGTAAAATTTACCAAACACCACGCCAACTTTTTTCTCGCGACGTGGGAATTCAAGTTCGAGAAAACGGTGTAATGCTTCAAGTTTTTGCGCACTCGGGCTTTTGATTTTGTCGTTGAGTAGCTGGCTTAAATAACCTTTAGTCATGCCGCTGGCTTCAGCCACCTGCTGTAAAGTACAGCCTTTTTGCTTAATTGCCGTTTTGAGATAGTCGAACTGCAGCATACCGCCTCCTTGTTTAGTGCGCTAAACAAAAATAACACAGCATGCGGCAAGATGAACACGACTAAATAAGTATAACTCGTTATAAATCTTCCAAAACCGCCAAGGCATCGGCCAGTTTTTTAACACCGAATACCTGCATATTGGCTAACGGCTTCTTGGGCATATTAGCATAAGGCACAATAGCACGTTTAAACCCGTGCTTGGCGGCCTCGGAGATGCGCTCCTGACCACTGGGCACCGGGCGAATCTCCCCAGCCAACCCGACCTCGCCAAATACCACCAGATCCTGTGGTAACGCGCGATCACGTAAACTGGACACCAACGACATCAGCAACGCCAGGTCAGCACTGGTTTCAGTAACTTTCACACCACCAACCACATTGACGAATACGTCTTGATCCGACATCTGCAATCCCCCGTGGCGATGCAGTACCGCCAGCAAAATTGCCAGCCGGTTTTGCTCCAGCCCAACCGCTACCCGGCGTGGGTTAGACATCATTGAGTGATCCACCAGCGCCTGAATCTCTACCAACAGTGGGCGAGTCCCTTCCCACACCACCATCACGGAACTCCCCGCGGTCACTTCATCACCACGGCTGAGGAAAATAGCCGACGGGTTACTGACCTCCCGCAGACCTTGTTCAGTCATCGCAAAGACGCCTAATTCATTGATCGCACCAAAGCGGTTTTTGTGGCTGCGCAGAGTGCGAAAACGGCTATCGCCGTCGCCGTCAAGCATCACAGAGCAGTCAATACAGTGTTCCAGCACTTTCGGCCCCGCCAGTGAACCATCTTTGGTCACATGGCCAACCATGATAATGGCAACACCTCGGGTTTTGGCAAACCGGGTGAGATAGGCCGCCGTTTCGCGCACTTGTGCCACACTGCCCGGTGATGATTGGATATCCGCCATATGCATCACCTGAATGGAGTCAATCACCATCAGGCGTGGCTGCTCTTGCTCAGCAATCAGGCAAATTTGCTCAATGCTGGTTTCTGACAGCATATTCAGGCTCGCAGTGGGTAACCCCAGACGGTGCGCACGCATCGCCACCTGCTGCAACGACTCCTCGCCGGTGACATACAGGGTTTTCATGTTTTCAGACAACTTGCAGAGCGTTTGCAGTAGCAAAGTACTTTTACCTGCACCGGGGTTACCCCCAATCAGAATGGCGCTACCAGGCACCACACCACCGCCCAACACCCGATCAAACTCGAGAAAACCGGTTGAGAAGCGTGGCAATTCATCCAGACTGATGTCTGAGAGTTTCTGTACCCGGCTAACACCCGCATCACCGGCATAGCCACCAAAACGTTCATTTCGTGACGATGACGTTGCCGCTGCCAGCCGAATCTCAGTAATAGCATTCCAGGCATTACAGGCGCTGCACTGCCCCTGCCAGCGCGGATAATCGGCACCACACTCATTACAGACAAATGCCCGTTTTAGCGCTTTAGCCACGTTTCACCTCAATTTAATAATAAAAATTGCCGAAGTAATTGGAGTTAGTTACAGGTAGGCAGCAAGCGAACGCATCCCGATGAGCTTACTCAAGTAAGTGATTCCGGTGCGTGAACCAAGCTAACACCGCTGCGGCTTATCTTTCTTCCTGTTTTAAGCTACCCGTTAAAATACACAACACACTCAGCAAATCACCGTGACGGATTGCCACCTTCGCTTTGGCGTAAACCTTCGGCTTAGCGTGGAAAGCCAAACCTAATCCGGCGGCCTGTATCATTTTTAGATCATTGGCACCATCACCGATAGCCACGGTTTGGGCGATCGGAATATTCAGTTTTTCCGCCAACTTGAGCAATGTATCCGCTTTATATTGTGCATCGACAATCGGCTCCAACACAAAACCAGTCAGCTTGCCATCTTTGATTTCAAGCTCATTGGCAACCACATCGACCAAACACAGCTTGTCGCGCAGGTATTCAGCATAATAAGTAAAACCGCCGGACGCGATAGCCACGTGCCAATTCAGCGCCTGAAGTTTACGCACCAGACTGGTTAGCCCCGGCATCAAGGGCAGCTCATCCCGCACTTGCTTTAAGATATTGGCGTCAGCCCCTTTCAGAGTCGCTACCCGCTGGCGCAGGCTGGCGGAGAAATTCAGCTCACCTTGCATTGCGCGTTCGGTGACTGCTGCCACCTCTTCGCCCACACCAGCCAATTTGGCAATTTCATCAATACATTCGATTTGGATTGCGGTTGAATCCATATCCATCACCAGCAGACCGGGGGTACGTAAATGCGGAATGGCTCCCAAGGAGGCGACATCAAGGCCGCAGTCATCCGCGAGTGTTTTAATGCGTGGCGTCAGGCTGCCCGCCAAACGGATCACTTGGTAATCTTCCACACACCAGGCAAAAACAATCACTATTGCCACACCAAGTTGGCGCTGAAAGTCAGTAATACGCTTTTTATCCAGTTTTCTGCCGTACAACAGCCAACCTGTATGATCGGCACTATAATCCAGCGGCATCACTTCATCGCCACTGAGAGAAAGTGGCAGACCCGGCCATTGATAGATCTCTGCGGGGAGATCGCAATAGGTCAGACTATTAGACATAAACTACTCCTGTAAAAACCCAGATTCAGCAATATATACCCAATAACTTTCACGTTACAGCAAAGCGGCAACTGAGCAAATTCTCCGGAGGTTGGTTCACAAAATGCCTGGGAGCCAACACCATAGCAGCACAAAAGATGAAGGGTAAAACAACGCATCAAGCTATCCTATTGCCCTTGCTTCTGGCAACATTAAAGTCATCAAATTCGGCAAGGAACCTGCATGGCTAAGGCTAAATTAAAATTCCGATTGCACCGCACTGCTATTATTCTGATTTGCCTGGCATTATTGGTTTTTCTGATGCAAGGTGTATCCTATTTCAGCCTCAGTCATCAATTGTCCCGCTCGCAACAAGTTGAAGAACTGGCAAAAACGCTGGCTAAACAAGTCAGCTTCAGCCTGTCGCCCATCATGGACAACGGTGATAACAATGTCGATAGCCAGAAAGTGAGCGCTATCCTTCAGCAACTGACACAGTCAAGCCGCATATTGGATGCCAGTGTGTATCAGCTTGACGGTACGTTAGTCGCCAGCGCTGGAGAGAACATAAAAGTTCGCAACCGGCTGGCACTGGATGGTAAACGCCCCGGCAGTTATTTCAACCATCAAATCGTTGAGCTGATACCCGGTAAGAGTGAGCCTGCTGGCTTTCTACGCATGACGCTGGACACCCACGTTTTGGCGACTGAATCTAAGCAGGTGGATAACACCACCAATTTGCTGCGTCTGATGATTCTGCTCGCGCTTGCCGTGGGGATCATTCTGGCTCGCACCTTGCTGCAAGGCCGCCGCAGCCGCTGGCAGCAATCACCTTATCTGCTTACTGCCAATACGCCGGTAAAAGAAGATGAAAGTGAGGATGAAACGGTTGAATCAGACAAAAAACCTGACGATAAATAGTATTACGGCATCACTGAAGTGATTTTTATTCGTCGCCCCGCAAAATGCAGGAAGCTTCGCTCAATTGCCGCCGGCTGCATCTTGCAATAACCTGGGTATAGGTATAAATAAATTCAGCGGCAAAGATCCCTACCGCTGAAGAGAGAAACACTTAAGGCAGGATTACTCTTTATCGCCCAGCAGCACTGATTCTAACGCAATTTCAATCATGTCATTGAAGGTAGTCTGGCGCTCCGCTGCGGTGTTTTTTTCACCGGTAAGGATATGGTCAGACACGGTACAAATAGTCAGGGCTTTCGCGCCGAACTCTGCGGCAACACCATAGATACCCGCAGCTTCCATTTCCACCCCCAAAATGCCGTATTTATTCATCACATCAAACATTTGTGGGTCTGGTGTGTAGAACAGATCAACAGAGAAGAGGTTACCCACCCTGACATCAATACCTTTCGCTTTTGCCGCATCAACAGCATTGCGCGTCATATCAAAATCAGCAATCGCCGCATAGTCGTGATCTTTAAAGCGCTGGCGATTTACTTTGGAATCGGTACAAGCCCCCAGGCCGATAACCACATCACGCAGTTTCACGTCGGCACGTACCGCACCACATGAACCCACGCGGATAATTTTTTTCACACCAAAATCAGTGATCAATTCTTTCGCGTAAATGGAGCTGGACGGGATACCCATACCGTGCCCCATAACGGAGATTTTGCGGCCTTTATAAGTACCGGTAAAGCCTAACATGCCACGCACCTCATTCACTTGTTTCACATCTTGCAGAAAGGTTTCTGCGATATGCTTCGCACGCAGCGGATCCCCTGGCATCAGTACAACATCTGCGAAATCGCCCATTTCAGCATTAATATGTGGTGTTGTCACAATAAATTTCCTTATAAATCAGATAATTAAAATTTACATTACCGAACTATTAGTGCTTCCTTACAATCCCAATTCAGTAGAATTCTATCATTTAGAAGGCATAGATGAGCACAGGCAGTTTGGGTGCAAACCGGAGCGTACACGAAGTACGCGAGGATTTTTAGCACTGCCCAATCCCAAAATGACACGCTCAGCTTAGCCTTACAGCATATTCTTACCGTAATCCATTGGGGACAGATCGAAATATGACGCCACCGTCTGGCCAATATCGGCAAAGGTCTTACGATGCCCCAACGAACATGGTTTAACTTTCGGACCGTATACCAGCACCGGAATGTGCTCACGAGTATGGTCAGTACCCGTCCAGGTTGGGTCGCAACCGTGGTCAGCAGTCAAGATCAGGATGTCATCTTCTTTTACCAATGCCATCAACTCTGGCAGGCGACGATCGAACAACTCCAGCGCAGCGGCATAACCCGCAACATCACGACGGTGGCCGTAAGAGGAGTCAAAATCAACAAAGTTAGTGAATACAATGGTGTTGTCACCTGCTTTCTTCATCTGTTCTATCGTGGCGTCAAACAGCGCATCCAGACCCGTGGCTTTCACTTTTTGCGTGATACCCACATGTGCATAGATATCAGCAATTTTACCGATAGAAACGACGTCACCGCCCTTCTCATCCACCAGTTTTTTCAACATGGTGGGCGCTGGCGGTTCAACGGCCAGATCATGGCGGTTGCCGGTACGCTGGAAGTTACCCGGATTATCACCGATGAACGGGCGCGCGATGACGCGGCCAATATTGTAACCACCTTCAGTCAGCTCTTCGCGGGCAATTTCACACAACGCATACAAACGATCCAGACCAAATGTTTCTTCATGGCAGGCAATCTGAAATACCGAGTCAGCCGAGGTATAGAA